>JAFSAM010000007.1 GCA_017441005.1 Clostridia bacterium | reverse complement strand
TTATTTATCAAACTGTTTTAGAAGAACCAGCATCGCATTTGTAAGTACAAATGCTTTATTGTGCTATGCCCAAACCCATATTATGATAACATATTGAGCGATATTATTCAAGTTATATTCCGACTTCGTCGGAGTGATATTATTACCTGCGGTAATAGTGTTATTGAAGCCTATTGGCTTCAATAACACTATGCGAAGCATAATAAAACTGCGTAGCAATATAACTCGCCGAGGGAAACGAGGCGAATAAAACTGCGAGACTTCCTTATGGGAAGTCTCGGAATGCACGCTTTTTTTATTTTTTCGTTATCTTCTTTTTCGTTCCGTCGGGATACTGCACGTAGGTGTTATCGAGTATTCCGCGCATGGATGCACGGAACTGCTTAATGTATTCCGCGCGGAGCGAATCGCGCTCTGCCTGCTCCTCCACTGTAAGTCCGACTGTTTTGGCTTTATGGGCAAGCTCGTTTATTCTTCCAAGCAATTCATCCATTTTCTTTTTCCTTTTTGTGTTTATTTGAGGTCAACAACGGTCACTCCGTAGTCTCCCTCACCGTATTTACCCGCTCTGAAGCTTTCAATTCTGTTATCCTGCTTCAAATACTTCCATATCGCCGTACGCAAAGCTCCCGTACCCTTACCGTGAAGGATAGTGACAGACTTAACAGAGGATATCTTCGCATCGTCAAAATACTTGTCGATCATAAACCAGGCATCGTCACCCGTCTGCCCTCTTACGTCAATAGTAGGCTTGAAATCACGCTTAAACGATGCAATGGCGGAAGCCCTCGCCTTTTCTTTTTTTGCTTCTATTCTTTTTGCACTTTCGTTCAAAACAAGATTAGAAAGAGTTGTTTTGGTTTTCAAGTTACCGGTCTGTACCTCTACAATTCCGTTCGAATTAGGCAGTTTGGTTACAGTTCCGAGCTTATTGATATTGACAAGCAGTACCTCGTCACCAAGCTTCAAGGGTCTCGGTAATGCATATCCCTCTCCGACCTTACGCTCGATTACGGGATCTATCTCCTCGTCGGCAAACTTCAGTTTCGTCCTGATCACGTTTCTCTGCTCCTCAAGACGCTTTGCCGCATCCTCGGCATCCTTCTGCTTTTTCAGCTTATCAAGCTGATCAAGCACGAATTCGCTTGTATTCCGTGCGCTTCCGAGGATCCTTGCCGCCTGCTCTCTTGCGGTTTTGAGTTCTTTTTCGGCACGTTTTTCAGCCTCAAATATTCTGCTCTCCGCATTCTTTTTGTATTCTTCGAACTCTGCCTTCATTCTCTCGACATCTTCCGTTCGGCTTTCAAGCTCCATACGGCTTTCGTCAAGTCTGCCTATGACCTCTTCAAACTTTTTATTCTCTTTGGAAACCAATGCCCGAGCATGGTCTACTATATCGTCACCGAGTCCGAGCTTTGATGAAATTTCGAATGCGGTGGACTTACCGGGAGTACCTATTATAAGTCTGTAGGTAGGCTTCAGCGTGTTTATGTCAAATTCACAAGAACCGTTTGTTACACCCTCGGTTTCAAGCGCATAGGCTTTCAATTCCGCATAGTGGGTGGTTGCCGCACAAAGTGCGCCATTTTTTCTCACATGCTCAAGCACAGCCATAGCAAGTGCCGCACCCTCGACAGGGTCAGTTCCTGCTCCCAATTCATCAAAAAGGACCAAATCGTTTTGGGTAACGTTTTGAGTGATCTTTATTATGTTGACCATGTGTGATGAGAAGGTGGAAAGCGACTGCTCTATACTCTGCTCATCACCGATATCTGCGTGTACGTTTGAAAATACACACACGGATGATGCCTCTGAGCAAGGTATATGAAGTCCCGCCTGCGCCATAAGCGCAAGTAACCCCAAGGTCTTCAGAGAAACTGTTTTACCGCCGGTATTGGGGCCCGTTATTACAAGTGTATCAAACCCGTCACCGAGCGACACGGATATAGGAACGACCTTGCTTTTGTCAAGCAGCGGATGTCTTGCCGATACAAGCTTGTACTCTCTTTTTTCGGTAATCGTAGGATTACAAGCCTTCATACTTACCGAAAGCTCCGCTTTTGCAAAAATAAATGCAAGCAATGTTATATTGCCGTAGTTCAATACGATCTCGTCACCGAAATCGGCGCAGGCAGACGAAAGCATATACAAAATTCTTTCGATCTCGACCTTTTCTTTGTTTTCAAGCTCTCGCAGTTCGTTGTTTGCATCAACAACAGGCATCGGCTCGATAAACAGAGTTGACCCCGTCGACGAGGTGTCGTGCACAAGACCTCTTATCTCGTTTTTGTATTCCACCTTTACCGGGATAACGTATCTTCCGTTTCGGATAGTTATAATGTTTTCCTGCAGATATTTGGAATATGCGGGGCTGTTTATATACTTTTGAAGCGTGTCACGTATCTTCGTATTGGTGTTTCTGATCTTTCTTCTTATATCACCGAGCGCGGGACTTGCCTCGTCGGCAACGGTATCCTCTGACGGAAGCGCTCTGTAAATTCTGTTTTCAAGATTCTTGTCGGCATAGAGTCTGTCGAATATTTCTATAAGACCGTTATCCTCGTCGACCCCACCCTTGGAATACTCGATAAGCCCACGCGAGGTGCGCAAAACGTTTGCGATCTCAAGCAAGGTCGCCGGAGCAAGAGATGCTCCCTTTTTTGCGTTATCAACCGAAAACGACACGTCGCTCACGTTTCCGAATGATGGTGTTCCCTTCTTGTTTATATATTCCAATGCATCCGTCGTCTGTCCGAGCGTGTATTTTATTTCCCAAACGTCTGTCGACGGCACAAGCGCTCTTGCCATCTCCTTTGCCCCCTGTGTATGAGCAAAAGAGGATAAAATTTCTGTTATTTTATCAAATTCAAGTGTTTTTAATGCTTTTTCAAATGCCATTTTTCTTTCTCTTTTAATTATTTAATTTGTTCGTTATAAAGATCCAGGGTTATAAAGCTCTTACCGACCTGATTAAGCAAATACTTTTCGGAAAGTGAATAAAAGTCCTTCATAGCCTCTTCTGAAAGAGTAAACGAAAACAGCCTTTCGGGTCTTGCATTTACCACAAAACGAACCGCTGTAGCCACCGACGGAGAAACGGCAATATAAGCTCCGACAGCCTCATTCTCAAGGCTGATGCTTCTTTCCCTTTCCTGCGACAGCAAGCAATCCCTGCAAAAGAAATCTCCGTTTACAACGTCGAAATAGTACACCTCGGAGTCTGTCCTTCCGCAGCCGCGACAAGAAGACAGGTTTGGACTGACACCCATTTCGACACAAGCACGTAATTCAAACGTGCTTTTTATTTTTTTGACGTCGCACAGATCGGACGCCAAGGCGTAGAGCGAATTAAGCACAAGGCGAAGCGAGCCGTCCTGTCTTTCGCCCTCGACGCATATTTCGTTTATTACCTCGAGAAAATACTGTCCCAAAAACAGCTTGTCCACACTGTTTACTATATCGAAAAATGCCTCTATATAATCAGCCTCTTTGATGTAGTAAAAATCCTTCTTACGAGTGAGCACAAACTCCGAATAGCAAAACAGTCTGGTCGAGGTAAGGTATTTGCTTTTGTTGCTTCGAGCACCGTGGCAGTATACCGAGATAAGTCCCATTTCGGCGGTCAACACCGTCAAAATTTTGTCATTCTCCTTGTACTGTACGGCTCTGGTCACAATACCCTTTATTTTTATTAAATCATTTTCAGCCATCAGTCGAGCTTAAAGCCAAAATTGGATATAACAGACTGCGAGTCTCTCCAATTTTCCTTTACCTTTACCCAAATATTCAAAAATACCTTTGTCTCAAAAAAGGCTTCCATATCCTCTCTTGCGTATGTACCGATCTTTTTGAGGGTCTCGCCGCCCTTGCCGATAATAATACCCTTGTGACTTTCCTTTTCGCAATAAACCGTTGCATTGATCTTCAAGATATTCTTGCCCTCTTCAAAGGTATCGACTATTACAGCCGTACCGTGAGGTATCTCCTCGTCAAGAGTACGCAGAAGTTTTTCGCGGATAATTTCCGATGCGATCTGTCTTTCGGGCTGATCGGTCAATGCCGTCTCAGGGAAAAACCACTCGCCCTCCTTCATAAAGCCCTCAGCCTCTTTAAGCGCAATGTCCGTTCCGTCATTCTTGATCGCGGCGATGGGAATGATAGACTTAAAATCGTGCAGAGCCGAATATGCCTTGATAGTCTCGCCTATCTGCTCTGCATCCGCCTTGTCGGTCTTGTTTATTACCAAGATTGCGGGAAGCTCATTCTTTTTGATCCTTTCAATAAAGCCCTCCTCGATCTGACCGGGAGCATACGAAGCGTCGACCACAAGAATTACCGCATCCGATTCACCAACGGTCTTTCTTACGTTTTTAACCATTATATCCCCGAGCTTCGTCTTGGGCTTATGCATACCGGGTGTGTCAAGGAATACGTACTGATCGTCGCCTTGTGTAAGGATTCCCGTGATCCTGTTTCTTGTAGTCTGCGGTTTTTTCGATACTATAGCGATCTTTTCGCCCATAAGTGCATTAAGCAACGTTGATTTTCCTACGTTTGGTCTGCCTACTATTGCAATAAAAGCCGTTCTTTTCATTTTTACCTCTTTTTTGATTATTTATCTTTCCTGACCGATCTTTTTCAGTATTTCTTCCTGCTTACCGAACATTTCCTTCTCGTCCTCTTCGCCTGTTTCGTGATCATAGCCGAGTAGATGCAGGCAAGAGTGCACACAAAGGAAGGATATCTCTCTTTCGAGTGAGTGACCGTATTCTTCCGCCTGCTCTTTTGCCTTTTCGAGCGAAATAACTACGTCACCGAGCACCACATCTCCGTCCCCGTCAAGCTCATCCATATCCTCCATCGGAAATGACAAAACGTCGGTCTCGCGGTCAATATCTCTGTATTCACGGTTTAATTCTCTGATACTCTCGTTATCGGTAAAGGTAACCGATATTTCACAGTTCCTATCGATCCCCTCATAAGCCAAAGTACCCTCGACAGCCTTTTTTATAAGCTCCTCGTATTCGGGCAAAAACTCGATCTTTTCTTGCTCATTTGTTATATAATAAGTTACTTTCATATCAGTTCACCGTTCTTTTTATTACTCTTGTATTCTTTGCTTTATCCATATTTTCTTTTTCGTACTTTTCGTATGCATTGATTATGCGCTGTACGAGCTTATGTCTCACAACGTCGCGCGAGGTAAAGTTGTGGATGTGTATTCCCTCGACGTCCTTCAGTATCTTCATAGCCTCGACAAGACCGCTCTTTTTACCAAACGGAAGGTCTGTCTGCGTGATATCGCCCGTCACAACGGCCTTTGTATTGAAGCCGAGTCGGGTTAAAAACATCTTCATCTGCTCGGGAGTGGTGTTCTGCGCCTCGTCAAGGATGATAAACGAGTCGTCAAGCGTTCGTCCTCTCATATATGCCAAGGGGGCGATTTCGATCACACCCTTTTCGAGGTTTCTGAGATAGTTTTCTCCGCCCATCATCTCATACATGGCATCGTAAAGGGGTCTTAAATAGGGATCGATCTTATTCTGCAGATCTCCCGGAAGGTAGCCCAGCTTTTCGCCCGCCTCGACAGCAGGTCTTGTCAAAATGATTCGGCTCACCTGCTTATTTCTGAGTGCTGTGACAGCCATCGCTACTGCAAGAAAAGTCTTGCCCGTACCCGCCGGGCCTATACCCATAACGACCATATTATTCTTGATAGCCTCGACGTAGTGCTTCTGTCCTACCGTCTTCGCCTTAATGGGCTTACCGCGGCTTGTAATACAAATACAATCGTCACCGAAATCCTGAAGCTCATCTTCTCTGCCGTCCTTGACCATGCTTATGACGTAATCGACGTTCTGCTCAGATACAGAATCATCAAGCACCGACAGCTTTTTCAAATATGCCAAAGCAGTATATGCATTTTCGACGTTTTCCTGCTCTCCCGATACTACAACGGCATTTCCCGCCGTTTTCTCCGTATCTCGGTTTGTGATCTTGACGCCGAATGCATTTTCGATCATTTGAATGTTTACGTCAAAATTACCGAAGATCACCGATGTCTGCTCAAAAGTATCGGTAAGCAAAACCTTTTCTGCCATTTGGTATTTCCTTTCGTTTTTTTACTGTTTTAATCAACCGTTATTTCTTTTTCCAAAGCTATATCCGTTATGCAGTAAACGTCGCACACAAGCTTGTACGATTTTTCCGTTACCACCGGCGTTACTTTTCTTTCGAGTATATCGGCATCAAGAAGCTCCTCTGCCATAAGCTCGGTTAGTCTTTTCTCCGCCTCATTTCTCGCCTCATCCTCGGTCAAGGTTATATAGCTTTCTTTATACTCCTTCACCGTGGTCTTATTCAGTATCATAGGCAGCTTTATTCTGTCAAAAAGCACCAGCCGCTCTCGATCTGTTACAATATCATACTTATCATAGCTTCCGTCAATGTTTTTTCCAAAAGAAAAAATATTGCCGAAAAATATAAGTTCTTTATCTGTCTGTTTTTTGCCCGTATATTCCTTTACAGTTTTTTCAAAGGGAATATCTATTTCAAAATGCCTTGTAACGTAAGCATAAACACTGCCTCTCGATCTGACTATGTCAAACCCGTAGGTCTTTTCAAGGAACCCGCTCACAAGAAGCTCTCCTTCTTTGACCACGTCCTCCTTTTCGATCACGGTCTTACCTTCATAGACGGTCATACTTTCTATTTGACCGCTGTATTTTGCAACGAGATTGGAGGCTTTTATATCTTCAGAGTTCGTCTTTATCTTGCGTTCGCGAAGCTCTACTTTGGCAGTTGTTCCCTCCATATTTACCGATATAAAGGAGAAGTCCTCGCTATTCTGCAAAAACACGTTGCAAAGGCTGTAAAAATCAACGTCGGGAATATAAGTTCCGACACCGAAGCCTGCATCCAAAAGCTGCTGCTCAACGACAGAATCCGCAATGTTTTCGTTTCCTGAATATTGTATTTGCCACACGTAGTTATCGGATATTCCGATGATCAGACAAAACAGAAGTGCCCCGATCACGATACCCGCGCGTCTATGATATCGCTTTATTAAAAAAGGGAAACCCTCCCCCTTTATACTATAAACTTTTATGCCCGATTTGTCAAGCAAAGATAACACTTTCTTCGCTTTTGACAATCTCACCTTAAATGAAAATAATCCCTCTTTTTTTATTATCTTAGTTGTGTTTATGCCGTTCCTGTGAATCAGGTTTATGCAGTCTAATGTACACTCTTCACTTACCGATATCAATATACTCCCAAAAAGACTGTCCAACACCATTTAGAATTCCTCCCCCTCATATTCTATCGTTTTGATGTTTCCGCCAATACACAAAGTAGCATGATAATAATTTTTTAAAACAAGCTTTTTCCCATTTATGTGCACTCTGTCACCACAGACCTTCAGGACAATGTGGTCGCTTCCGTATTCTTCTATGGACAACACCCCGTCAGCCGTAACCTCCCGTCTGCCCGTTACGTAAACCGAAAACTCTTTGCACATTTCATCTAACGGCAACTCGGTTATTTCCGAAAGCCTTGCAAAAAATCGGTAAATACCTTTTTTCAAGTATAATCCCCCATCGTTCCTAATATTATTTATCAAGACATCTTATGCAGAGGAGAGTTCTTAAATGACAAAGGCAAAACACAGAACGTTTTTTAATATTTTTTTGATACTTACCCTGTTTTTGTTTTTCTTTTTGCTAAAATCCCCGGTTCAAGCAAGCAATGCAGTATACAATGGAGTTATGCTTTGCTTAACAAAAGTAATCCCCTCCCTTTTTCCTTTTTTGGTATTAAACGAGCTGATGCTATCCCTCGGTGTTACCAGAAGACTCGGACATGTTTTCGGCAACTTACTATCTAAATTATTCAATATAGAAAAAGAAACTGCCGTTTCATTTATATGCGGGTGTCTGTTCGGCTTCCCCTTAGGCACAAGATCGGTCGTATCACTTTACGAAAAAGGCATAATATCAAAAGAAGAGGCAGAAAAAGCGATCTGCTTTTGCTCAAATACAGGTCCTGCATTCATAATCGGGGTAGTCGGTGTCTCCCTTTGCAACAAAAAAATCGGCATCTGTATCTATTTCAGCCAAATACTTTCGGCAATACTTATAGGTCTAAAAAAAAGAAACAGCACCCCATTATTTTTCAGTAAGTCCTCCCCTAAAAAAGATGAATATTTTTCAATATCCAAAGTCACAAAAGCAATCTCCGACAGCGTTTTACCACTGCTCAACATATGTGCCTTCGTTTGCTTTTTTTCGTGCATATCGGGTGCTTTGGATAACCTTTTTTCCACTGTCGGGATGAATGAATATGCCTCATTTTTTATAACCGGATTTTTGGAGATCACAAACGGAATACAAATTGCCGAAAGCTACGGAGCAAACTTTATATCGGTATTTTTTTCTGCATTCTTCGTCGGCTGGTCGGGAGTATCAGTTATACTTCAAAGTATGTCTGTTTGTTCAAAAACAAATATTAATACCAAGAAATTTATTGCCTCAAAGCTTCTTCAGGGAATAATATGTGCCATATTATCTGTTATTCTATGTAAAATCTTCAAATTATATTGAAAAAAAACAGATTTTCGTTTATAATAATTTGAGTATGATGAAAAAGAGGTTTTGATTATGGCAAAGCATAAAGAGATAGACTATCAAAAAATATGCCTTTTTTGCGAGAATGCAACAGTTTTAAGAAACGGTGATGATTTACTTTGCAGAATAAAGGGGGTTGTTTCCGAAGACTATTGTTGCAAAAAATTTATATATGATCCATTGAAAAGACAGCCTGCATCGCCTTTAAAGCTTCCCGCAATAGATAAAGACGATCTTCTGTAATATAACGTTATTATCGACCCACATTTTCAAAGTGGGTCTTTTATTTTTTATCCATTAGCAAACATAAAGCAAGCTGTATAAACTGTAATGAAGGAGGTTTAAAAGAAATGAAAAAATGTATCATTGCCATAAGCTCGGTCAACCACGCAATCAGATGTGAAAAGTTATTGAACCAAAACGGGATATATACAAGGATCGTTAAACTACAGCCGCAAAAAACCAAAAAGGGGTGTGCCTACGGTATTGAAGTTTCTTGTAAAGACGTAGATACTACCCTTTCGCTCTTCAACCTTGCAAATATACCTTACTCTGAAATATTGAGGTGATCCTTTGATTTATTTCGATAATGCCGCAACCACCTTTCCGAAGCCGACAAGTGTTATAAACGAAATGATAACCTGTATGACGACCTATTGCGGCAACCCGGGAAGAAGCGGACATTTTCTTTCTGTAAAAGCTGCCGAAAAGATATATGACTGCCGTGAACTGATCTCACGCACCTTCGGAATAACCAATGCCACAAACGTCATATTCACACCAAACACCACAACGTCACTCAACATCGCTATACGCGCATTTGCAAAAAAGCGTTCTCATATTATTATAAGCGACATTGAGCATAACTCCGTCTACCGTACGGTAGCATCTCTTGCTAAACAAGGAATCGACTTCGATATATTCAAGGTAGATCCTTACGATAACGGCAATACCGTACGAAACCTAAGGTCAAAGATACGCTCAAACACCTCAATGGTAGTATGCAATCACGTTTCAAACGTTTGCGGCATTGTTCTTCCGCTTTTTGAGATCGGTCAGCTCTGTAAACGCTTCGGTCTGTCATTCATCGTAGACGGAGCACAAAGCGTCGGAACTCACCGTATAGACGTCACAGGCTTTAATATCGATGCACTGTGTTGCCCGGGGCATAAGGGACTTTACGGTCCGCAAGGAACAGGATTTATAGTTTTGGCAGATAAATATGCAAAAGAATCGCTTGTTTCCCACCTATCGCCCTTTGTAACGGGCGGCAACGGAGTTAACTCCGCCGAACGAAAAATGCCCGACATTCTTCCGGAAAAGTTTGAGGGCGGCACACTCAACACTCCGGGAATAGCTGGCTTGTATGAGGGAATAAAATTTGTCGAACAAAAGAATCCCGACTCAATATTCAGGCACGTCGCCGGACTGTACCGTACAGCCGCCGATATGGTATCATCTTTGCCGAACACCACTGTGTATTACAAAGACCTTCCGCAAAGCTCTTGTCTGCTTTTCAACGTAAACGGCATCGACTCCGATGCAGTATCCGACAGACTGAACGATTTTGGAATATGTGTAAGGGGCGGACTCCATTGCTCACCGCTGATACACAAGAAGTTAGGACTCGAAAAAGGGGCTGTGCGCGCATCATTTTCGTGCTTTAATACCCGTTCGGAGCTTGATCTGTTTTACAATGCACTAAAAAGCATAACTTTTATCGGCTGATCATCTGTTTGAAATCCCAAACAAAAAAAGTCCATATAGGCTCAAAAAACCTATTGGACTTTTTTATTAATTTCAGTTTTTACCGAACAGCTCTTTGTAAAGATTCTCGGTATTATTTGCTCGCTTGTCAAGCTTCGCCTTGGCTTCTTCGCATCCAAGAATGTACTGATGCATCAATTTACCCTCCTCTGCCGTAACAGCGGGGAACAGCGGGAAATACCACTCGATGAGGAATCTTGCATAGGAAACGTAACGGTAGTCACCGAGGACGTTATATTCGCCGTTACCAAACGTTTCTACTGCCGCAACGCGGTTTGCTCTTATAGCCTCAAGAATGCCCTCTCTGTCATTTTTATCCGCAAATACAATAGTGTATTTGTTCTTGAATGCACCGCTAACAGTACCGTGGCTGTCGGATACACTTACAACGGGAGGCAGCTCGATTCCCTCCTTCATAAGGGTATAGTAGAACGCCGCCTTCATATTGTTCTGGTGTCTGTTTGCAGCACCCGAGATCTCATATACGTCAAACACTTTGTTCTTCAATAAAAGCTTGGTAAGTTTATCGGGCATACTGTAAACGTTTGAGATCCAGTGCGAGTGGTTAAGCATTGCAAGACCGCCCGATTCCTGAGTTTTTCGTGCGATCCAGAGACAGGATGCATAAAGGAACTTATCCTCGTATTCGATCTCTTCGGTATCAATGATCTGCTGGACCTCTTGGTAATACTTGTCCTTGTCAGCATGGAAAAGACTGTTTACGCTGTATTTACCGCCAAGGTTGTTAAAATGAAGGAAATTGTCCGGCGCGTGGATCTCTTCACCGTTCATAAGATTGATGCCGAGCTTAACGTCTTTATATGCTTCTTGCATCTCTACAGAACCTGCATAGCATTCGTGGTCTGTAAGGATCATAAAGTCATAGCCCGCCGCTCTGTAATCCGCAGCCGTAAATGCGGGAGTCTCGTTGCTTCCCGTATGAGGTCCTATCAATCTGCAGGAATGGATGTGCAGATCCCCCTTCAAGGGGCGAAGGTTATAGAGGTCACTGTCTACGGCATAGACCGAAAGCTGAACAATAAATTCTCTGGGCTCGGCAAAATATACTCTTACGGTGTATTCCTCCTCGTTGTCGAAGAACCACTTGAAGCAAAGCTTGCCGTCTTTAACGTAAGTATTTTCACATCTGTGCTTTTCAAGTCCGATCATACCGCGCTCGTTGCGGGTCATAGGCTGGATCTTGACCGAATATTGCTTATCATCAGAAAAATAATATCTGGGATCGAGGGCGGAAATGACGACCTCTGTCTCTTTTCCGGTCTCGACGATACCGGGAACTATTTTGTAAAAATTAAGCTGACTATCCATTTGTACTACTCCTTTATTTTCTTCCGGAAAACTTCTTCCAGAAATTTGCAACGTTGTTTGCTCTCTTATCAAGCTCTTCCTTAACGCCCTCTTCACCGATGACGTATTTCTTCATAAGCTTGCCCTCTTCTTCGCATATCTGCTTTGTCAAGGGGAAATACCACTCCATAAGGTATCTTGTATACGAAACAAGTCTGTAGCTTCCGTGAACGATATATTCCGAGCCTACCCATTCGACAGGGGTTGTTTTATAGTCCTTGATAGCTTCGATAATGCTCTTTGTGGTGTTTTCTTTTGCGTATGTAACTGTATATCTCCTCAAGAATGTAGCATTGGGGCTTGTGAACATATGACAGTCGCTTGAACCCAGCATCGGGGGCATTTTTATTCCCTCGTCCTTCAATGCATTGTACAGAGCAAGCTTGAGGTTGTTCTGACCGAATGTGGTAGCGCCGACCACCTCGTACGCATCAAACACACCGTTTTTCATAAACAGTCTTGTAAGCTCGTCGGAAACGTTGTAAACGTAGGGATTCCAATGAGGATGGCAGAATACGGCAACACCGTTTGCCTTTCTGATATTTCTTGCGACCCAGACGTTGATCGCATAAAGCTCTTTGTCGAAATACTCGATTTCTTCGTTATCCACGATCTCCTGAACCTCTCTTGTAAAGCGTTCGGGATCATTTTGGTATATCTCGTTGACCGAGTATTCGCCGCCGAAATTAACTATGTGTACGTAGTTCTTGGGAGCGTGTACCTCTTCACCGAGGTTCATCGTAATGCCCAGCTTGACGTCGGAATAAAACTTGTTCATCTCTACCGAACCGAAAAATCTTTCGTGATCGGTAAGTGTCATATAATCGAAGCCCTCCTCGCGGTAGTAAGCAGGAATCATCGGAGGTGTATCGGAGCCATCCTTTTTACGGAGAAGGGTCACGTCGGACGGACATGAATGACAGTGCTGGTCACCCTTCAGGGGACGAAGCTCATACAGATCATCGTCTACCGCATAGACCGAGACCTGCATCATCTTTGCTTTTTCATCGCCTACGAAAATACTGATGAAATATTCTTCTTCTTTTTCGTAAAAATACTCGAAAGTCAATTTTCCGTCTTTTCCCTTAACGTAGATCGTTCTGTCGGGAACCTTAGTTACACCTCTCATATTTCTGGTAGATGGGAGTATCAGAATTCTGTAGGTAACATCGGAAGAAAAGCGTCTTTCAGTATCAAGTGCGGAAATTGTGACCTTTGTCTTTTGCCCCGTGCGTACAACACCGGGCATTATCCGATAAAAATTCAAAATCTTATCCATTTTTGCCTCCAATTATTACTGCGATTATATTTTTTATAAAAACGAATGCAAAACTGTTTATGCCTGTGCCAATGCCTGCTCAATATCCTCGATAATGTCGGCTACGTCTTCGATACCTACCGAGAATCTGATAAGGTCGGAGCCTACTCCCGCCTCTTCAAGCTGCTTGTCGGAAAGCTGGCGGTGTGTCGTACTTGCGGGATGGAGAACACATGTTCTTGCATCTGCAACGTGTGTAACTATTGCCGCAAGCTTTAAGCTATCCATAAACTTTGTAGCCGCTTCTCTGCCGCCCTTGATACCGAACGATACTACACCGCAGGTGCCGTCGGGCATATATTTCTTTGCAAGATCATAATACTTGTTGCTTTCAAGTCCGGGATAGTTTACCCAGGTGATCTTCTCGTGCGCTTCAAGATATTTTGCAACTGCAAGCGCATTCTCGCAATGTCTCTTAACACGGAGGAACACCGTTTCAAGACCGAGGTTAAGCAAAAATGCATTGTTGGGAGACTGCATTGAGCCGAGGTCTCTCATAAGATGTGCTGTCGCCTTTGTAATGTATGCGGCATTTCCGCAGTCCTTTGCATATACCATACCGTGGTATGATTCGTCGGGCTGTGTAAGTCCGGGGAATTTATCCGCATTTGCCATCCAGTCGAATTTACCGCCGTCTACAACGACACCGCCCAGTGCCGTAGCGTGGCCGTCAAGATATTTTGTAGTCGAGTGAACAACGATATCGGCACCGTGCTCAAGGGGACGGCAGTTTACGGGTGTGGGGAAAGTATTGTCAACTATGAGCGGAACGCCGTTTGCGTGTGCGCACTTTGCAAAAAGCTCAATGTCAAGCACTACCAAAGAGGGATTGGACAGGCTTTCCGCAAAAACAGCCTTGGTGTTGGGTTTGAAAGCCGCCATCAACTCTTCCTCTGTGGAATCGGGGGATACGAAGGTAACGTCGATTCCCATCTGTCTTAAGGTAACGTCAAAGAGGTTGAACGTACCGCCGTAGATAGCTGATGTGCTTATAAGATGGTCGCCGCTTCTGCAAATATTAAAAACAGAGTAGAAGCTTGCCGCCTGACCGGAGGATGTGAGCATACCGCCGACACCGCCCTCAAGCTGTGCGATCTTGCCTGCCGTATAGTCGCAGGTGGGGTTGGCGAGACGGGTATAGAAATAACCCGACTCCTCGAGGTCGAACAGCTTACCCATCTGCTCGCTCGATTCGTATTTATAGGTCGTGCTCTGTACTATGGGCATTACTCTGGGCTCTCCGTTTTTAGGCTCGTAAACGCCCTGCACGCATTTTGTATTGAATCTGTAATCTTTCATTTGCATGATCTCCTCTCCGGTAATCAGTTCTTAACCTTATAGCTGTCTTTAAGCGACACTATTCTGTTAAATGTGTTTTCGTGTTTTGAATCCAAAGTATAGTAGCCCATTCTTACGAACTGGAACTTGTCTCCTATCTTGGCATCCTTAAGCAAAGGCTCTGCCTTGCATCCCGTAAGTCTCTTTACGGAGTCGGGATTGAGATAGTCGTCATAGGTCTTGTCCTCGGGCATATTGTTCATATCAGCCTCTGTAAACAGTCTGTCGTAGAGCATAATATCGGTATCAAATGCATATTTTGCGGATACCCAATGGATAGTTCCCTTCACCTTGCGACCGTCAATGGGATTACCGTTGCCCGTTTCGAGGTCTGCTGTACATCTGATCTCGGTGATCTCTCCGTTTTCGTCCTTGACAACCTCATTACATTTAACGATGTAGCCGCCCATGAGTCTTACCTCACCGTCAGGCTTCATTCTGAAGAACTTGGGAGGCGGAACCTCGGCAAAGTCACTCTTCTCGATATAAAGCTCTCTTGTAAAGGGTACTTTTCTTGTTCCCGCATTTTCATCGTTGGGATTGTTGGGCAGGTCGAAATACTCTTCCTTATCCTCGGGATAGTTTGTAATTACTACCTTGATAGGCTCGGTTACGCAAATTCTTCTCTGCGCCTGCATATTAAGCTCTTCGCGGAGGCAGTACTCTAGAAGCTCAATGTCAACCAGGCTGTATGCCTTAGCGACACCCGCACGCTTTACAAACTCGATTATCGAGCTGGGAGTAAAGCCCCTTCTGCGGAGACCGCAGATGGTGGGAAGACGGGGGTCATCCCATCCGTCGGCAAGACCTGTTTCAACAAGCTTGCGGAGGTAACGCTTACTCATAACCGTGTATGTCACGTTAAGTCTTGCAAACTCTCTCTGCTTGGGCTTTTCTTCAAAGCCGATGTTGTCTATTACCCATTCGTAAAGAGGTCTGTGGTTTTCAAACTCGATCGAACAGAGCGAGTGGGTGATTCCCTCAAGTGCATCCTGGATGGGGTGTGCATAGTCATAAAGAGGATATATACACCACTTGTTGCCCTGTCTGTGGTGATCGGTGTGAACGATCCTGTATATCGCGGGGTCTCTCATATTCATATTGGGAGACGCCATATCGATCTTTGCTCTTAAGGTTCTCGTGCCGTCGGCAAACTCACCGTTTTTCATTCTTTCAAATAATTCAAGGTTTTCTTCGGGAGTCCTGTCTCTGTAGGGGCTGTTCTTACCGGGTGTCGTCAATGTACCCCTGTATTCACGCATCTCATCCGCAGAAAGGTCGCACACGTATGCCTTGCCCTCTTTGATAAGCTTGATTGCAAACTCATAGCACTTGTCAAAGTAGTCGGAGCCATAGAAGATGCCGCCGTCGGGATCAGCCCCAAGCCACTTCAGGTCTTCTAAGATAGACATTACGTATTCGTTGTCCTCTTTTGCCGGGTTTGTATCATCGTAACGAAGATTGAATTTGCCGCCGTACTTTCTTGCCGCAGAATGGTTGATCCATATAGCCTTGGCGCTACCTATGTGCAGATAACCGTTAGGCTCGGGGGGGAAACGTGTGTGCACGTGGGTGTATCCGCCCTCACGAAGGTCTGTCTCGATTATTTCTTCAATAAAATTACTGTTTGTGATCTCGTCCATTTTCGTTTTATCAGAGAGCCTTTTCCGCCATATTAAGACGGGAAAGCACTCTTTCCTTTCCGAGTATTCTCATTATTTCGTGCATATCGGGAGAATTTGTTCTGCCCGTTACGGCAATTCGGAGGATCATGCTTACGTCTCCTACACTGCCCTTGTAATTTTCGGGATTTGCCTTGTAAGCCTTCATATCGGAGGTAAAGCCCAATTCCTCGCTGATCGCCTTGATCTTTTCAAACCAGACGTTGTTGTCATCGTTTTCGTCATAGGTTTCTGCGAACTTGGTAAATATTGCTTTTACGTCTTCCTTTGCAAACTGTGCGGGAATATCGGCTTCTTTTTCGAAAAGACCGTCGTAGAAGTATGACATATAGGGCTTAACGTCCTTCCAGACCGCAAAGTCCTTTCTCGGCTTCTTGCCGCCTCTGCCGATAGCAAGAATGCTCTTTGCGTAGGCGGGATCTGCCTTAAGAAGGTCTGCAAAATCCTTATCGTATTCTTCTGCCCACTCGGTAACGCCGTCATAGACCGTATCGGCTGTCATTCTCGAAATTGCGTTTTTACTTACGTCATTGAGCTTGTCAAAGTCAAACAGCGCACCCGAGGTACTCATTTTCTTTATCGAGAAAGGAAAATCGAGGTACGACTTGTCGGGGTTTGCCGTCCTCCACTCCTCGAAATTGGAGTTGAGAAGTGTCATAACGTATTCGTTTACGCTTACGGGAGGATAGCCGTTTTCTCTGTAGTCGGATACAGCCGCGCCGTTATCTCTCTTTGAAAGCTTCTTTTTGGAGTTGCCCTCCATCTTCATGAGCTGTGCTATGTGCATATACTTGGGAAGTCTGAAATTGAGATATCTGAAGAGCATTATATGCTTCGCCAGGCTGGGCAACCACTCCTCACCTCTTATAACGTGGGTAGTACCCATAAGATGGTCGTCAATTGCGTGTGCAAAGTGATACGTAGGAATACCGTCACTCTTGAGAAGAACAAAGTCCTCGTCATTCTCGGGAACCTCAAGCTTACCCTTGATAAGGTCGGTAAATGGTGTCTTTCTTTCGGGATCGCCGTCCGAAAGAATACGGAGCACAAAGGGATTACCCTTCTTCATCTGCTCTTCCGCTTCCTCGTAGGTAATATTTCTGAGCTTCTTGATCTCTTCTTTTTCCGTATCGGGATTGTTGTGCCAGTCCTTATTTTTGATCTCTGCCTTTTTGTCGGTTGCGTGGAGTGCGTTCAATTCCTCCTCTGTTGTAAAGCAGGGATAAGCCTTCCCCTCTCTTACGAGCTGCTTTGCAAAGGTCTGATAGATCTCCGCTCTCTGACTCTGTCTGTAAGGACCGTATATTCCAAATTCCTTTTCGTCAGCCAAAGCCCCCTCGTCAAAGTGTATCTGATAATAGGCGAGCGTCTCTATAATATCCTTTTCCGCCCCCTTGACCTCTCTCTTGGAGTCGGTATCCTCTATACGGAGGTAAAACACTCCGCCGCTCTGGTGTGCAAGTCTCTCTGCGATTCTTGCGGGAAACAGAGTACCGAAATGCATAAAGCCCGTAGGCGAAGGAGCTATTCTCGTTACCTTTGCCCCCTCCGGAAGTACTCTTGCGGGAAACTTCGCCTCCATATCTGCGGGGCTTCCCGTTATATGCGGAAATAAAAGCTCTGCCAACTTGTTGTAATCCATTATTTTCACCTCAAAAATTCATATATATGTTGTTATTTTTCTCATAGTTAAGTGTGGTGCATTCACCGTGCCCCGGAAAAACAGTATAGTCTTTTTCAAGAGCAGCTATTTTTTTCAGTGACTCTCGGATGGTAAGATAATTGCCGCCGTAAAGATCACATCTGCCTACTCCGTTTTTAAAAAGCGTATCGCCCGAGAAAATATGCTCATCCGAAATGTAGCATACCGAGCCCTTCGAGTGACCGGGAGTATGAAGAACCTTCAACGCTTCTCCGCCGACATCGACATTATCTCCGTCATTAAGCAAAACGTCTGCTTTTTCAAACTCGATCGACTTACCCATAAAATCAAGCATACAATTAAGTTTTGGGTCACAAAGCATTTCCTCGTCGTCAGTATGCAAATAAAGAGAAACGCCGTTCTTTCGCAACTCCTTGACCGCCATAATGTGGTCGAAATGCGCGTGAGTAAGGAGTATCTTGTCGAGAATAAGCCCCTTTTCGTTCAACGTATCCTCTATTTTGTCAGCGTAAAAAGCCGGGTCGATAACTGCTGCTTTTTTATCTTTTCCGTAGATTATATAGCAATTTGTTTGCAAAGGTCCTAAAGTCAACGTCAAAACGTTCATAAAAAACACCTTTCAAAATAGCATATTAAAAAATGCCCTGTATAAAATCAGACGTGTTCGGGAAAGGAGCCCTCTTCAAGAAGCCCCTCAAAATCTCTTTGTCTCAAAACCTCATATACCGCGATCGCCGCCGAATTTGACAGATTCAAACTGCGAAGCCCGTTTCTCATCGGTATTCTGACACATTTATCGAGATTGTTTTTCAAAAGCTCCTCGGGAAGACCCTTCGTCTCCTTTCCGAATACGAGAAAAACCCTTTTCGGATAGGCCGCCGTAACGTGCGAAACCGGTGCTTTGGTCGAAAAGAAAAACATACTTTCATTCTTGTTCTTCTCGAAAAACTCATCACTGTTTTCGTAATAGGTTATATCAAGCTGATGCCAGTAATCGAGTCCCGCCCTTTTCAGCTTGGCATTGTCAATTTCAAAGCCCATCGGCTTGACAAGATGCAATGCCGCGCCGGTCGCCGCACATGTCCTTGCGATATTGCCCGTGTTCTGCGGTATCTCAGGCTCTATCAGCACAATGTTTATATCTGCCATAATTCACCCATTTTAAGAAATTATACTAAATCTATATTATTATAATACACAAGATGTCATTTTTCAAGAGGGATAGCACAAAAATACGCATTTTTACTGCACTTTATTTGTTTTTTGTCCCCCCCTTCGTTTCATCATATCAAAAAACAAACGGACGGGATAACGGTGAAATCACCGTATTCCGTCCGTCATTAGGTTTAGTCAGTTTTATTTTTCAAAGTCAAGTACTAAAAGCTCAATCGTTCCCGATGCGGGAGTATTAGCCTCAAGCTTGTAATTATACTTTCCTTCGGGAAGCTTGCCGATATCAAGATTGAACGTATATTTGCGAAGGTTGATCTTTGTTGTACCTGGCTCGACCTCAATTGCATACTCTTTTACAACGTTGCCATTCTCATCGGAAACAGTCATATTGACAGTCTTTACACTCGTGCTGAGCTCCAGCGTTCCTGACAGCGATGTGACTATATTATCAGCTGTATTGGGATCTGTGTAAGTTATTTTGAGCTCTGTTTCTTCTGCCAATGCCTTAGGAGTAACAGGAATATATCCGTCATTCATAAGCTCGGTGAAGGTATACTTCTTGTCGACCAACCATGTGGACTGCTTTCCGTCAACCGTAGTCAGCTTGTTTGTCTGCTCAATAACAACAATATAGCTTCTGCCGGCATTGATCTTTCCTGCCGCATTGCGAACTACTACCGCATTTTCGGCAACCATTCTTGCGTGACCCGCAGAACGTGCATCCGACCATTTTACAATGGCATCGGCGGGCTGTACAAGTGCATAAGACTCAAAAAGCTTCTGCTGATCGTTCTGTTCGATGATCTTGTAGGTGTCTCTGTTTCCGGAGGGATAAGTATAATCACCGACAGGCGATATCGTCTTGTTGCCAAATCCGGGAACATAGGTATAGGTAGCCTCGGTATCGCTTACAAGATATCTTCTCCACGCCAAATCGCACGAGGACGAGCAGTTGTTTCCCGGCATTGTGTTGTAGTCACCGCAGGGACCTTTATAAACACCGTTTTCAATGTGCACAGTAAAGTCATCGAGACCGGAAAATGCACGTGTGTAGGGCAGTCCGTAATAGGTCTGTCCCTTCTTGAAATTGAGGTCTACCCCCCAAGTGTTGTGATCGCCGTTCAGACTAAATGTCTCATTTGGAGTCCACTCAACAGCCGACATACTTCTCATATAGTCGACTATTCTTGCCCTGAGATCTTCAACTGCAATCTTATGCTCGATCACATTGTTTTCGGGTGTTTTTTCGGTTTCGGCAACCGTTTCCTCCCCGGTTCCAACCACAGTCTCTACCGCCGTATCCACAGATGTTTCTCCTCCATACTCTGTTTCGTTTTTCTGACCGTCTTCACTGCCGCCGCACGAAACGAGTCCGAAACACAACACGGCACTGATAACAAAGAACATTATTTTTTTCACAACCATTTGCACCTCATACTATAGATTCTTTGAATAGTATAATACAGACTCAAAGATAATTCAAGGTCTTTTCTTGCCTAAAAAAGTATCTTTATTTGCACAATTGTCACATCAGTCTGTCATCATACCTTGCACGTTCGCCGCCAATGTATTTAGCTCTCGTTCTCGCACAAACGACGTAAGCCGAACCTATCGTCTTTCTTGCGATCCTTACGGGAACGGCAACCTCCTTGAGGTGCATTCCGATAAGTGTCGAACCGATATCGATACCGGCATCCGCTCTGATGTGCTCGACAGCGACCGGGTCCTTAAAGGTCTTGTATGCAGTCATAGCAAACGCGCCGCCCGCATGAAGCTGTGGTACTGCATTGACAATATCCTGTCCGGGTGTCAGAGCTTCCCTTTCGACTATAAGCGCTCTGTTGAGATGCTCACAGCACTGTACCGCAAGATATACCCCCTTTTCGCTGAGGACTTTGTATATCTCTCCGAAGACAGCTTCTGCTACCTCAAGGCTTGAATCACTGCCGATTTTAGAGCCTCTTACCTCGCTCGACGAGCTGCCCATTACTACAAGCATACCCTTTTTTAGTTTTGCCGCTTCACAAAACTGTTCAGCCAATTCTCTTGCTTCGATTCTCAAATTCTCTACCATTACATTCACTCCTTTTTCAAGAATCATTTTCGTATTTTTATTATACCATCATCTTCAAAAAAATTCAATATCAAACAGAAAAAAGACGGCATAAAGCCATCTTTTTATTTTTTATTTTCTCTTTTGATTTTGGAATACCTCCCTGCCCGAGGATTCACCGATATTCACAAGAATTATATCGTCACCAATCTTATCGATCTTACACCAAGGAATACAAAAGCCATCCACCTTACCGAAGAGGCTGATCTTATCCTCCTTCGGAACTATGATCGATATTATCTTCCCGTCACAAATATTGAATTCCACATCTATTACACAGCCGAGCCTTCTTCCGTCGCAAATATTTACTACCTCTTTATTTCTCAGATCTGCAATGCAACACCTTTCAAACATAGTGTATCTCCTTTTCGAGTTGTTTATATGTAATTATATGCACGTGACAAACACAAAAAAACCTCAACCGAAAATTTCGGTCGAGGTCTTTTTTTATCGAGTATTATTTATGCTACCCATGCAGCTACTGCATCACCGTAGGTGAGCATTGCTTTGATGGTATCCATCAATGCGCCTGTTGTACCTGCTGCTACCTGGTCATATACGTAAGATGCAATTGAGTATGTTACGCTATGGCTGATTGCAACGTCGCCC
>JAFSAM010000066.1 GCA_017441005.1 Clostridia bacterium | reverse complement strand
TCATCATCCCTCTCCGTCGGCTTCGCCGCCACCTCTCCCGGAGGGAGAGGCGTGGGGAGCACAAATAAAAAGGTCTGCACAAGCTAAAATAGCCTGCACAGACCCATAGAATCAAAGTTCTTTGCCTACTTTCTTTCAAGAAAGTAGGGGAAAGTTTTTGGGAGTCCTGAACCCTTTTTGCAAAAGGGTTCACGGTGCCTACTTTCTTTCAAGAAAGTAGGGGGAAAGTTTTTGGGAGTCTTGAACCCTTTTTGCAAAAGGGTTCAAGTGCCAAGCTTTCTCCGAAAGAAAGCGGGGGGAGGCGTTTATTTTATGCTTACCTGGAGGCGGATGGCGGTACGCACCTCGTCGTTAATGGTCACTTCCGAGAAAGAGGGCACGCAGATCAATTCTATGCCTGCGGGGGCGAGGAAGCCTCTTGAGATGGCGATAGCCTTGATTGCCTGGTTAACAGCACCTGCGCCGACGGCCTGCAACTCTGCTTCCTTTTGTTCATTTATAACTCCTGCCAAAGCACCTGCCACAAGATTGGGGTTAGACTTTGAAGACACCTTCAATATTTCCATATAATATAACTCTCTTTCGAAATTTTCAGAAAAATATAGTCTTAAACCGCATTAGACATTTAAAACGGCACGACTATTACATTATATGGTATATTATTTGATTTTGCAATATATTTTTGCAAAATTCTCAAAAAAATGTCGCAAAATACAAAAAGTGCGGTTAAAACCGCACTCTTTTTATGCTTTTATCAATAATCTTACCAAAACCGTCGGTCATAAGATCGACGATCACCCCGTTATACTCGATTTCTCCGTCGGCGAAATCGAAGCGGAGGGGCATTTTTGTCCTCATCTTTTCGATTATGATCTCGCTTTTGACACCGAGTATAGAATTTTTGGGACCGCACATACCGAGGTCGGTAATATAAGCGGTGCCGTTCGGGAGTATTTGCTCGTCGGCGGTCGGGACGTGGGTATGCGTACCGAAGACAGCATCGATCTTGCCGTCGAAGTATCTTGCAATTGCGTATTTTTCGCCCGTAGCTTCTGCGTGGATGTCGAGAATGCTTATATCGTACTTCCCTTTTTGCGCCTCGAGACAGCGTTCAACTGCATTGAACGGGCAGTCGAGGCTTTCCATAAACACCGTTCCCGACACGTTCATAACAAGTATCCTTGTTCCGTTGCAATCGAGGATGGTATATCCGCTTCCCGCACAGCTTCCGGGGAAGTTCATGGGACGGATAATATTTTTACACGAATCGAGAAAAGGTCTGAGCGAGTTTTTTTGCCAGATGTGGTTTCCGCCGGTGATCACGTCTACTCCGTAGTCGAGCAACTGCTGTGCTGCATCGGCTTCGAGTCCGTTTCCGCGGCTTGCGTTTTCTCCGTTAGCGACCACAAAATCGATTCCGTTATTTTTTCTGTAGCTCCAAAGCATATTTTTCAGTCCTTCGACCGATGCCGGGCTTACCATATCACCTAAAGCCAATATTTTCATAAAAGTAACCTTTCTATATTTTGATATCGGCAGATTCAGAACGTTTTTTGGATTTCTTCATAATATAACAATATCACAATCCGCGCGGCACGTTGCCGTACGGACTGTGATATCGCACAAGTCTCATATAAATATATATCAAACGGAAACACCGCTTGTTGATTTCATAATAATTCTATATAAATTTATATGTAGTACGTCAGACGGAAGGTCTGACAGTTAATTATTTCGCGTATTCAATAGCGCGGTTTTCTCTGATCACGTGGATCTTGATCTGACCGGGATATTCAAGGTTTTCCTCGATCTTCTTAACAACATCTCTTGCTATAAGTACCATCTGTTCGTCGTTGACCTCATTGGGCTTAACCATAATACGAACCTCACGGCCTGCCTGGATAGCATAAGATTTCTCGACACCGTTGAAGCTGTTTGCAATTTCTTCAAGCTTCTGGAGTCTCTTGATGTAATTTTCAAGATCCTCGCGGCGAGCACCCGGTCTTGCGGCGGAGATCGCGTCTGCCGCCTGAACTATCATAGCGATGATAGTGCGGGGTTCAACGTCGTTGTGGTGCGCTTCGATTGCGTGAACAACGTCTTTGTTTTCCTTGTATTTCTTAGCAAGGTCAACGCCGAGCTGTACGTGAGAGCCTTCGACCTCCTGGGTAAGCACCTTACCGATATCGTGCAACAAGCCGGCTCTCTTGGCGAGAGTGCTGTCGACACCTATCTCGTCGGCGATCATACCGGAGAGATGAGCGACCTCAATTGAGTGGCGGAGAACGTTCTGACCGTAGCTGGTACGGTACTTGAGACGTCCGAGGAGCTTAACGAGCTCGTTGTTCAAGCCGTGAACACCTGTTTCGAATATAGCCTTTTCGCCCGCCTGCTTAATGGTGTTGTCAACCTCTTTGCGAGCTTTTTCGACGGTTTCCTCAATTCTTGCGGGATGTATTCTGCCGTCGGAAATAAGTTTTTCGAGAGTGATCCTTGCGACCTCTCTTCTGATGGGATCAAATCCGGAAAGGGTGATAGCCTCCGGTGTATCGTCGATTATGAGATCGACACCCGTGAGGGTTTCGATTGCACGAATGTTTCTGCCTTCGCGTCCGATGATCCTACCCTTCATATCGTCGTTGGGGAGAGGAACAACTGATACCGTGGTTTCCGAAACATGATCTGCGGCACAGCGCTGAATTGCAAGAGAGATAATATTTCTTGCCTTGTCGTCAGCCTCTTCCTTGAGCTGGGACTCGATTTCAACGATCTTTTGTGCGGCTTCGTGCTTAACTTCATCTTCGATTCTTTGAACAAGTTCTTTTTTAGCTTCTGCGGCGCTGATACCCGCGATCTGTTCAAGCTTTTCAAGCTGCTGAACGCGGAGCGCTTCGAGCTGTTCTTTCAGTTCTTCGTTATCCTTGATCTTGCGGTTTAACTGTTCGTCCTTTTTCTCGAGAGCATCCATTTTACGCTCGAGAGCTTCTTCCCTGGAAACGGCGCGGCGTTCGAGTCTGGAAACCTCGTTTCTTCTTTCCTTGACCTCGCGCTCGAGCTCGTTTTTGGATCGGAGTATCTCTTCTTTAGCTTCGATAAGAGCCTCTTTCTTTTTGGTTTCGGCAACCTTTTCGGCTTCTTCGACGATCTTTTTGGCTCTGTCTTCAGCCAGACCGATCTTAGCCTCGGTTACCTTCTTGCGGTAAGCAATACCCAAAACCATTCCGACAGTAATACCGACTACAAGGGCAACGATTCCAATTATGATCTTTATGACCATGTGGCGTGCACCTCCTTATGTCAATATTGGAATTTTTACAAGCAAATAGAATTATAATAAACGGCGAAAAAGACCGTGAGATGAGCGATCAGCACTGATCGGTTTTGCGAAAAGCGAATTCGCATCATCCGCACAGACAGTGCCGTACATTAAACAAAACATTTACCCATATTAATTATATAATATAACATTTAATTCGATATGTCAATAAATTTTTGAAGAAAAATTATGATATTCACATATCAATTTTCGGCGGTTGTAAAAATGTACAATCAATTACCTTGCCCGACGAACGGTCAGCACCGATTATTGAACAATTTTAACAAAAAAGTGTATGTTGCACAAAGAACTATTGACATTGGGGCAGATTATTGGTAAAATCATAGGTAACAAATGTACTGTTTGCAAGGAATTTATTGCAAGTTTGTAAATGAATTATATGGAGGCATATATGAAAAAAACTTTATCCAAGCTTTTGTGCTTGCTTTTGGCGGCAATAATGTTAACGTCGGTTTTGGCGGCGTGCTCTGCTGACGAAGAGGTTGGCGAGGGAAAAAAACACAATGACGTCGTGGGAACTGAAGAAGACCCTAAGCTCCCCGCAGTTGATTACGGCGACTATGCGTTTACCTTTATAACGGAAGAGGGTACTGCGTACAATACCGGCTACCTCATTTATGATGGCGAGGAAGCAAACGTTTTGGATGACGCCATTTACACAAGAAACTCAATAATTGAGGATAAATACAACATAACCATAAATCAGTTCAAAGTTCCGGATATAATTACTACCGTAAGAACACAGGTTATGGGCGGTGCCTGCGAATTCGACGTAATTCTTGCGTCCTGCTCCGACCTTGCTGTTATGGCACAGGAAAACCTTTTGAAGAACCTTCTTGAGATCGAGACGTTCAACTGGGATAAGTCCTACTGGGACAGCAACTCCAAAGAACAGCTTATGATCGGCAACAAGCTTTTCTTCACAAACTGCGCACTCAATATCCACACGATCGGTTTCTGCGTTTTCTTTAATAAGCAGATCATCGAAGACTATCAGCTCACGAGCCCTTATGAATATATGGCAAACAACCAGTGGACGATCGATAACTGGTCGAAGCTTGTAACCTCCATTTCGAGAGACGTCAATCAGGACGGTAATATGACCGAAGTTGATATGTACGGAACTCTTATGGAGCACCACAACCCCAGAATGTTCCTTTATGCATCGGGCTTCAGAGCGACAACGAATGACGAGACCGGTTATCCTCAAGTGACTCTGCTGAAGGACGGCGACAAAGTCGTTAATCTTTATGAAAAGCTTAAGCAGGTATTTACAAACGAGGAATGCAGCTACTGTATGACTTGCTCGGACGTTCAGTTCGACAGCGCGCTTTACCCTCATAAGTACAGCTATCTCCGTCAGCTCTTTACACAGGACCTCTACCTGTTCCACTACACAAGCGAAGGCGCTATGGCCTCTTTTGCTGAAATGGAAAGCGAATTCGGCGTAGTACCCTTCCCGAAGTACGATGAATTCCAGGACGGTTACAAGACAATTTATCCTTATAACAACAACCTTCTTGCTATTCCCAACGTAAGCGAAAACCTTGAAAGAACGGCAATCATCCTTGAGGATATGAACTACGTCTCCAGCTTTACCGTAGTACCCGCATGGTTTGATACACTTCTTACAAGAAGATATGCAAGAGATAACGAATCCGAAGAGTCATTGCACATTCTCCGTAACAACTGCGTATATGACATCGGTCTCTATTACAACTTCGGCGACCTCCGTTCAGGCGTTCTTGACGTAGATCCTCGCCAGTCCAACATTTCCAGAAACTATGCAAGACTCGAAAGAGCTATCAAGGCTCACATCAAGTCGATCTACGCGGACTTTGACGAATTTAAATAAAAGCATAAAAAATACGGGTGTCTGAAAACACCCGTATTTTTTCTCGAAAAAACGAGCAAAATAACCGCATTTCATCAAAAAGGGAGGTTTATTTATATGCCAAGCGAAAGGTTTGTGTATAGAGGTAGAGGGCTGCAAAAACTCTGTGTAATAAAATTACACAAAAAAATTTGCACAGGCTAAACATAGCCTGTGCAAATTTTTTTGCGATTACTGTTTTATCTCTTTACTCTTGCGTTGCCGCCGTAGATAGCCCAAACCTGGTCCTCATCGGAGGGTTGAGCATAGTCGGTGAGGAACGTTGTAGCCATAGCGCCTGTAGCCCAACCGAACTTGACCCACTTCTCGGGCTCCCAACCCTTAAGGATGGAATAAAGAAGTCCGCCTACGAAGCCGTCGCCGCCGCCGATTCTGTCGAGAACACGGATCTCGCGGGGCTCTTCGATATACCACTCATCACCGACGAGTGTAATAGCTCCCCAGAGGTGGCTGTTAACGTTAATAACCTGACGGAGAGTTGTTGCGAATACCGATGTGTCGGGGAATGCCTTTTTAACTCTTGCGGTCATTTCCTTGAAGTTTTCGATCTTTGAAGAAATGTCCTTACCGCCTGCTTCGGGACCTTCGATGCCGAGGCAGAGCTGGAAGTCTTCTTCGTTACCGATAAGAATATCGGAAACGGATGCGATCTCTGTAAAGATATCGTGGAGCTCCTGCTCTCTTCCTTCCCAGAAAGAAGCTCTGTAGTTGAGGTCGAAGGAAATGAGAGTGCCGTATTTTTTAGCCGCTCTTGCGAGCTCAAGGCAGAATTTGCTTGTCTCGGGCGAGAGTGCGCCGATGAGACCGGAGAGGTGGAGGATCTGTACGCCCTCTTCTCCGAAGATTCTTTCGAGGTCGAAGTCCTCGAGGCAGAGAGTTCTGCCTACCTCGCCTGCTCTGTCATTTGTAACGCGAGGACCTCTGAGTCCGTAACCGCTGTCAGCGATATTGAACTGGTGGCGGTAACCCCAAGGTCCGCCCTGATCTATCTCCTTGCCTTCAAAATCCATACCTCTGGAACGGAGGTTCTGCTTAATGAAAGCGGCGATGGGGCTTCCCTTTACGAACTTGGTAAGCACCTTAACGGGCAGACCGAGGTAAGAGGAAATACTTGCAACGTTTGTTTCAGCACTTGTAGCCTGCATACGGAACATATCGCTTGCGGCAACGGGCTGACCGTTTTCGGGGGTAATTCTGACGCCCATACTTGTGGGAACCACGAGGGCATATTTACAATTCTTTCTAAGCTCTTTCATTATTAAAATTCTCCAATCAACAAATTTATTGAACGAATCAGACTACGTAGTTGGAGGCTGCGGTATCGCCGCCTTCGCCTGTCCAGTTAGTGTGGAAGAACTGACCGCGGGGAGCATCTACTCTTTCGTAGGTGTGAGCACCGAAGTAGTCTCTCTGAGCCTGGAGGAGGTTAGCGGGCAATCTTTCGCAACGGTAACCGTCGTAGTAAGAGAGAGCGGTAGTCATAGCGGGAGCGGGGATGCCGTTTGCGATAGCGGCAGCACAAACTCTGCGCCAGCCTGCCTGAGCTCTGTCCATAACGCCCTTGAAGTAGGGGTCGAGGAGGAGGTTTGTGAGTGTGGGATTATTGTCGAAGGCTTCCTTGATCTTGCCGAGGAATACGCTTCTGATGATACAGCCGCCTCTCCACATAAGAGCGATGCCGCCGTAGTTGAGGTTCCAGCCGTATGTCTTTGCAGCCGCACGCATAAGTGTGTAGCCCTGAGCATAAGAAACGATCTTTGCAGCGAAGAGAGCATCCTTGATATCAGCAATGAACTGAGCTTTATCGCCCTCGAACTTGGGTGTAGGACCTGTGAGCACCTTGGATGCCTCGACACGTTCCTCCTTGATAGCGGAAAGACAACGTGAGAACACAGCCTCGCCGATGAGTGTCAACGGAACGCCCTCATCGAGTGCGGCGATGCCGGTCCACTTACCTGTACCCTTCTGACCTGCGGTATCGAGGATCTTTTCTACGATAGCAGTTCCGTCGGTATCCTTGTAGCCGAGGATATCACGGGTGATCTCGATAAGATAGCTGTCGAGCTCGCCCTTGTTGTATTCGGTGAAGATCTCGTGCATCTCGTCGGCGGTAAGACCGAGGTAGTCGCGCATAAGCTGATAAGCCTCGCAAATGAGCTGCATATCGCCGTATTCGATGCCGTTGTGAACCATTTTTACGAAGTGACCTGCGCCGTTTTCGCCGACCCAGTCACAGCAGGGAGAGCCGTCTTTGACCTTAGCGCAGATAGCCTGGAAGATGGGCTTAACGGATTCCCAAGCAGCAGGAGAGCCGCCGGGCATCATGCTGGGACCCTTAAGAGCGCCCTCTTCGCCGCCGGAAACGCCGGTGCCGATGTAGAGCAGACCCTTGGATTCAACGTATGCCGTTCTGCGAGCGGTATCGGGGAAATGAGAGTTTCCGCCGTCAATGATGATATCGCCTTCTTCAAGAAGGGGAATGAGTGATTCGATGGTGGTGTCAACAGCGCTGCCCGCCTTGATCATCATCATAACCTTACGGGGCTTTGCGAGGGAAGCAACAAGCTCTTCGAGGCTGTATGTGCCGACGATGTTCTTGCCCTTAGCTCTGCCTTCAACAAAATTCTTTACTTTTTCGGTCGTACGGTTGTAAACAGAAACGGTAAAGCCCTTGCTTTCCATGTTCATAACCAGGTTTTCGCCCATAACGGCAAGACCGATAAGTCCGATGTCAGATTTTTTCATTTTATTCTCCGTTCCGCCGCTTGAAACAAACGGCAAATTATATAAATTTTATTTAGTTTCTTATTTGGTCAAGCAGACTGTAGGGGATGCGCAGATTTCCGTAGCCCACTCCCAGCTTGATGTGAGGCTTGTTTGCGCCGTGGAAGTCTGTGCCGCCCGAGATAAGCAGTCCGTATTTTTTTGCAAGAGCCTGATAATCTTCCTGCATCGTTCCCTCGTATTCGGTGTAGTAGCCCTCGATTCCGTCAAGCCCGTAATCTTTAAGCTCTTTAACGTAGTCTTCAAGCTCCTGCCCTGCCTTTTTTGTGAGGTGCAGATGTGCGAGGAAGGCTTTGCCGCCCGCACCGTGTATAAGCTTGATCGCTTCCTCGGCTTCAAGGAGGCGAAGGCTGTTGAATGCCGGTCTGCCTTTTTGCAGATAGAGATCAAACGCCTCTTTGACAGAACTTGTGTAGCCTTTAAGCTCCATAACCTTGGCGAAGTGCGCCCTGCCTATGTTGCCTACGGGCGATATCTTTCTTGCATCCTCGACGGTTATGTCAAAGCCTAATTTTTGTAAGGCATCTGCCGTTCTTTGGTTGTTGATCAGCCGAAGCTCCTTTGCTTTGGTGACGGCATCGCAGATGTTTTTCTCGGTTATGTCGATCCCGTAGCCGAGTATGTGGGTCTCCCCCGTCGATACAACAGAGAATTCAATTCCCGGGATGACCTCGATCCCATATTTTTCACCCGCTTCGACAGCTTCTTTTACGCCGTCGAAGGTGTCGTGGTCGGTGAGCGAGATCGCACGAAGTCCCGTTTCTTTTGCGAGCTTTACAAGCTCATCGGGGGTCATCGAGCCGTCGGAGTGGTGCGAATGTGTGTGCAGATCGATGTATTCCATTCAGATCCTGTCCTTTGTTGCCCAAAGACCGAGAGCGGGATTGCTTATATAGAAGATCTCCTCGCCGTCAACCGTATTATAGCCGTCTTTAAGCTTGGTTATATCGTATTTTTTTGCCGCTTCGTCGTAGGGGATGTACTTGAAGTTTACACCTTCGACCTCTTCTTTTGTAACCTTGCGTGTGCAGTAGGTTATATTGAATCTGCCGTCGGACGAGCCGTGAATGAGGTGGGCAGCCGTCGAGAGGTTGTTTGCAAGATCCTCGTTTTCTTTGACAAGCTCAAGAACTTTTTCTCTGCCGACGTAGCCGTATTTTCTGATGAGCCTGTCGTTTTCGGCATCCTCTCCGAATTTTGCGACCTCGGGAGCAAGAACGATGAGCTCGCCGCCGTCGGCGATCGCCATACGCGTTCTGTAAACAGACTTGTTGCCGAGCCATGTGCTCTTGAACTCTCTGCCGTCAAGATATACAACGACTTTTTTGAGGGGCTTGTCAAGGTAGTTAAGATTTTTTTCCTGGCTGAGAGAAACAGCCTCTTCAAAGAGCTTTCTGTCTCTGCCGACGAACAGACCGTGAATGTGAACATCGTCGCCCGTGTTTGTGGTAACGGTGAGAACGTACATAAGCGGAATATTCTGAATGAAGTTTTCTTCGGCATAGTCAAAGACCTTGCGTACGGGAGAGAAGTCCTTGCCCATGATCCTTTCCATACCGTAGAATGCGCCGAGCATGTGGGAGCTGTTGATCATCGAGCTTCCGCCGCAGCCGACAAATATATTTTTGGAGTAGTTAGCCATACCGACGACCTCGTGGGGAACTACCTGACCCATAGAGATTATGAGATCGTATTCACCCGATACAAGGCGCTTGTTTACTTCGACGTCGATCTTGTTGTTTACAAGGCCCTCGGAAACCTCGGAAACGAATTCTGCGGGAACCTCGCCTAATTTTACAACGTCGGTCTTCCAGTTGTGAGCAATAAACTTTTCGTAGGGAATGTCGCCGAAGAACATTTTGCATTCAGCTTCGGACATTATTTCGTGAGTGCCGAGAGCAGGCATAATGTCGATTTCGCATGTGTCCTTCAAAAGATTATAGTACATAGAGCAAATTTTGCCCGCGCCCGAATAAAGTCTGGTGTGGTCGGGTGGGAGAAGCAAAACTTTTTTGAGATTTTTGCCTTCAAGAGACTTTTTTAAAGCTTCGAGAAGCTCTGCATCCGTTATGCCCTGTTCGCTTTTTATGATCATATTTTTACCTGCTTTCCGTGAAAAAAATACACAAATTTATCCATCTTGTATTTTAGCACACTATCTTCATAAAAGCAATAGTGTTTTTTTGCCCGGTCAAAGCTTCGTAATCGCAAAAAAACAAGTATTTATGCGGTGTTTTCGTTTTTTGGGGTCTTATGATATATATAAAGAAGATAATTTTTGCAAAAATATAATTGCAAAAATAGACCGCGGCCGAATTGCAGTCGAGCGCATACGTCCCATCTGCGCACAAGCTCTATCTTTTCGGACCGTATGCTTCCCACTTTACGGCTCGCCGCAGACGTATCAAATCTGCACGCAAGCTCTATCTTTTAGGACCGTAGTCTCACCTTTTACGAATCACCGCATACGTATCAAATCTGCACGCACCAAGCCTCTCCCTCCGGGCAGCGAATCGTCACTAATCAAGCCTCTCCCTCCGTGTAGCGAAGCGGCGGCGAGGGAGTGAATGACAGTCCGGTGGACTGTCAGAGCCGAGCCGTGACCGAGCCTCAGCGAGACAGGTGTCGGCGGAGCCGACGGAGAGGGATGATGCAAACAAAGACTTTCTCCGGTGGGTAGCGAAGCGGCACAATTTAAGCCTCCCCTTTGGGGGAGGTGTCAGCCATAGGCTGACGGAAGGGGGCTTGATGTATAGTTACTTATCTTTAAGCCCCACCCCGTCTCGGCTACACCGAGACACCCCTC
>JAFSAM010000065.1 GCA_017441005.1 Clostridia bacterium | reverse complement strand
TATTGAGCTTTATTACAATTCCGAACGACTGCATTCAGGTATCAATTATGCCATTCCAAACCATTTTTTCACTCTTTTATCTGTCCACTAATCTTGACAAGTTTCGAAAAAAAAGACTATTGCATAAAAATACTTTTCTACCATAGAGAGAAACGCTACTTTAATTATTCATTATTCATCAGCGAAGCGGCTTCATTCTTCACTATTCATTCAAAATCCGCTTTGGTAAATGAATAATGAATGATGAATAATGAAAAGTGAATAATACAAACAAAAATCCGCCTTCTTGCGAAAGCGGATTTTGTTTGGGGTGAGTAATGGGACTCGAACCCACGGCCTTCAGGGCCACAACCTGACGCTCTAACCAACTGAGCTACACCCACCATATAATCGAAGATGAGAAAAGTAAATGTAAAAAAGTCGGTGTGTTGAGGTCCGCTGTTGCAGACCTCGAACCAACTCTGGCGCACCCTGGGGGATTCGAACCCTCGACCTACCGCTTAGAAGGCGGTTGCTCTATCCAGCTGAGCTAAGGTTACTTACTTTGCCTTTCTCATTTCGACACCATAGGATTATAACATAAGTATTTCAAATTGTCAAGCACTATTTCACATTTTTGTCAATAAAAATAATATTAATATTTTTTCGGCTTTCTCGTTGAAGTTTTTGAAGTTGTGTGATAGACTATAATATACGAAAAAACACTTCCCCACACAAAGGAGATCAACAAATGAATTATATTTTATCCGACTACTCCCCAAACGATCTTTTCAGATATTTTGAGGATATATGCGCAATTCCCCACGGCTCGGGCAACGAAAAGGCGATTGCCGATTATCTTTGCAAATTTGCAGAGGATAATAACCTCGAATATTACAGAGACGATATCCACAACGTTCTTATAAAGAAAAAGGCATCGAAGGGCTATGAGAATAAGCCTGCCGTTTTGCTTCAGGGGCACACCGATATGGTATGCGAAAAGAATAATGACGTTGTTCACGACTTTGATAAAGATCCGTTAAAAATATACGAAAAGGACGGTTGGCTTTATGCCGACGGTACAACACTCGGCGGTGACGACGGTATCGCCGTAGTTATGATGATGGCTGTTCTTGCAGACAAAAACGCAAACCATCCCCCTCTTGAATGCCTCTTTACCGTACAGGAGGAAACGAGTATGGCGGGTGCCATAGCCTTCGACTACTCGAAGCTTACCGCAAGATCATTCATAAATCTCGACTGCGAAAACATATCTTATGCGACGGTAAGCTGTGCCGGCGGTGTCAGATGCGACCTTTCCTTTGAGCTTGATCTGTACAAGAATCAAAACTCGCCGATCAAAATTACCGTCAAAGGCCTTGCAGGAGGTCACTCGGGTACAGGTATAAACTCGGGCAAACAAAACGCCAATATAATTATGGCAAAGCTCCTTGTCGGTCTTTATGAAAAAATGCCCTTTAATCTTATATCGATCAACGGCGGAAACAAGGTAAATGCAATTCCCCGCGAATGCGAATGCGTTATAAGCGTATTCGACAAAAAACTTGCAAAGGAAACGATAAAATCCCTTGCCGACACAATAAGAAAACAGCTTATAAAAGAAGATAAAAAATTCTCTGTACGCATCGATAACGCAAACGGAGCTTCGGACACGGCATTTTGCTTCAAGGATACCTACCGCGTAATAAGCACCATGAATATTCTCCCGAACGGCGTATATGAAATGAGCCGCTCCCTCGAGGGTCTTGTCGAGACCTCGTCAAACCTCGGAGTTGTTACAACGACGGGAAATACGGTCAATATTTATCTTATGCCACGTTCCTCAGTCGAAGCCAAGCTCGACGAAATAGTGATGAAATTCGATATAATTGCCAAGCTTGCAGGTGCTAAGATCGTTCACCATGATCGCTATCCCGGTTGGGAATATGCCCCCACAAGCAAGATGCGCGACCTCTTTGAAAAGTGCTATGAAAACAAATTCGGCAGAAAGCCCGTTTTTGAAGCAGTCCACGCAGGTGTTGAATGCGGTATAATAATAAACAATATGGGCGGTGATCTTGACGGCATCTCGATGGGCGCGACAGTCAGAGGAATACACACTCCCGAAGAGCATCTTGATCTTGCATCTCTCTCCGATGCATACGAAATAATGCTCGATATGCTGAAACAGCTTTAAATACCGACCGTGAACACCCCATTTTTATAAGCAAACTTCGAGCCTATCAGCACAGTAGGAGCTTAATTTTTTACACCGAGAGCAAATAAAAATCGCTCTCGGTGTTTTTGTTATAGACCGATCAACATTTATATGGTATAATTTTATTAAAACAGCGAATCAACCATATTGTTTTGCAACTAATCAGGTGAAAACAGCCGATGACGGCAGAAAGGAGAGACCTCTATGATCGGATTTGATAGGGATTTCGAGAAGCAATGCGGAGAGTATCTGGAATATCTCTACCGCCTTGCCGAAGTGCAGTATAACGACTGTCCCGATATTGATGCCTTGGTGCAGGATACGCTTACGGCTTTGATAATAAAAGTAAGCAAAGGCGAAAAGATCGAATACCCAAAGGGCTTTTTATCAGCGGTCCTCAAAAACAAATACAATGCCTGGCTTCGCGAGAAATATAAAGCTGAGCTTGTGGAATATTATGACGGCACAAATAGCGAAACGTACAACGAAATCGAAGAAAAAGAAAACGCCGAACGCAAAAACGAGGAATATGAATCGGTGCGACGCGAGATCGGGCGGCTGATCCGCATTTACAGGGACGTCACGGTACGCCACTACGTTCACGGACAAACGGTCGAACAGATCTCAAAAGAGCTAAATATTCCGCGAGGAACGGTATTGTCCCGTCTTTCAGCGGCACGAGATCAGATCAAAGAGGGAGTGAAAAATATGGAAAAGTATTCGCAGATCAGTTATGAGCCCAAAACCGCCTCCATCGGTATATGGGGCAACGGCGGTCTCAGCGGTGAGCCATTCTCGCTAATGCGTTCGAATATTGAAGCCAATATACTGAATTTAGCATACGAAAATCCCGTTTCGATACGAGGCATTGCAGATACTATGGGAATGCCCAGCGCATATATTGAGCCCATCATAGAATTTTTGATCAGAGGCGAGCTTATGGGAAAAACCGCAGGAGGACTTGTCTATACCCGTTGCTTCGTGCAAAGATATGAGGATTCCTTTGGGTGTATTCCGGCACAAGAAAAGCTTGCAGATAAATATGCCGTTCAAGTATGGGAGACCGTATGGAAGCATCTTGAGCCGCTGACTTTACGTGATGAGTTTGCTGCCATGTCAGACAAACAAAAAGCAACTATGATTTTGTTTGTGATAAACCAAATGCTGAATGAGGTTTTACGCAAGAGCCGTCCCGATTCGGAGCATACACCAAAACAGCCGCCTGACCGTCCCAATGCCGGCAGATGGCTTGCAACGGTAACCGTTTATGACCATAATCAGAAAAGGGATAACCCATACGATGGCTCAGGTCCCGTATATGTGGGATACAGTTCAAAAAATGATGGCAAGTTTGACTGTCAGATGTTAGATTGTCAATCACTTTTCGGTGATGCGCATTGGGCATATAACCAATTCAAATACAGATGCACTCTGCACAGCATCCTGCGTTTTTACGCATCCTTGCTGCCTTGCAATGTAAAAACCGATAACGAGCTTATATACGAGCTGATTCCCGAATTTGAGAAGCTTTGCATATTAAAGAGAGATGAATTCGGCAAAATTAGGCTGGACATTCCCGCATTGACGTTTAATGAAGTAACAAAGCATTGGAATCCCGTATGTGAAATAATCAAAAAAGAGCTTTTTGATCTGCTGTCGGATGACCTAAAAAAGCTCTGGTCAAAAACCAAAAACCGAGTTCCCCGCCACGTAGATGAAGCTGATTATTTCATCCATGCGGGAGCAATGGGCGCTTATGTAAAGGCACAGCTTCTCGCGATCGTGAACAAGAAGCTATTACCTTACCCTGTGGTCGTAGGAAAAACTCCGCTCATTTATATAGCATACCGAAAGAAGGATATGTAAATGGGATTTGTGTTTGCTTTTTTAGGCATTATCGCCTTAATCGTATTATTTCCGTATATCCGTTGCTTTTTTAAGCGACTGAAATGCGCCAGAAAAATAAAAAAGCTTTGCCGAAAAAAAGGATATAGGATATCCAAAACGCATAAGCTTTGGTTTCTCGGAAACAAATATGCAAAAAAAATGCGACCTTCACGTAGAAACCGAAAACGAAGTATTTTCGATAAAGCTGTTCGGTATGCCGAGAAGGCTGTCTATTCTGATCCTGAAAGAAAACGGCGAATTTTTCATACGCAGTTATATTGCGTTGATATCATCATACAGCAGCTTTCTATCTCCGATAAACAGCAAACCAAAAAAACTGCCCGTCTATGATTTCAAATTCGGTTACAGAAATGAATGGGACAGTAAAACAAAAAGATACATCCTTTTGATCAACCCTATTTCGATGGAGACCAGACGCCAACCACATCACGGAGGCGAAATAGTTATAAGCTCGGGCGACATCGTAAACGGTATGGAGATCTATTCCTTGCCCCGACTTTTGGAAGACATGGAGAATGCGCCATAATCAACAGAGAATTCCATAGAAAGATTTTTAAGCTTTGAATCTGACATAATACGCACCTCGCTTTTTTACATTACGTCACAAATCAAATTTGTTTGCAAATAAGTGATAAGTGATGCAGCTACGCTATGATAGGTGATGCGATGCGTTCTGCTCACGCGCCGAAGGCGTGCATCACAGGCGTAGCCTGCATCACGCACGAAGTGCGCATATCGTTCCGAAGGAACGCATCACTCAAAAAAGACATCCGAAAAACGGATGTCTTTTTTGTGGTGACCCGTAGGGGAATCGCTCTTGTTTTTTGCAAAGCAAAAAAGCAAACTTTTTTCCTTATGCTTTGCAAAAAACTTCGGTCACCGTTCAAAAAACAATCCCCCGGATTGTTTTTTTCTCTGCGTTCGATTCCCCTCTTGTCGTTTAACAGCACAAAAAAGACATCCGAAAAACGGATGTCTTTTTTGTGGGGACCCGTAGGGGAATCGAACCCCTGTTTCCGCCGTGAGAGGGCGGCGTCTTAGCCTCTTGACCAACAGGCCTTATTCATAACGTTGCCATTATAACACATCTATTTAAAAAAATCAATACCTATTTTCAAAAAAACAAAATGTTTTTTTCAAAGTGATTGTACATATCAACCATCCCACCTTTTTACCAAGCCAAAAACGAAACTTTTTTACTTTAGCACTCCAACAATATGGTATAATGTTATTGACTTTATAAAAAAAACGTGATATAATACAGTGTATAAAAAGTGCATTATTAGTGGAGGTACCATCATGAAACACATCGAAACCATCGAAACTCGTAATCTTTGCGAAAGCGCAAAGAACGGCGGTTGCGGCGAATGCCAGACATCCTGCCAGTCTGCTTGCAAAACAAGTTGCGGTATTGCTAACCAGCAGTGCGAAAACAAGGAAAGCAAGTAAGTTTTAATTATAAAACTTTCCGAGATAGAATGCCGCCTATTTTTGGCGGCATTTTTACTGTAAATATAAGGAGTACACTTAAAAAATGATACATCAGTATAAATTAAACGGATACAATATCGTGCTTGACACCTGCTCGGGCGGGATCCACGTTGTTGACGACGTCGCTTACGATATAATATCCCTCTTCGAGACCGAAGAAAAGAACACCGTAATCGCCAAAATGACCGAAAAATACGCGGGAATTGACGGTATCACTCCCGACGATATAGAAGAATGCTACGGTCAGGTCGAGGAACTAAAAAATATGGGCAAGCTTTTTGCCCCCGACACCTTTGAAAGCATGGCGGGAAAACTTAAAGAAAAAACTTCGGGAGTCGTAAAAGCGCTCTGCTTACATATTGCTCACACCTGCAATCTTAACTGTGAATACTGCTTTGCAAGTCAGGGTAAGTACCACGGCGAAAGAGCCGTTATGTCTTTTGAGGTAGGAAAACGCGCACTCGATTTCCTCATTGAGAACTCGGGCACAAGAAAGAATCTTGAGGTCGACTTTTTCGGAGGCGAGCCCTTGATGAACTTCGAGGTGGTAAAACAGCTCGTCGCTTACGCAAGAAGTATAGAAAAGCAGCACAACAAGAATTTCCGTTTCACCCTTACAACAAACGGTCTGCTTATTGACGACGACGTGATCGAATGGGCAAACAAGGAATGCAGTAACGTTGTGCTCAGCCTTGACGGCAGAAAAGAGATCCACGATCGCTTCCGTGTTGACTATGCGGGCAACGGAAGCTGGGAAAGGATAGTCCCCAAATTCCAAAAATTTGTTGAGGCAAGAGGGGGCAAAAACTATTATATGCGCGGAACGTTCACCCACGCAAACCCCGATTTTCTCAAGGATATAAAGCAAATGCTTGACCTCGGCTTTACCGAGCTCAGTATGGAGCCCGTAGTATGCGCTCCCGGTGACAAGTCGGAGCTCACAAAAGAAGACCTCCCCATCGTGCTTGAGCAGTACGAGGAGCTTGCAAAGCTTATTCTCGAAAGAGAAAAGGAAGGACGCCCCTTCACCTTCTATCATTATATGATCGACCTAACGGGCGGCCCCTGCATATACAAGCGTATATCGGGATGCGGCTCGGGAACGGAATATATGGCGGTCACCCCCTGGGGCGACCTCTATCCCTGCCACCAATTCGTGGGCGAAGAGGAATACAAGCTCGGCGACATCTGGAACGGTGTAACAAACAAAGAGAAGCAGGATGAATTTGCCTGCTGTAACGTATATGCGCGCGAGGAATGCCGCGACTGCTGGGCGAAGCTTTACTGCTCGGGCGGATGTGCCGCCAATGCATACCATTCGACAGGCTCGGTCAAGGGCGTATACAAATACGGCTGTGAGCTGTTCAAAAAGAGAATGGAATGTGCGATAATGGTCGAGATCGCCAAAAAGATCAAAAAATAAAAGCCACAAAAAACAAGGACTGCCTATGAAAACACCTATTTGTGATTTTGTAAGTGAATATTCAAAAAGCGGTACTCTTCGTATGCACATGCCGGGACATAAGGGCAAGAACCTTTTGGGCATCGAGCACCTTGATATTACAGAAATCAAGGGAGCAGACAGCCTGTACGAGGCGGACGGAATAATCGCAGAGAGCGAAAAAAATGCCTCTGCCCTATTTGGATGCAAGACGTTTTATTCTGCAGAGGGCTCGTCTCTCGGCATACGGGCGATGCTCTACCTCACCTCACTTTATTCAAAAGAAGCAAACAGAGACAAAATTATTTGGGCGGGCAGAAACGCCCATAAGACGTTTATAAACACGGTCGCCCTTTTGGACCTCGACATTGAGTGGCTATCGTCCGAAAACGGCTCGTATCTTTCTTATACGGTATGTGCCGATAAACTCGAAGAAAAGCTGAAAATGGCAGAAAGATTACCGACTGCGATATACCTGACCTCCCCCGATTATCTGGGAAACACCGCCGATATCAAAGCGCTGTCAGCCATCTGCAAAAAATACGGGGTACTGCTGCTTGTAGACAACGCACACGGAGCATACCTGCATTTTCTCAAAGAACCAAAACACCCGATCGAGCTCGGTGCCGATATGTGCTGTGATTCCGCGCACAAGACTCTGCCCGTGCTGACGGGAGGCGCTTACCTGCATATATCAAATGCTCTTCCCCATTTTTTTGAAAATAACGCAAAGATGGCTTTGGCACTTTTCGGCTCTACAAGTCCATCTTACCTCATTCTACAGTCCTTGGACAAGGCGAACCAATATTTGTCCGACAGTTACAAAACAAGGCTCTGCTCTACTGCTAAAGAAATAGAAAGTCTGAAAATAGAACTGATCAAAAAAGGCTATAACCTTGTAGGTAACGAGGAATTAAAGATCACGTTTGAAACCAAGAAATACGGATATACGGGAATTGAATTTGCCGAAATTTTGCGTCTAAACGGCATAGAATGCGAGTTTTGCGACCCCGATTACACCGTATTGATGCTCACCCCCGAAAACGGCAAAGAAGAGATCACAAGAATAAAAGAAGTATTGCTTTCGATCGAAAAAAAGACAGTAATTTCCTCTCTTCCCCCAAAAATTCATTTACCGAAAAAAGCTATGTCAATTCGTGAAGCTACTCTATCGCCGAACGAAACGATTGACGCAAAGAACAGCCTCGGCAGAGTCCTTGCGTTTTCGAATGCAGCCTGCCCCCCCGCAGTTCCCATCGTAGTCTCGGGCGAAATCATCGACGAAAACGCAATCAAATGCTTTGAATACTACGGCATCGAAAAATGCTGTGTAGTAAAAAGCTAATAAAAAAATTATATAATCAGACCGAAGCAAAAAATGAGCCGACTGCAATAAAGCAATCGGCTCATTTTTATTTTTGATATATTTTTTTATCAGCCATACCGAGGAGGCATACTCCCTCATAATTCTCGACAAGTGCACTAATTTATTTCACGTCGACCGATTTATAAAAAATGTCAGATCTTGTGACCGTTGCGGGAGGAGCAAAATCAAGCCTCTTGTCCGCAATACCGAGAATATCCTCGGGACGGATCCAAGGCTTATTTTGAATCGCGCTCGTTTCCTCGTGGGTAAGGTAACCCTTGTAGGCAGTAAGACTGCGGCGATAGAAGCCGTCCTTGACACAGCACTCTTTAACACCGTCATTCAAAATACTCATGATCATAGGCAGCATTTCTGCGGCATAAGCAACCGAAGTCGAGTTTGCAACAGCTCCGGGAATATTGGAAACACAGTAGTGAACGACTCCGTTTACCACGTATCTGGGATCATCGTGGTGTGTTTCGTGGCTGGACTCAATTGCTCCGGGATCGTCATTTGAAATATCGACAAGCACAGAACCGGGCTCCATAAGCTTAAGCATCTCTTTATCAATAAGAAAATCCTTACGTTCCTTCGGCCACTTAACGCAGTTAAGCACCATGTCCGTCTGCGGAAGAACGGACGCAATCGTCTCTTTATTACAGAACATAGTGTCGATCTTGCCGTTGTACTGATCGGAAAGCTGACGGAGGATTCCGACGTTGATGTCCATAACGGTACACTTAGCTCCGAGAGCATAAAGTATCTGAAGAGCTCCGCGTCCGACAACGCCGCCGCCCATAATAAGCACGTTCATACCGGGAGCGCCCGCAAAGCCGCCTACGAATTTACCCTTTCCTCCGTTGATTGTCAGCATGGATTCAAGTCCGAAAAGTGCGCCCTGCTTACCTGCCGCTTCGCAGTTGGGAGAGCCGAATCTGTGCGCATCCTCTGCCGTAAACGCAATTACCTTTTTTTCAAGAATTGCATCTACCTCTTCGGGATGACCTGCGGGATGGATGCATCCGAGGATGATCTGTCCCTCGCGCATAAGCGGATATTCGACGGGAGTAAATTCCTTTACCTTCGCGACCATATCACAGCCCGCCCACATTTCTTCCATGGAATAAACGATCTTCGCGCCTGCTTCGGCATACTTTTCGTCGGGGAAGCCCGCCGCCTTACCGCAATCGTGCTGTGCCCAGACCTCGTGCCCCGAGGCCACAATACTTTTTACCTCCATGGGAGTGCAAATAACACGGTATTCTCCCTCTTTTATATCTTTAAGAATTCCGAAAATCATAGTTAATCTCCTTTATATCTGATATATATTGACAAATAGTTGGTGTTCTACTATAATAATAACACATTTTTGATACATTTCATATCAAAATCCGCAACTTTTATTTCATTTTTTTACTTATTTTCAATTAACCGAAAGAGAAATAAAAAATATGCAACCTACGTTCGGACTTCAGAGAGAACAGACGAAAGATCTGTTTTATACAAGCTACGACAGAGTAAAGGGAAAGATTCATTTTCACTCGCACCTTGAATTATTTTTCGTTGACAGCGGAGAGATAGACGTCTTTATTAACGAAAAGACACGCCGACTGAAAAAAGGCGAGATGTCGGTGACCCTAAGCTACGATGCCCACGCATACCATGCGGTCGGCGACGCAAGATCGAGCATTCTCATTATTCCCCCTCACCTTTGCGAGGAATTTATCGCAAAGGTAAAACACAAAAAGATACGTGATCCGTTTATATGCGACAAAGAGCTTGTTTGCCAAATAAGAGAATACTATGAAGAAATCAAAAAATCAGGAGACAACAAGCTGAAGATACAGGGCTACATATACCTCATATTCGGCAGTCTCTTCGAGCATATCTCCTTCACAAGTGATTCAGGAAATGTAGACACCGACCTATCGTCAAGTCTTTTGATCTATTTGAACGAAAACTACAAATCTGACCTCTCGCTTTCATCTGTAGCCGCAAAATTCGGTTACAACGCAAGCTATGTTTCAAGGCTTTTCAAAAACAACTTCAATATAGGCTTCAATCACTATCTGAACGTAATACGTCTGAAGAATGCCGTTCTCCTTATGCAGGAGAACAAGCACAGCATAACCTACTGTGCACTTGAAAGCGGCTTCAACTCAATGTGCACCTTTTACCGTGCGTTTTACGAGGAATTCGGCTGTAAGCCAAAGGATTATATGAAGATCGCATTACAGTAAAAGAATTATGCAATAATATTTTTATATACATATACCGGTTACACCTTGATTTTTCACAAAAATATGTTATAATGAACATAATGACTTTTGTAAAAATTATTTTTTATCTATAAACTCGAAAGGACATAAGGATTATGTTAAAAGGAAATGCTATCGTAGGACAGTCTGGCGGACCTACCGCCGCTATTAACGCAACACTCGCAGGCGTTATCAAGGGTGCTATCGAATCCGAAGCGATCGATGTGATCTACGGCGCACACAACGGCGTAGAAGGAATGCTCGAGGGCAGGATCACAAACTTGAATGAGATCTTCAAAACCGAAATGGATTATAAGCTTCTTGCCGCAACTCCCGCTGCAGCTCTCGGCTCTTGCAGACGTAAGCTTCCCAAGATGGGCGAGGACGATGCTGTGTACGAAAAGCTTTTTGCTTTCTTTAAGGCTAACAACATTCGCTATTTCTTCTATATCGGCGGCAACGACTCTATGGATACCGTTGCCAAGGTTTCCGCTTATGCCGAAGCAAACGATTATGAGATCAAGGTAATGGGCGTACCCAAGACGATCGACAACGACGTTGTCGGTACCGACCACACCCCCGGATACGGCTCTGCAGCAAAATACATAGCTACCTCTATGCAGGAGATCATCCGTGACTGTGCTGTTTATACTGTTAAGGCTGTTACGATCGTCGAGATCATGGGCAGAGATGCAGGCTGGCTCACTGTTGCCGCAGGTCTTCCCCGTATAATCAGCGGAATCGGTCCCGACTACATCTACCTCCCCGAAAGAGATTTTGATACAGACAAGTTTATCGAGGACGTAAAGGCTGCCCTCGAAAAGCATCCCAACGTTGTAATCGCTGTTTCCGAGGGTCTCAGAGGAGCAGACGGCAAATACGTAGGCGAATCCACCCAGAGCGGTGCTACCGACGTATTCGGTCACAAGTACCTTTCCGGTACGGGCAAGTGCCTTGAGCTTCTCGTAAAGGAAAAGATCGGCTGCAAGGTTCGTTCGATCGAGCTTAACCTCCTCCAGAGATGTGCGGCTCATTGCCAGTCCAAGGCTGATATCGACGAGTCACTTATGGTAGGTGCGGCTGCGGTTAAGAATGCAACAAACGGCATCACTGGCAAGATGATGTGCTTCAACCGTGTTTCCGATGCACCCTATAAGGTTGAACCCACCTATGCAGACATCGAAAAGATCGCAAACCAGGTCAAGGAGGTTCCCGCTGAATTCATCAACGAAGCGGGCAACGACGTTACCGATGCTTGTCTCGAATACATCAAGCCCCTTATCGGCGGTGAATCCGAGGTATTCTGGAAAGATGGTCTTCCCTGCCACCTTTTGATCCCCTACAAGGGCTAAAAACAATAAAAAAACATAGTTTTCCGCCGCATATCACAAATATGCGGCGGTTTTATTTTTTCCATATTATTATAAAAAATAAAAAGCCGATTTTAGTATACTTTGTTTTTTGTAATCAAATACTACGAATACAACCATAAAAACAAGGAGAAAAACGCTTATGAAAAAAATGTCAAACAAAAACATGAAGATAGCGTCGGGCATAGTTGCGGGAACTGTAACCGCGGCGGCAATCGGACTTATCGTAAAATCGACAAGGAAGCCCCAGTCAAAAATGAAAAGAAATGCCGCCCGCACCCTCAATTCGATCAGCGCGGTTACCCACAGCCTCGCCAATATGATCTATTAATCCACCTTTCCCGTAAAAAGGCTGTCCCGGAAAAAAGGACAGCCTTTTTATTCGCTCTTTTCTATATCCCGTTATAGTTTTTTTAAATAAATAAAGCGCAAAACGTATTGACACAAAGGGACAAAAGGTGTATAATACAGTTCAATCTATATAATATATATTTTAAATAGGAGTGTATTAAAAATGAAGAGAGTTTACAATTTTTCTGCAGGGCCTTCTATGTTGCCTCTGTCCGTACTTGAAAAATGTGCCGAAGAAATGGTTTGTTACGGCGAATCAGGTATGTCGGTAATGGAGATGAGCCATCGATCTCCCGTTTACGAGGAAATCATCGCAGGAACGGAAGCACTCCTGCGCGAGGTAATGAACATCCCCGAAAACTACAAGGTATTGTTTATGCAGGGCGGCGCATCCACCCAGTTCTCCGCAGTACCCCTTAACCTTATGACAGGCTCCGGCAAGGCCGATTACGTAGTTTCCGGTCAGTTCTCCAAAAAGGCATTCCAGGAAGCAAAGAAATACGGTGACGTTGTATGCGTTGCATCCTCCGAGGATAAGAATAATTCTTATATCCCCGTATTCAAGAAGGAAGACATCCGTCCCGATGCCGACTACGTTCACGTTTGCTTCAACAATACGATCTACGGAACAAAGTACTACTATATTCCCGATACAGGCGATATTCCTCTTGTTGCGGATATGTCGTCCTGCATTCTTTCCGAGCCCGTTGACGTAACAAAATTCGGTATGATCTATGCCGGCGCACAGAAGAATATGGCTCCCGCAGGTCTTACAGTTGTTATCATCCGCGAGGATCTTCTCGGAAAAGAAAGAGACATTACCCCTGTAATGCTCAACTACAAGATCATTGCAGATAACGCTTCTATGTACAACACACCTCCCTGCTACCCCATTTACGTATGCAAGCTCGTGCTTGAATGGATCAAGGATATGGGCGGACTTGAGGTTATGAAGGAAAAGAACGTTAAGAAAGCAAAGGTTCTTTACGATTACCTCGATTCCCAGGATTACTACATTGCTCCCGTTGAGAAGCAGAGCCGTTCTATGATGAACGTTACGTTTGTAACGGGCGACGCTGACCTCGACAAGAAGTTTGCAAAAGAGGCAGACGCACTGGGCTTCAAGAACATCAAGGGTCACCGTTCTGTCGGCGGTATGCGTGCATCCATCTACAATGCTATGCCCTATGAAGGTGTAGCCGACCTCGTTGAATTCATGAAAAAGTTTGCAAAGGAAAACCCCAAGGGTTAATTTTCAAGACAGGTGAAGAATATGAAAAGCATTGAATTATTAAATAATATAGCCCCCTGCGGTACCTCCCTTTTTGACAAGGCAAAGTACACGATAACAGAGGGTAACGACGATCCCGATGCAATAATGGTACGTTCTGCCGTTATGCACGATATGCAGTTCGGTAAAAACCTCAAGGCGATCGCAAGAGCGGGCGCCGGTGTAAACAACATTCCTCTCGACAGATGTGCCGAAGAGGGCATCGTTGTATTCAACACCCCCGGTGCTAATGCAAACGCAGTTAAGGAATTGGCTGTTGCGGCACTTATGCTCGCATCCCGTGATATCATCGGCGGTATCGAGTGGGCGAATTCGCTCAAGGGTACCGAAAACGTTGCAAAGCAGGTCGAAAAGGGCAAATCCCGTTTCGGCGGTGTAGAAATAGTAGGCAAGACACTCGGTATAATCGGTCTCGGTGCGATCGGCGGTATGCTCGCGAATGCGGCAGAGCGCCTCGGTATGAAGGTAATCGGCTGTGACCCCTACCTCAGCGTTGATGCCGCTTGGCACATTCGCGAGGGTGTAAAGAGAGTTGATACCTTCGAAGAAATATTCAAACAGTCCGACTACATAAGCGTTCACGTTCCCGCAACCGCGGAAACAAAGGGCTTCCTCAATGCAAAATCGTTCGGTATGATGAGAGACGGAGTCAGGATCCTTAACCTCGCAAGAGCTGACCTCGTCAACACAAATGATATGAAGGCTGCTCTTGAAAGCGGCAAGGTCGCATCGTATGTAACCGACTTCCCCACCGAAGAAACCGTGGGAGTTAAGGGAATAATCGCGATCCCCCACCTCGGTGCATCCACCGAAGAGGCTGAGGATAACTGTGCTGTTATGGCGGCAAGAGAGCTGATCGACTACCTCGAAAACGGTAACATCAGAAACAGCGTAAACTATCCCACAGCAGTCGCTCCCAGAACTCACACAAACAGAGTATGCGTTCTCCACGCAAACACAGACGGTCTTGCATCCAAGATCACCTCCCTCTTCAAGGGTGATTTTATGACAAAGACAAGAGGCAACGTTGCTTATACAATAGTTGATACTGACGAACTCAGCGAGTCCTCACTCACAAGCGCAAACGCACTTGAGGGTGTATACAAGATCAACGTGATCTGATTTTATATGCACATCAAAACTCGGCAAGTAAAAACTTGCCGGGTTTTTTATTTTCCCTATTGACAAACAATACTATGCGTGATATAGTATTGTATGAAGGGAGGTATATTATGGATATACAGTTAAAACGCGGACTGCTTGACATTTGCGTCCTCGCCGCCATAAAAGACGAGGAATCTTATGGCTATAAAATAATCAAGGATATAAAGCCTTACCTGGAAATTTCGGAGTCCACCCTGTATCCCATCCTCCGCCGATTGGAGGTATCAGAGCTTTTGACGGTAAGGTCAGCCGAGCATAACGGAAGACTGCGAAAATACTACAGGATCACTTCCGAGGGATTAAAAAGGATAGAGGATTTCAAGAACGAGTGGTCGGAAATAATGGCAATATACAGATTTATCAACAAGGAGGATGAATCAAAATGACGAAGATAAACTTTCTTTTGACACTCCGCGAGCGGTTAAAGGGACTGCCGACGGAGGATATAGAAAAAACGGTTGATTATTATAACGAGATGATCGATGATGCGAAAGAAGAAGGTATGACCGAGGAGGAGGCAGTAGCCTCTATGGGAAATATCGACGAAATAGTATCGCAGATAGTCGGTGACACTTCCCTCACTAAGATCGTAAAAAACAAGTTCAAGCCAAAGCGCAAAATGAAGGCGTGGGAAATATGGCTTTTGGTACTCGGCTCCCCCCTCTGGATATCGTTGCTTATAGCCGTAATTTCCATAATATTCTCTTCTATAGCGGCAATCTTTTCGGGTGTTTTCTCCATCCTTGCTTCGGCAATTGCCTGCGGAGTAAGCGGCATTGTGACGGGTATTTATGAGATAATCGTCTTGATCGTAAAGGGCTACACTGCATCACGTCTCGCCGCACTTGGTATTGCACTTATCAGCCTGTCGCTTTTCTTCCCCTTGTGGGCATTGGGAATTTGGGTTACAAAGCTTTTGATCAAGCTTTGCAAGACGATAGTCAATTCTATAAAAAAGCACATTATGGGAAAGGAAAACCAAAATGAAGAAATTTAGTATAATACTGTCAATCGTTTTGGTTATAGCAGTGGCATATCTGATTTTTAGAAAGGAGAACAAAAATGAAAAAATTTAGCATAATTTTATCGATCGTACTTTTTCTTGTGGGTGCGGGACTTTTCTTAACTGCTTTTATATCGGTCGATTTTGATATAACAAAGCTGAGCACCGGAGAAAGGATTATCCAAACACAAGCTTTTGAAGAAAATTTTTCAAACATAAGGATCAGTGCCGACACACCTGACATCAGTTTTGTCATCTCCGAAAACGAGACGCCGAGGGTCGACTCACAAACGATGAGCACCTCAAAATACAGCGTATACGTAAAAAACGATACTCTGTATATAACTGAAAAAGAAAGCTTTAGTTGGTTTGATCTTGTACGCTTTAATTTCGGCAAAAGCTCGATAACCGTTTATATTTCAAAATCGGTATATAATTCGATCATAATCGAAACCGATACCGGCGACATTTCTTTAAAGGATATTACGGCGGAATCGATATCGCTTGAATCGGACACGGGCAATATCAAGCTTGCAAACACCAAAGTAAACAAGAATATCATTTTGGAAAACAACACGGGCAACACTACCCTCACCTCTGTAGAATGCACCGTTCTCAGCGGTGAATCCGATACGGGAAATATTACTTTTACAGACGTTATAGCATCAGGTAAGATCAACCTCGAAAGCGACACCGGCAATATCAAGCTGAATGACTGCGACGGCGGATCGCTTGAAATAGAAAGCGACACGGGAAACGTTACGGGAGTATTGCTTACCGAAAAGACCTTCGTTGCTAAATCCGACACAGGAAACGTCAAGGTACCGAAGGAAACTACAGGTGGAAGATGCTATATCGAAACCGACACGGGAAACATAAAATTCACAATAAAATAAACTCAAAATACACCGCAATAAAAAAATTGCGGTGTGTTTTTTATTTCCAAAAAAGCCTTGAAAAATGCGCATAGATATAGTATAATAAACTTTGTTAAATTAACTGCAGGGGAATGCAATATATGAAAGAACAGATCAAACAGATAATTGCAGAACAGCTTGGTATTTCGGCAGACGAGATCGATGACAACGGTGATCTGATCGAGGTCTACGGTGCAGACTCTCTTGATGCGGTAGATCTGGTTATGGCTTTCGAGGACTTCTTCGGAATAACCGTTCCCGACGATGAAGCAATCGAGCTTCGTACGGTCAGAAAGATCTTATCTTATATCGAAGAAAACAAATAAAAATATATATAATGGAGTGATTTTAGTATGAAAAAGGCAGTAATGTACGGCGGCGGTAACATAGGACGTGGCTTTATCGCACAGCTTTTCAATCTTTCGGGTTATGAGGTAGTTTTCATTGACGTAGTTGATGCACTCGTCGAAAAGGTCAACAACGACAAGGAATACCCCATATATATTACAAACGGTGATTCTTACGATAAATACACCGTTACAAACGTCAGAGCGGTAAACGGCAAGGACGAAAATGCGGTTGCTGAAGAGATCGCGACAGCAGACGTTATGGCTACAGCCGTCGGCGTAAATATTTTGAAGTTCATCGCAAAGCCCCTTGCGGCAGGCGTTGAAAAGAGAGCTTCCATAAACGGCAAGCCCCTCAATATCATCATCTGCGAAAACAAGATCGATGCAGACAAGTACCTCCGCTCTTTGGTAAACGAGCACCTCACCGAAGCAGGCAAGAAGTATTTTGAAGAGCAGGTCGGCTTGGTTGAGGCATCCATCGGCAGAATGGTTCCCGCTACTCCCGACAACATCAAGGCAGAAAACTTCCTCGCAGTTTGCGTTGAGCCCTACTGTACCCTTCCCGTTGACAAAAACGGCTTCAAGGGCGAGATTCCCGAGATCAAGAATATGGAGCCCTTTGCTCCCTTCGAATTCTTCATTCAGCGTAAACTCTTTATGCACAACATGAGCCATGCCGTAACTGCATACCTCGGTAACCTCTGCGGCTACGAATACATTTGGGAAGCAATCGACGATGCAAGGATCAGATACGTTGCTCTTCGCGCCCTCCTTGAGTCCGCACTTGCAATGCATAAGGAGCACGGAGTTGACATCGCAGATCTTCTTGACCACTGCTATGACTTGCTCAACAGATTTACAAACAAGCTCCTCGGCGACACGATCGCAAGAGTTGGAAGAGATACACAGAGAAAGCTCAATAAGGAGGACAGAATCGTCGGCGCACTCAATCTTTGCAAGAAGAACGGCGTTGATGCAAAATACCTCTACGTTGCAGTTGCGGCAGGTCTCAGATTTGCTCCCGAGGGTGACGATTCCTCTATCGAAATTGCAAACTATACAAAAGAAAACGGTGTCAAGGCTGCACTTGCAAAATATTGCGAGATCACGGACGAAAAGGACGTTGCTTGTATCAGCGAATGGTACGACAAGCTTGCTAATGGCATCGATTGCGTAAAGTAATAGGTAAAAACAATGACCAGAACAAAGCTGATTGACAGAAAACTGCCGGGCTATACCCGTGGCGAAGAGGTCTTCAATATGGTCAGCCACATTGTCGGCGGCGGTTTCGGTGTAGTTGCACTGTCTACCTGCGTAGTATTTGCTTTTATTTACAGCAATGCTTACGGAATTGTCGGAAGCTTCATTTACGGATTTTCGATGGTTCTGCTCTACACAATGTCAAGCATATACCACGGACTACACAATGAAACGGCAAAAAAAGTATTTCAAATAATTGACCACTGCACGATATTCATTTTGATTTCGGGAACTTATACCCCGATCGTGCTCTGCTCGATACGAAGCGTAAATCCTCTTTTAGGTTGGGGAATATTCGGCTTCGTTTGGGGAGTGTCAGCATTGGGAATAACCCTGAATGCAATCGATCTTAAGAAGTATTCGAAATTTTCTATGGTGTGCTACCTCTTGCTCGGATGGTGCATCGTATTCGGAGGAAAGGCGGCAATAAGCGCAATTCCGAAGCCCGGAATGATACTCATACTTTTGGGCGGTGTTTCTTATACATTGGGTGCTGCATTCTACGGAATTGCGGCAAAAAAGAAAATGCGTTACATCCATTCGGTGTTCCACATTTTCGTAGTGATCGGAAGCATTTTGCAGTACTTTGCAATACTTTTCTATGTAATTTTATAAACAACAAAAAAAGTCGGGAAAGAGTGTCATCACTTCATCCCGACTTTTCTGCTGATGTTTCAAGCTTTTTTCTAAAAAATCAAATCAATTTTCTCCTTGGCAATTCTGTGATTGCAATAGACAAAATTGAATTCCCCCTTGATCTCCATATCCTCTACCCTAAAGCAAGCAAGAGCATCTCTGCAAATAGATATAGGCTCATACGCAAAAGTGATTGCATTATTACTCGCTACAAGATCACAGATAACCGAAAAATTGTTGACCGATGTGCAACGGTGATAATCCGAAAATGAGAATCCCCTGTTAGAGACGGCTGTTTCGAGCAAAAACCTTGTACCTGAACCCTTTTCGCGCACGATCAGGTCCTCTTTGAACGTCTCCTCAAGGGTCACCGTCTTGTTTGCAAAGCGGTGAGTCTTGGCACATACCCCCAAAAACCGCTCTTTTTTAAAAAGATGATACCCGTATTTCGACTTATCGAATACCCCTTCAATAACAGCAAAATCAAGCTCAGATCTCTCGAGCATCTGTAAAAGCTTTTCAGTGTTTTCAATACATAGATCAAGACTGTGGCTGTCATCCTCGAGATAACGGCATATCTGAGAAGCAATAACAAATTCACCAACGGTCTTTGTAGCACCGATGTTAATGTGTACCCGTTCTTTTTTTTCAAAGGATTCCCTGACCGCTTTTTCCTCGGCTAACATACTGTCAAAATGCTTTTTTAGCATCTCTGCATATATGGTCCTCGACAGCGTTCTTCCGTTATATTCAAACAGCTTTTCTCCGTAGTAGCTTTCAAGATATTTAATATGCTGAGTAACCCCCGGCTGTGTCATATTTAATCTTTCGGCGGTTTTTCTGTAATTCATTTCATCATATAACGCAAGAAAAGTATAAATTCTATTGTCTAACATAATCTCCTCCGATAATTATTAGTTATTGATTGATAATAAACGATAATTTGATTTTATCACAAATCAATGCTATAATCAATATGCTATTTTAATAATCAGGAGACTTTTCTATGAAAATCTTAAAACTTTTTCCGGGAATCATCATTTCTGCATCGATTGCATTGGTAGCGTGTTGGCTTGAGTCATTGCTTCCTATCCATTTGATCGGCGGCGCTGTAATAGCAATGTTTATCGGTATGATTATCAATTATTTTTTGAGTAGGAGCAAATACTTTTCCGTAATTGCGCCGGGATTAAAATTCACTTCAAAAAAGATACTCAAATTTGCAATAATAATATTAGGCTTATCGCTGAATATTACAACCATCCTCAAGGTTGGCAGAATGTCCTTGACCGTTATGGTATTTACCCTTCTCACCTGCTTTGGCTGCGGTTATTTTATAGGCAAAGCATTAGGACTTAACTGGAAACTTTCAAACCTCATATCCGCAGGTACAGGAATATGCGGTGGCTCCGCTATCGCGGCGATTGCTCCCACAATTGAAGCTGATGACAATGATGTCGCTTACGCCATATCCGCAACCTTCCTGTTTGACATGGCAATGATAGTACTGTTCCCGATCATGGGACGTGCACTCGGTATGACAGACGAGGCTTTCGGTATTTGGGCAGGTACGGCGGTAAACGATACGTCCTCCGTGGTAGCTACTGGATATGCATTTTCTGAAGGCGCCGGAGACTTTGCGACAATGGTTAAGCTCACACGCACTCTTTCAATAATACCGACAGTAATCACTTTTGCTTTTATCAATTTGCGAATAAAACGTAAAGAAGCCATCGCCGCAAGTCAGACAGGAAAAAGTCTGAAAGCCGATTTTAAAATCACAAAGATTTTTCCATGGTTTATTCTCGGTTTTGTTGCAATGTCACTGATTGCAAGCTTTTTTAAAGTCCCCGCATCGGTCGTATCTGAAACAAAGTCAATCAGCAAATATTTAATGGTGTGCGCACTTGCTGCCATTGGACTTAACACCTCATTCTCAGGAATGAAAAAATCCGGAATAAAACCTATGATACACGGTTTTATAATATCAGCCCTTGTGGTTGTGGTAGCACTTGTAGTTGAGATTTTTATGGGCATCGTCTGATCCATATTATTTCTTGTAAGTAAAGACATAGAACACTTGATTTCCCGTTTTGATCAAATAAAAATAGGTATACGCAATACAACGTATACCTATTCTTATTTATGCTAAGCTGTCTTCGGAAATCACCGTCATATTCTCTTCGGAGAGAATATAGAAGAATCCGTCAATAAGAGTACCTCGAATCGTGCTTGTATTTCTATGATTTTCAAGTACACTCTCACCAACTACGCGAAGCTTATCGTTTTCAAATTTCAGGATTATATATACACATCCCTCGTCATTCCCGTACTTGTAGACACCAAGTCCAATATATCCGCGCTGACGGTCTATATAATATGATTTATATACACCGGATATATCCGAGTTTGTCAGTTCAACTGCGCTTACCGATACTACCTTGTCGCCGTCCTCTTTGTAAATTTCGATTTTCGGATTGCCCCAATCTTTAATACCAATTCCAAGCAAATAACCGTCAGCAAAATCTACAAGCGAAGAGGAAAAGCCCTCAATAGTTCCCGTGTCCTTATAAGTTATATTGCCAAGATCGGAAAGATCAAACATAAATACGGGGTCTGTAAGCTGTACCGATGTACAAACGTAGGCTATATCTTTATCAAAACGTGCGGATTTAACGTTTTCTCCGTCGGGCGCAAACTTATCGACAGATGCAATGACCTCAAAAGTATTTATATCTACACAGTAAAGACTTGCATTTACTACGTTGTTACTTATATCGTAAACGTGATGACCGTATTCGGTGTCTTCAAATTTTGAATCAACGTTTCCAATGCTTGTAAATACACGCAATACCCCGTCATAAACGTCAAGACTGTACTGATCGTTGACGTGTCCCTCTAAAAATACAGAACCTACTCTTTTAAGCTCACCGGAGGAATAATCGATCCTGCAGATCTCGGTGGT
>JAFSAM010000064.1 GCA_017441005.1 Clostridia bacterium | reverse complement strand
TCATCAATCAAAACAAAATTCTCTTTGCCCACCACATACTGCGAATTGATGTAGTCATACAAAGGTCTGTACTCAAGCAAATGGTCGAACTCCGGCAAGTTGAAATTGATCTGAATGATATTATGGTCGGGTACATTCTGTTCGATATGATTTTTGAACGCTTCAAGCAGCTTGGATTTTCCGCTACGACGAACACCCGTGATGACCTTAATATCCGGAGTACCGATTACATTGATGAGCTTTTCTAAATATTGATTTCGAGTAATAAGTTTCATGGCGCATCACCTCACAGTACGTATTATACCACAAATCCTTACCATTTTCAATATATTTTCAAAAATGGTAAATAGAAATTTGCAAATAGGTTTCATTTATCGACTGTCTAATAGAATTATGCCCGCAGGAATATTGCTACTCCCACGGGCAAAATGAGTTCAGTTTTCAAAAGTTTTGTATTCTGTTACTGCCTTTAGATAGGCTTCGGAATCGCCGTTGAGTATCAAATCAGCGTATGCAATCGGGTCATTGTAAATAAGATAATCAAGCTCTGATCGCTGATACATATTGTCCGCCACCTTGTTTTCAACCGCAATGGTATCAATGGCAATTCTTGTGCCGTCTGAAAACCTCAGCTCCACACAGACCGTATCAAAGTTAAATTCGCATGATAATAGGCGTTTCATAGTAAATCTCCCGTGATTTCAAGTTTTGAGATAGAAAAAGAACGATGCTAAGTCTTTCGACTCGACATCGTTCTTTTCGTAATGGCTTTCCAATCCTGTAAGACAGATGCCGTAAAATTATGATTTTTACGGAATTACTGTCTTATCGGCACACGGGAAAAAACGCCTTTTTTATGTATTGCTTATCCGTTTGCCTCTGCCTTTTCAAAGCCGATGAGCAGACCGCCGAGCTCTGCATAAAAGCTGCAAAGCGCACGGCACGCATATATTTTTATATCGGCAAAGCTGTACTTATCCAATATTCTTGCCTTTATATTCTCGCCGAAGAGGTCGTTGAAGCAATGTGCGATCCTGAGCTTTCCGCCGCTGTAGCCAAGCTTTTTGAGCTGGTCGAGGACCGACTCAAGCGTCTTCTTCTCGCCTCTGCTTTTTTCGAGCATTTCAAGCTCGCCCTTGTCACTTGCGCGTCCGATCGCTCTTATTCCGAGCAGTCCCGCAAGACTTGCCGCCGCGTGGCTTACTCTGCCGTTATTTGCAAGGTTTTTCATCGACTGGAGAATAAAGAGAAGTCCCGTTTTCTTCATATATGCCTCGATACCCGAAACGACCTCGTCAAACGTTAGCCCCTTCTCGATGAGCTCTTTCATTTTTTCGATTATAAGACACATTTCGGGACCCGTGGAAAGAGAATTGAAAACGTGTACCCTTCTGCCGGGATGCATTTCCTCGTATTGCTTCTTTGCGATCACAGCCGCATTATAGCTTCCCGAAAGGGATGCCGTAATGGTAACGCAAAATATATTTTCAGCATCACCGAAGCATTCAAGCCAATCCTGCGGATTGGGGCAAGAGGTTGATGATCTTCCCTTGTAATGCCTGAGATCGTCTACCATTTCCTTTACGTCAAGATCTTTGTTGTCGACGTATTCTTTTTCGTTTGTTATGATCTTTAATGGTGCCGACTGAAAGGCTATTCCGTCAAGAGCAAGAATATCGCTCGATGAATCCGCCACTATTTTTACGTTTTGCATTTGGGGTACCATCCTTAAAATAAATATACCTAATGATACACCATAATTGTTGATTTGTCTATAAAACAAGAAAATTTTATACTTTATTCAAAAAAATTCTATTAAATATCGCTACGCTATTGAACAAAAATGAAAAATATTGTATAATTATTCTCATAAAAAAGATGATCTGACGTGCATCCCGCACTCGAAAGGAAATAAAAATGGAAAACAAGACATTCAACGTTGATCCCACACTCTATAAGGGCAGACCCAAAAACTACGACTCAAGACTCGAAAAAGAAAAGAAGGTATATGACCTTCTCGATTCTCTCGGAATCGAATACGAAAGAGCCGACCACGATGCGGCAGACACCATCGAGGATTGCGAAGAGGTCGAAAAGATCATCGGTGTCGACATCTGCAAAAACCTCTTTCTCTGCAACAGACAGATGACAAAATTCTATCTGCTTATGATGCCCGGCAAAAAGCCTTTTAAGACCAAAGATCTTTCACAGCAGATCGGAAGCGCACGTCTTTCCTTCGGTCCTGCCGAGAAAATGCTCGAATTTCTTGATATTACCCCCGGCAGTGTAAGCATTATGGGTCTTGCAAACGATAAAAACAACGATATCCAGCTTCTTCTCGACCGCGAGATCTATGAAAGCGAGTTCGTTCGCTGTCACCCCTGCATAAACACCTCGACACTTAAAATCAAAACTAAAGATATTCTCGAAAAATTTCTCCCCGCAGTTAAGCACGAGCCTGTGGTCGTGGACCTTTGATAAAAAAAGACGTGAAATGCTTCACGTCTTTTTTTGTTACATATTCAATGCTTTTTTCAGGTAGTATCCCGTATAAGAACGGTCATTTTTTGCAACCATTTCGGGGGTGCCGACGGCTATTATCTCACCGCCGTTTTCGCCGCCCTCGGGTCCGAGGTCGATTATGTGGTCTGCGACCTTTATCACGTCGAGGTTATGCTCGATCACTATTACCATATTTCCCTCGTCGACCAGTCTGTTTAATATGGTTATAAGTCTGTCGACGTCGGCGGTATGAAGCCCCGTCGTCGGCTCGTCAAGAATATATACAGTCTTGCCGGTACTGCGCTTTGACAGCTCGGTCGCGAGCTTGACCCTCTGCGCCTCGCCGCCCGAAAGAGTGGTCGACGACTGCCCGATCTTGATATAACCGAGTCCTACGTCGTACAACGTCTTGAGCTTGTTTCTGATTTTTGGTATGCCGTCAAAGAATTCAACACCCTCCTCGACAGTCATATCGAGCACGTCAAAAATGCTCTTGCCCTTGTATTTGACCTCGAGCGTATCGCGGTTATAACGCTTACCTCGGCACACGTCACAGGTCACGTATACGTCGGGCAAAAAGTGCATCTCTATCTTCTTGACGCCGTCGCCCTCGCACGCCTCGCATCTGCCTCCCTTGACGTTGAACGAAAACCTGCCCGCAGAATATCCCCTCTGCTTTGCATCGGGGGTCTTTGCAAACAGCTCTCTGATCTCACCGAAAAGCCCTGTATAAGTTGCGGGATTCGAACGCGGCGTTCTTCCTATCGGGCTTTGGTCGATGGCTATTACCTTATCGAGATGTTCAAGCCCCTCTATACTCTTGTATTTACCGGGATATGTGATCGCTCTGTTGAGATCACGGGCAAGCACCTGATGGAGTATACCGTTTACAAGCGAGGACTTACCAGAGCCGGACACACCCGTAACGCAGTTCAGCACACCGAGAGGAAACTCGACGTCTATATTCTTCAGATTGTGCTCACTTGCACCCTTTATCTTTATAAAGCCGCCGTTACCCTTTCTTCTTGTTTTTGGTACGGCAATCTTCTTTCTTCCCGAAAGATAGTCACCCGTGATGGAATCACGGTTATCCATTATCTCCTGCGGTGTTCCCTGTGCAACAACGGTACCGCCGTGTATACCCGCCCCCGGACCTATATCCACGATATAATCTGCCTCGAGCATCGTTTCCTCATCGTGCTCGACGACGATCAGACTGTTGCCTGTATCGCGGAAGTGCTTGAGTGTCTCTATAAGCTTATGGTTATCGCGCTGGTGCAGACCGATGCTCGGCTCGTCGAGCACGTACATAACGCCCATAAGCGATGATCCGATCTGGGTCGCAAGACGTATTCTCTGCGCCTCACCGCCCGACAGAGTACCCGCCTTACGCGTAAGGGTAAGATAGTCGAGTCCGACGTTTTTGAGGAAGCCGAGACGGGATTTTATCTCCTTGACGATCTCGCGCGCAATACTGTACTCCATCTCGGTAAATTCTAATTTTTCCATAAATTCCAATGCCTTTTCAACAGACATGGAACAAAATTCAAATATGTTCAAGCCGCCTACGGTTACAGCCAGCGATTCGGGCTTAAGTCTTTTCCCGCCACACTTCGGACACTCGGTGTTCTCAATAAACTGCTCGTAATACTCGGTCCCGGTCATATCGTATCTCTGCTGTACCATTTTCAGCAGACCCTCAAATTTAACCATAGACCAGCGGGCAACACCTCCGAAATATCTCTTTACATCATAGACAAGTCCGTCACCGTAGATAAATGCATCGTAAGCTTTTTTTGAAAACTCCTTGATGGGGGTATCGAGAGTAAAGCCGTATTTTTTGCCCACAACCTCAAAAAGAGGTCCGTTCCACGTATCCTCGTCAAGGGATTTAAAGCCGTTGCACATGATCGCTCCGCCACGGAGTGTCAGCGACTTATCGGGCACAAGCTTTTCGGGTGACATAGTCCTCATTTCGCCCAGTCCCGAGCATTCGTCGCACGCACCTGCGGGATTGTTGAACGAAAACATAGCGGGTGACATCTCGCCCATACTGATATTATGCTCGTCGCAGGCATAGTTTATCGAATACGCTTCGTCGACGTCCTTTTCTCCGTCTCTGCCGAGCCTTGTGATCACGACGTTGCCGTTTGCGAGCTCAAGCGCCGTCTCGACCGAGTCGCTCAGTCTCGTGCGTATATCGTCACGCATCACAAGTCGGTCGATTATAATATCTATATTGTGCTTGTTGTTTTTTTCAAGCTTGGGTATATCGTCAAGATCGTATATATACCCGTCGATCCTCACTCTTACGTATCCGTTTTTGCGCGCCTGGTCGATCACCTTTTCGTGCATACCCTTTTTTGCCTTAACTACGGGAGCTAACACCATAAAGCGTGAGCCGCCCTCAAGAGTCATAATGCTGTCGAGTATCTGGTCGACCGTCTGCTGTCTTATCTCCTTGCCGCAAACGGGACAGTGCGGAACACCTACCCTCGCATACAGCAAACGGAGATAATCGTATATCTCGGTCACCGTTCCGACGGTGGAACGGGGGTTTTTCGACGTGGTCTTCTGATCGATCGAAATTGAGGGCGAAAGTCCCTCGATCGAATCAATGTCGGGCTTATCAAGCTGTCCGAGGAACATACGGGCATACGAGGAAAGCGATTCCACAAACCTTCTGTGTCCCTCGGCATATATCGTATCGAAGGCGAGTGATGATTTGCCCGAGCCCGAAAGTCCCGTAAACACGACAAACTTATCTCTCGGTATCGTAAGATCTATATTCTTCAGGTTGTTTACCCTGACACCCTTTACCGTTAATTTTCTGTCTTCAGCCATTTTGCTTCTTCTTTAGTTCCCTTTCGTCAATTCTTTGTTTTATTCTCTTTTTGCATACCGACGATCAGATCACGCAAATATGCCGCCCTTTCAAAGTCAAGCCGCTTTGCGCATTCCTTCATCTCGCGCGTCAATTCCTCTATCGCCTTTTCGGTATCCCTCTTCGAAAGCTTCTTTTTCTTCGGCTTTGTCAAGTCGTCGTCCTTCATGCCGATCTCAATAACGTCAAGCACCTTTTTCTTGATGGTCTGCGGAACGATCCCGTGCTTTTCGTTGTATGCCATCTGTACCTTTCTTCGCTTCTCCGTCTCGTCTATCGCCGCCTTCATCGATCTTGTGATCTCGTCGGCATACATAATAACCTTGCCGTTTGCATTTCTCGCAGCTCTGCCTATCGTCTGTATAAGCGAAGTCTCCGAACGCAAAAAGCCCTCTTTGTCGGCATCGAGAATGGCAACAAGCGAGACCTCGGGGATATCAAGTCCCTCTCTGAGCAGGTTTATTCCCACAAGCACGTCGAATTTTCCCACGCGCAGATCGCGTACGATCTCCATTCTCTCGATGGTCTCGACGTTGTGGTGTATATATTTTACCTTGATCTTGTTTGAAGCTAAATACTCGGTCAGATCCTCCGCCATCTTCTTGGTCAGGGTGGTAACAAGCACTCTTTCGTCCTTTTCGGTTCTGGCACGAATCTCTCCCATCAGATCGTCGACCTGTCCCTTGATCGGTCTTACCTCAACGGAAGGATCGACAAGTCCCGTCGGTCTTATAAGCTGCTCGACAATATTTTCCGACCTATCCTTTTCGTAGTCAGAGGGTGTAGCCGAAACGTATATCACCTTATCGAGCTTACTCTCAAATTCATCAAAAAACAGAGGTCTGTTGTCAAAAGCAGACGGCAGTCTGAAGCCGAAATCGACAAGGTTTTGCTTTCTTGCCCTGTCGCCTCCGCTCATTCCCCTTACCTGCGGCAAAGTTACGTGCGACTCGTCCACAAACATCAAATAGTCCTTCGGGAAGTAGTCGAGCAACGTATACGGTGTCGATCCGGGCTCTCTGCCCGACAGCACACGCGAATAGTTTTCGACCCCGTGGCAGAAGCCGATCTCGCGGAGCATTTCAAGATCGTATCTCGTGCGCTCCTCGATCCTTTGAGCCTCGATCAGCTTTCCCTCGTCACGGAAATACTTTCCGCGCTCGATCATTTCCTCCTCGATCTGTCCCAATGCCGCCTCTCGCCTTTCGGGGGTCATGGCATAGTGGGATGCGGGGAATATCGAAATATAACTGAGGCGGCGCAAAAGCTCGCCCGTAACGACGTTTATTTCGGATATACGGTCTATTTCGTCATCGAAAAATTCAACTCTTATAGCCTTTTCTCCCGACGATGACGGAAAGATCTCGAGCACGTCTCCGCGCACACGGAACTTGTTTCTGACAAAGTTTATATCGTTTCTGTCATAGTTCATCTCAATAAGTGAGGAAATGACACTATTTCGGTCAATGAGCATTCCGGGTCGCAGACCAAGCACCATCTTTTGATACTCGGCGGGGTCACCGAGCGAATAAATGCACGATACGCTCGACACTATGATGACATCGTTTCTTTCAAAAAGCGACGAGGTCGCGCTGTGGCGTAGCTTGTCTATCTCATCGTTTACAAGTGCATCCTTTTCGATATACAGGTCTCTTCCGGGGATGTATGCCTCGGGCTTGTAGTAATCATAATAGGACACAAAGAAATTGACGGAGTTTTCTGGAAAGAACTCCCGCATTTCGGAACAGGTCTGGGCTGCAAGGGTTTTATTGGGTTCCAAAATAAGTGTCGGACGGTTCACTTTTGCGATTACATTTGCCATTGTAAAAGTTTTTCCGGAACCTGTAACACCTAGTAAAACCTGCTCTTTTAAGCCATTTTCAATACCATTTGCAAGTGCTTCAATCGCTTCTGGTTGGTCTCCCGTTGGCTTGAATGGAGATACTAATTTGAACTTGTCCATAGTAGCACTCGACCCCCTTTCCAAGTATTCACAGCCGTTTCTTTTACTGTCAAGATCAAGGGTAAAAACACCCGTTTGACGAATCAAGTCATAATTTATTAGGTATTATACCACAAACAAATCTGAAATAAAAGATTTTCCTGTAAACTTTTA
>JAFSAM010000063.1 GCA_017441005.1 Clostridia bacterium | reverse complement strand
GGGGTTCCCGTGGTAGGGGTTCCCCGAACCGAGCTTGTCGAGGTTTGGGGGTTCCCGTGGTAGGGGTTCCCCGAACCGAGCTTGTCGAGGTTTGGGGGTTCCCGTATAAGCCGAGCCTGCCCTCCGCCTCAGCGAGACAGGTGTCAGCCGTAGGCTGACGGAAGGGGGCTTGATGTATAGTTACTTTTCTTTAAGCCCCACCCCGTCCCGGCTACACCGAGACACCCCTCCCAAAGAAGGGGCTTTTGTTTGCACAAATGAGACCTCCATCTGACACCGTCTCTGTGCGGCGGAGGGTAAGGCTTCGATGTATATACTTCGCCGTTGCAATTATACATGCACACGCAAAAAGCACCGTGCCATATCAAGGCACGGTGCTTTAAATATCGCTTTAAATATCAGTTTTTCAAGCTGTGAATAGGAGCGGGAACACGTCCGCCGCGGTTGATAAACACTGCGGGAGAATGCTTATTGACGTGCATTACGGGTGCTTCGCCGAGAAGTCCGCCGAATACAACGCTGTCGCCTTCCTTCTTGCCGTAAGCGGGAATTACTCTTACCGCTGTTGTCTTGGTGTTTGCTACACCGATCGAAATCTCGTCGGCGATGATTCCGCAGATCACTTCCTCAGGAGTGTCTCCGGGAATTGCTATCATATCAAGACCTACCGAGCATACGGCAGTCATTGCTTCCAATTTTTCGAGTGTAAGTGCGCCTGTAGCCGCCGCGCTGATCATACCCGCATCCTCGGATACGGGAATAAATGCGCCCGACAAGCCGCCAACGTGTGACGATGCCATAACGCCGCCCTTCTTGACTGCGTCATTCAGCATTGCGAGGGCAGCCGTCGTACCGTGTGCGCCGCACTTTTCAAGTCCCATTCCCTCGAGAATATATGCAACAGAGTCGCCTACCGCCGGGGTGGGAGCGAGAGAGAGGTCGACGATTCCGAAGGGCACGTCAAGTCTCTTCGATGCCTCGTGAGCAACGAGCTGACCGACTCTTGTGATCTTGAATGCAGTCTTTTTGATCACCTCTGCAAGCTCGTCCATTCTGCAGTTGCCCGCTCTCTTGATCGCACTTGCAACAACGCCGGGACCCGATACGCCAACGTTGATGATCTTTTCGTTTTCGCCGACACCGTGGAATGCGCCCGCCATAAACGGGTTATCCTGGGGCACGTTTGCAAAAACAACGAACTTCGCACAGCCGATCGAGTCTCTGTCTCTTGTCAGATATGCCGCCTGCTTGATGATACGTCCCATCTTTGCCAATGCATCCATATTGATGCCCGCCTTGGTGGAAGCCACGTTTACCGATGAGCATACCAAATTCGTTTCAGCCAATGCCTGCGGAATAGCGTCGATGAGGTTTGATGCACCGACGGTCATTCCCTTTTCGACCAATGCGCCGAAGCCGCCGATAAAGTTGATGCCGAGTGTTTGCGCCGCCTTGTCCAGGGTATGTGCAATTCTTACGTAGCCGTCGGAACTTATATTGCCGCCCACAAGAGAAATGGGGGTAAGCGAAACACGCTTGTTTATGATCGGGATTCCGTACTGCTTTTCTATTACCTCGCATTCGGAAACGAGCTTTTCAGCCGATTTCGTGATCTTATCGTATATCTTGTCGTTCAGTCTGTTTTCGTCATCGCTTACGCAGTCGAAAAGGCTGATACCCATAGTTACGGTACGAATATCGAGATTCTCGTCCCGTATCATATTGATGGTTTCTTGTATATCGTGAATATTAAGCATTTTTATCCCCCGTCAGATCCTGTGCATGGAATTGAAAATATCTTCGTGCATAGTATGAATTTCAAGGTTGTTCTTCTTGCCCATTTCGGACATTATATCAACGAAATCGTTAAAGGGTACGCTTATATTGTCGATGTCGACAAGCATGATCATTACAAAATAATTCTGGAGAATAGTCTGCGATACGTCTGCGATATTTACGTTATATTCAGCGCAAATATTTGATGTTTTAGCGACGATACCGATGTTATCCTTTCCTGTTACACTAATTACTGCCTGCATAATAATTCCTCCGTTTTACACGTCTTTTGTACTGTATAACTATCTATTATGATACCATATTTACACTTTATTGTCAACATTATTTATCTCTGCATAAAATATATATTTTTGAATAAAATTTATCAGATAATCAAAAAGCAAAGAGGTGTTTATATGGCAAAAAAACTTGCTCTGTTACTGATTTTTGTACTTGTTATAACTGTTGTCGGCTGTTCAAAGGAGCCGTCACCGATCGAATACCAAACTAAAAATTTCAAGACTGATGCCTCAGTCGAAATAAACGGTATTACCTATTCGGTGCGTATCCAAAAAGAAAACGAAAACGACATCAAAATGGAATTCCTATCTCCCCCGTCCGTCAAGGGCGTTACGGTAGAAAAAACACGCGAGGGACTTTTCTTTACCTCGGGAAGTGTACACGTTCCGATCAAGAACAACACAAACGTATCCGCCGAAGCCCTCAAGCTATTTTCGCTCGGTATGGATGAAATAACATCCGTTGTTCCCGATATGATCGGCGGTGTAAAGGTGAAAAAGGCAGAATTTGACTGTTCTTTCGGCAAAGCGACCGTTTTTGTTTCAAGCGATACCAAGGTCCCTGTCCTCATCGAGGCTACGGTAAACGGAACGCCCGTAACGATGACCTTTTCCGGCTTTTATATAGAGGAATAATGCCAAAAGAAACGATTACAAAAGCAAAAAACGTTTGCGTATTTTTAGTCGCAAACGTTTTTATTTTTACGTTATTCCAATTCAAAGCTTCCGGTATAAAGCCGGTAGTAAGTACCCTTTTCTTCGATCAGTTTTTGGTGGTTTCCGCGTTCGATTATTCTGCCCTTTTCAAGCACCATAATAACGTCGGAGTTTTTGACCGTGGAGAGACGGTGTGCAATTACAAATACCGTTCTTCCCTCCATAAGCTTATCCATACCCCTCTGGACGATGGCTTCCGTTCTTGTATCGATCGACGAGGTCGCCTCGTCAAGTATCATAACAGGGGGATCGGCAACAGCCGCTCTTGCGATCGCAATGAGCTGGCGCTGTCCCTGCGAGAGGTTTGCGCCGTTGTTTGAAAGCATTGTGTTATATCCGTCGGGAAGTCGGGTGATAAAATCGTCAGCACCGGCAAGAACTGCCGCCTTGATGCATTCATCGTCGGTCGCCTCAAGGTTGCCGTAACGGATGTTTTCCATAACCGTTCCCGTAAACAGGTTTGTATCCTGCAAAACGATGCCGAGCGAACGGCGAAGGTCGCTCTTCCTGATCTTATTGATGTTTATGCCGTCATATCTGATCTTGCCGTCGGCAATATCGTAGAAGCGGTTTATGAGGTTGGTGATGGTAGTTTTGCCCGCACCCGTCGCACCGACAAACGCAACCTTCTGTCCCGGTTCTGCATAAACCGAAACGTCGTGAAGTACCGTCTTGCCCTCTTCATATCCGAAGTCAACGTCAAACAGTCTGACGTCGCCCTTGAGCTCGGTATAAGTCAATGTGCCGTCGGAATGGGGATGCTTCCAAGCCCACTTGCCCGTATGCTTTCTCGATTCCTTGACCGTGCCGTCCTCGGCGATCTCTGCATTGACGAGCGTAACGTAGCCCTCGTCGACCTCGGGCTGCTCGTCCATAAGTGTAAATACTCTTTCAGCGCCCGCCATACCCATTACAATGTGGTTGATCTGCTGGGAAACGGTATTTACGTTACCCGTAAACTGCTTTGTCATATTGAGGAAAGGAATTACAAATGAAAGGTGAAAATAGGGGAAAGGACCGATGCTTAGGTTAGGTGTTTCAAGCAAGAGGAAAAGTCCGCCTACGGTAACGCATATTACGTACAGTATGTTACCGATATTCATTATAACAGGACCTAAGGCATTCGCATAAGCGTGAGCCTTCATCGTATCGTTGCACAATTCTACGTTTATTGCATTGAAGTCTTCTTTTACCTGCTCCTCGCGGCAGAATACCTTTATGACCTTCTGACCGTTCATCATCTCCTGAACGTAGCCCTCGGTCTTTGCAATAGACTTCTGCTGGCGGATAAAGTATTTTGCAGAGCCGCCGCCAAACTTTTTGGAAACGAAAAACATTCCCAAAACGCCGAGCAATACGATAAGCGTCATCCAAATGCTGTAATAAAGCATAATGAACAAAACGGTAAGAACGATCGTGCCCGCCTGAAGAAGTGACGGAAGTGACTGCGAAATAAGCTGACGGAGCGTATCGATATCGTTTGTATAATAGCTCATTATATCGCCGTGCTTGTGTGTGTCGAAATATTTGATGGGCAGATTCTGCATTCCGTCAAACATTTTCTTTCTCATCTTGCCGAGGAAGCCCTGGGTTATATATGCCATAAGCTGTGTCTGCAAAACGATAAATGCCAATGAAACAACGTAAAGTGCGATCAGTATGCCGACAAGCGGAAGTATCTCCGTCTTTGCGACCGACCAGTTCATATCGCCGCTGTCAAGATAACGTGTTATGATCGCCATAACCTTCTGTGTAAACACCGAGGGAATGGCAGATACCAGTGCCGACGTGACTATGCACACCGCCACGATGGGAATCAAAACAGGATAGAATTTGAACAGAAGCTTCATCACCCTGCCAAGGACCTTGAAGTTCATTCTTCTTTTGGGGCTGCCGCCCTTTTGTACGGAGTTCGGCTTGTTTTTACTCATCGTCCTCACCTCCGTTTGTCTGCTGCTCATACACCTCGCGGTAAATGTCGGAGGTTTTTAACAGCTTCTCGTGGTTGCCCATATCGGCGATCTTGCCGTTGTCCATAACGATTATTAAGTCAGCATCGCTGACAGAGGCAATTCTCTGGGCAATAATGATCTTAGTAGTCTCGGGTATATATTCCTTAAAGCCCGCGCGGATAAGCGCGTCGGTCTTTGTATCGACAGCACTCGTCGAGTCGTCGAGGATAAGTATCTTCGGCTTCTTCAGCAACGCTCTCGCAATACAGAGCCTCTGCTTCTGACCGCCCGAAACGTTTGTACCGCCCTGCTCTATCTTTGTTTCGTATCCGTCGGGGAAGGACATTACGAAATCGTCTGCCTGCGCAAGTCGACAAGCCTCTCTGATCTCTTCATCAGTGGCATTGGGGTTGCCCCAGCGGAGGTTTTCATTTATAGTACCCGAAAACAGCAGATTCTTCTGCAAAACCATGGCAACACTGCTTCTCAATGCCTCGATATCGTACTTTCTTACGTCGATTCCGCCTACCTTAACACTGCCCTCGGTAACGTCATATAGACGGGGGATCAGCTGTACAAGCGAGGATTTACTCGAGCCGGTACCGCCGATTATACCGACGGTCATACCTGATTCGATCTTGACGTCGATGTCTGAAAGTGCATATTTTTTCGCCTTTGCGGAATACTTGAAGCTTACGTCCTTGAATTCGATCGAGCCGTCCTTGACCTCATACTCGGGATCCTTTGGGTTATCAAGTACCGTTTTTTCCGACAACACCTCGTATATACGCTTCATCGATTCCATGGACATCGTAAGCATAACGTATATCATCGAAAGCATCATAAGGTTCATAAGGATCTGCATACCGTAGGTCAGCATAGCGGACATCTCGCCCACGTTTATTGTAGTGCCGCCCGATTTTATTGCAAGCATCGAGCCTACGATCATAACGAAGATCATATTGAAATATACACAGAACTGCATTATGGGCGAGTTGAGCGCAACTATTCTCTCCGCCTTTGTAAAGTCATTCTGTATCTCGTCTGCCGCTTTACCGAATTTCTTTTTTTCATATTCCTCGCGCGAGAAGCCCTTTACTACTCTTGCCGCACGCACGTTTTCTTCGATCGACTCGTTAAGCTTATCGTATTTCTTGAATACTCTTCTGAATGCAGGCATTGCGTTCTTTGCGATCAAAAGAAGTCCGCCGGCAAGTATGGGGATGAGTATCACAAACGAGCTTGCAAGCCATCCGCCCATAATAAACGCCATCACGATCGAAAAAATAAGCATTAGGGGTGCACGCACCGCGATTCTTATAAGCATCATAAACGACATCTGCACGTTTGCGACGTCGGTCGTCATTCTCGTAACGAGAGATGCCGAGGAAAACTTGTCTATATTCTCAAAAGAATAGGTCTGTACATTTTCAAAAATATCGTGTCTGAGGTTTTTTGCAAAGCCCGCCGAAGCCTTTGCCGCCGTCATAGCCGCCAATGCCCCCATAGCAAGAGAAATCAGTGCCATCAGGATCAATATAAGACCTATCTTGATTATATAGCCCATATCGACGCCCGCCTCCGACTGAAGGTTGTTTATGACCTTCGCGGCAATGAATGGCAACAGGCAGTCGATTATAACCTCGACGACCATGAATATCAGTGTGTAGACAGCATATTTTTTATACTCTCTTACACAGCCGAAAAGCCTTTTTAACATCGTTTTCTCCTTTCCATTTTATAAAAAACTTTCAATATTTTACATATTTGAAAAACAACTTATATTATACCACGTTTTGCGTTTGTTTTCTATGACGTAATTGTTAAAAATAAAAATAATCCGTCAGTTCGTTGACGGATTATTTTTGTGTATTCTGAATTTATTTTGTTTTTGCTCTTTGAGTAATGAACTTTATTGCGAAAAGTGTTCCTATCATAAGCACCACCGCGATAGCAAGCGATATGTATACGTTTTGGATAATGCCTGCAAAGATGAAGCTTACAAACGATACTCCTGCAACGGTGAGCGCATAAGGAAGCTGGGTCGATACGTGGTTTATGTGGTCGCACTGTGCTCCCGCCGACGACATGATCGTCGTGTCGGAAATGGGAGAGCAGTGGTCACCGCATACAGCACCTGCAAGGCAGGCGGATACACCGATTATCATAAGGGGAGATTCGGGTGAGAAGATCGCCGTAACGATGGGAATGAGTATACCGAATGTTCCCCAGGAGGTACCGGTCGAAAATGCGAGTCCGCAAGCAACAAGGAATATTATCGCGGGAAGGAAGTACGTAAGACCTGCAGCCGCACCCTCCATAAGCTGACCGACAAACACCTTAGCACCGAGGAGGGTAGTCATATTCTTAAGGGCGGTTGCCATAGTGAGGATCAATATTGCGGGAACCATCGCCTTGAAGCCCTCGGGGATGCTGTCCATACAAGCTTTAAACTTAACAACACGGCGAATATTGTAGTAGATTATAGTAATAACAAGTGCGATCAGTCCGCCCCAAGGCAATGCGACCGTTGCATCTGTTGCAGAAAAAGCCTTGATAAATCCGGCACTTGTATCGCCAAGCACGCCGTAGCCGACGTAGATCATCGAGAATATGCAAGAACCGATAAGAACGAGTATGGGGAAAAGAAGGTCGAACACTCTTCCGTTCGGATTGCCTTCATCCTCAAAATCGCCCTTCTTTACCTCGCCCGAGGTAAACAGATCGCCCTTTTCTGCATTAAGCTCGTGAAGCTTCATCGGACCGAAGTCAAACTTCATAACGATTATTGCAATTATAAACACAAAGGTAAGCAAGGAGTAGAAGTTATATGGGATCGCCTTGATAAAAAGGCTGAAGCCGTCATCGCCCTCGGCATATTTCGAAACTGCCGCCGCCCACGATGAAATGGGAGCGATCATACATACGGGAGCCGCCGTCGCGTCTATAATATATGCAAGCTTTGCTCTCGATATCTTGTGTGTGTCTGTTACCGGACGCATTACCGAGCCGACAGTAAGGCAGTTGAAATAGTCGTCAATGAATATAAGCAAGCCGAGAATAAACGTGGCAAATGCCGCGCCCATCTTTGAGTGAATGTGTGTTTCCGCCCATCTGCCGAATGCCCTTGAGCCGCCGGCCTTATTGATAAGCGATACTATCGCACCGAGAATGACAAGAAATACGAAGATACCCGCCGTGTCCGAAACCGCCTTCACGATACCGTCGTTTACAACATTGTCGACCGTGGCTGAAGGCTTAAAGTTTGCGGCAAGCAGACCGCCCGCAAGAATACCGACAAACAGAGAGGAATACACCTCTTTTGTTATAAGCGCCAGCGCAATTGCTATCAGCGGAGGCAAAAGAGACCACCACGTACTGAACAGCGAGGTCCTTCCCTTCGCGGTCTCGATCGCAATTGCCGAATTCTGCTCGAAATTCGGGTCGTTGTTTTTGTGGTAAGTATACTCGTCGAGATAATCGATCGCATTACCGAGATCTGTGTATTCACTTTCCTCGGCAGCACTCACACCGGTCGCCAAAACCATAAGCACCATTACGGTCAAAGCAATAATGGCAAACAGTTTTCTGAATCTTAATAGTTTCATAAAGCTCTTTCCTTTTCATCTTATTTTTTTAAATGCCGAATTATCGATTTTTTATATATTTATTATACATTTTTTTGATAATATGTCAATGCCTGTCGGAAGATTGCGCTTTTTTTATGCTCAAAAAGCCGATATTTCTTAACCAAACTTGACAAACAGGCAAAATAATGCTATCATACCCGCACAATGTTAAAAGAAAAAGGGGACACTTTATGGATTACGTCATACTCGGGATAATCGTCCTTGCCGTTTGTCTTGCTATATATTACATCGTAAAATCAAAAAAGAACGGCAAAAAATGCATAGGCTGTCCATATTCCGACGGGTGCGGCGGCTCTTGCTCAGGCAAACCAAAAGCCTCCGACAAAGAAAAAGCAAAAAACAAATAAAACAAATGTAATTTTGCCGAGCGGCTTCAAAAAAAGCCGCTCGGTTTATTGTTTACAACAAAAAACGGCATCCCGTGCCCGAAAAAATACCAAACACGGAATGCCTATACTCTAAATCATTCTACCGTCACGCTTTTTGCCAGATTTTTCGGTTTATCGATGTCACAGCCCTTCTTTTTGGCTGTGTAATAACTGAGCAGCTGTAGGGGAACTATCTGCAAAGAAACCGTAAATTCGGGAAGTGTATCGGGAACGATAAAAGTATTCTTAAATTCTGAAACAAGGTGCTTATTTTTTTCTGTTGTAACGACGAGCATATCGGCGCCCCTTGCCATCACCTCGCAAATATTGCTGTAGGTCTTACCGAATATTTCGCCGTCTGAAGCGAGTGCGATAACGGGGACTCCCGTTTCGATCAGCGATAACGTGCCGTGCTTCATTTCTCCCGCCGCATAAGCCTCCGAATGGATATAGCTGATCTCCTTCATTTTTAACGATGCCTCGAGAGACGCGGCATAGTCGAGCCTTCTGCCGATGAAATATATATCCGTTGCCTTTGAAAAACGCTGTGCATATATTTCGGCTTTTTCGATATTGCGGTCGATCGTCTGCTGAATTTTTTGAGGCAGTGCCGCAAGCTCATACGTCATTCTTTTTTCGGTCTCGGCACACATAGTCCCCTTGCCTCTTGCAAGTCTGATCGCAAGAGCATAAAGCACCGCAAGCTGTGCGCTGTACGCCTTGGTAGTTGCGACTGCGACCTCTCTGCCCGCCTTAGTGTATATCACGTTGTCACTTTCGTTTGCTATCGCACTTCCGCATACGTTCACCACCGACAGTATCTTCGCCCCCTTTTGCTTTGCAAGTCGGAGGGCTGCCAAAGTATCTGCGGTCTCGCCGCTTTGGCTTATAAATATCGCAAGAGTGTGCTTATCTATCAAAGGCTCTGTATATCTGAATTCGGAGGCGATCTCCGCCTGCGCCCTTATGTTAGCCAATGAGCCGATAAGCTGCTTGCCAACCACCCCCGCGTGGTATGCCGAGCCGCAGGCAACTATGACGACCTCGTGCAGTTCGTTTTTTATATAATCATCGGTCAGGTCTATATTTTCAATATTGATCCCGTTGTTTTTGATCATGGGAATAACGGTATCCCTTACGGCATCGGGCTGCTGAAGCATCTCAAGCATCATATAGTGATCGTAGCCCTGCTTGTCGGAGGTCAGCGTACCGACGTCAATGCTTACAGCCTTTTTTTCGATACTGCTTCCGAATTGATCGTAAAACTCTATTGATTTTTTAGTCAAAACACATATCTCGCCGTTTTTGATGGGATAATACCCGTCCGCATAAGCCGAAAGCGCCCCCGCATCCGAGCAAATAAAGCCGCCATCAGCCGTTTTTGCCGCCACGAGCGGACTCGACATGGCAGTACAGAACAGAGTGTCGGGATGATCCTTACACAGTATCCCCAATGCATAAGACCCCTTAAGCAAAGATATCACCTTGCTTATAGTTTCAACCACGTTTCCGTTATAGTATTTTTCAAGCAGATGCACCGCTTTTTCGGTGTCGGTCTCCGAATTGTATTCTATTCCCTTAAGCTCGCTTTCTGCAAGCTCGTTTGAGTTTTCGATTATTCCGTTATGCACCAGCGCAAAACGCTTTGAGTGGCTGAAATGCGGGTGCGCATTTTCGACCGACGGACCGCCGTGCGTCGCCCATCTTGTATGTCCGATCCCCACACATCCGACAGGGGTTGCCCTTTCCGTTATTTCTCTCAGTCCCGACAGCCTGCCGACCGTTTTGTATGACTCGATCGTCTCTGCCGAAAACAAAGCTATTCCCGCCGAATCATATCCTCTGTATTCCAGACATTCAAGTCCCTTCAAAAGATAGGGTACTGCATTATCGCTCCCCACTCTGCCAATAATTCCGCACATTGATAAACCTCACTTATCTCTCTTACCCAGTCCGAGACTGTATATCAGTTCTTCTACCTCGGCAGTATAATTCTCACATACCTTCTGACTGCCGCTTTCTGCCATGATCCTTACGACAGGTTCTGTTCCGCTTTCTCTGAGCAGTATTCTTCCGTCATTTCCGAGTTCCTCGGCTATTTTATCCATAAGTGCCCTCACCTGACTGTTCTGCGCCGTCGCCGCCTTATCCGTAACGTGCACGTTTCGTATCGACTGTGGATACATGGTCACGTAAGAGGCAAGCTCACCGAGTCCCGTCTTTCTGTCGATCATCTCTTCGAGCAGTATTATTGCCGTCAAAATGCCGTCACCCGTCGTTGCGTATTTTCGTATTATGGTGTGTCCCGACTGCTCTCCGCCGAGATAGTAGTTGTTTTCCATCATAGCATCGTGGACGTATCTGTCACCGACGGTCGTCTGGATGTAACCTATTCCCGCATCGTCAAGAGCCTTATACAGTCCCATATTCGACATTATTGTGGTGACGACCTTGTTTCCCGGAAGAAGCCCCTTGTCACGCAGTCTTCTTGCTATAATAAACAGTATGTGATCGCCGTTTACTATATTTCCGTTTTCGTCTACGGCGATGCATCTGTCGGCATCTCCGTCAAAGGCAAAGCCCACGTCCATCTGATGCTCTCTTACGTATTTGCGCAATGCGCCGATATGGGTAGAGCCCGCCTGCTCGTTTATGTTTATGCCGTCGGGCTCTGCATTGATCACGTGCACCTGTGCTCCCAAGGCACTGAACACCGACCGTGCTATCATCCAGGATGAGCCGTTTGCGCAGTCGATCGCAACCTTCAAACTGCGGTAAGAATTTGCCGCAAGGGAAATGAGAAAGCCTACGTATCTGTTTCTGCCCGCCACGTAGTCGATCACACATCCTACCTTTTCTCTGACCGCCAGAGGAAGGTCGTCGCCCTCCGCCTCGAGCCGCGACAGGTCGCCGTCGATATAATCCTCGATCAAAGCCAAGGTGGCATCATCCATTTTTTCGCCCGCGCTGTTTATAAGCTTTATTCCGTTGTCAAAAAACGGGTTATGGGATGCCGAGATCATAACTCCGCAGTCGAAAAGATCCTGCCTCACCACATAGGATACGCTGGGAGTGGTCGTTACGTGAAGCATATATGCATCAGCCCCCGAGGAGGTTATACCCGCAACGATGGCATATTCAAGCATATAGCTCGAACGCCTTGTGTCTTTTCCTATCACTACTCTTGCTTTTCTGTTGTCGGAATGTGTTTTCGAATAATACCAGCCTAAAAAGCGTCCGATCTTAAATGCGTGTGTTGCCGTCAGCTTTACGTTTGCCTCGCCTCGAAATCCGTCCGTTCCGAAATATCGCCCGTTGAAAACGACCGACTCCTTCGGTCTGAAAAGAGTCTCTGTATATGTGGGAGCCAACGGTATCTCATCGCGAAGCAGATCGTCCGTCGTCACGTTAAAAAGCGACGAAAGCTGTAATATCTTTCCGACCTCGGGAACCGACTGATCGGACTCCCATTTTGAAACAGACTGGCGGGAAACTTCAAGCTCCCCAGCAAGCTGCTCCTGTGACATTTGCATTGCCGTACGCAGTATGGCTATTTTTTGCCCTAAAGTCATTATCTATCCTCCGTAAATTATCTTTGATTCTGTATATCGGATCTACTTATTATGATCCTGTTTGGCTATAACTGCTTTTGGATCGCCTTTACAGCAGGCTACAACCATTATTATATTCACCCGTTTACGCTTCCGTCAAGCAACCGAACTTGATATTTTTTTGTCAACTCAAGGTTGCACATTTTTTTCCAAAACAGAAAAAATAAGGAATATCAGCTTTTTTCTTGTTTTTTGTCACTAACACATTTTCAAAAAAACCTGCAATTTACGGTTGCTCCCCCTAAAAAACAAATCATAACCACCCGCTAAGCCGGTGGTTTGCTCAGGCGTATAACGTCATATTACTGGCGGGGCTGATAGCCCATCGAAGAATTTGACACTTGCAAACTTGCTCTACCGCCACAGATGTGGCACTCAATAAGCCTTCCTCCGAGAGGAAGGTGTCACGGCAATGCCGTGACGGAAGGAGCCTGCGAAATGTTTAAACTTGTGCAAACTTGATTATCTCGCACTCTCCCTCAGTCTTTTGC
>JAFSAM010000006.1 GCA_017441005.1 Clostridia bacterium | reverse complement strand
TGTATTTGCAAAGGGCGACAAGGTTCAGGCTGCTCTCGATGCAGGTGCTGACTATGCGGGTGCTGAAGAGTACGTAGAAAAGATCCAGAAGGAAAACTGGTTCGACTTCGACGTAATCGTTGCTTCTCCCGACATGATGGGCTTGGTAGGCCGTCTCGGTAAGGTTCTCGGTCCTAAGGGACTTATGCCTAACCCCAAGGCAGGTACAGTTACTCCCGATGTTGCTAAGGCTGTTAAAGAAGCTAAGGCAGGTAAGATCGAGTACCGTCTTGATAAGACCAACATCATCCACTGCCCCATCGGTAAGGCTTCCTTCGGTGCTGAAAAGCTCCAGGAAAACTTCGATGCACTCATCGGCGCTGTTATCAAGGCTAAGCCTGCAGCTGCTAAGGGTCAGTACATTAAGAGCTGCGTAATCGCATCTACAATGGGCCCCGGCATCAAGATTAACTACGCTAAACTTGGTTAATTTAAAATAAAAAATATAAGGTATACGATTTTCGTATACCTTTATTTTTTTGCATATATTTTTTAAAAAAATATATGCAAGAAGCTCGGTTCGGGGAACCCCTATCACTCGGAAGCTGGATTTTGCGAAGCAAAAGACTGAGGGAGAGTGCGAGATAATCAAGTTTGCACAAGTTTAAACATTTCGCAGGCTCCTTCCACCGCTGACGCGATCCCCCGTCTCGCTGTGGTTCGGTCACACTCGCGTTCTGACAGTCCACCGGACTGTCATTCATTACGCGTAGTAACGCTTCGCTGCCTCTCGGAGGAAGGCTTTTTTCTTTTGTTATTTAGGCTTCAAATAATTACCGTGGCGAGGGTGTCGGGCATCATTTCGATGTACCACCATTTATTGTTATGATAATACTGAAGCTGCTCCTTTTTGTCCGACGGGTTAATGAGAAAGAGAACTGTTTTTCCGTCGGGGGTGTGTGCAACACAGCCTTCGGTATATCTTTCCTGCTTGGGGTGGGCGAAAAGCGACAGCTCGTGGCGATTGAATTTCAAGGGAGAGATCGCGGCATTATCTAAAAAGGGAGAAAAATGCTTGAACACCTTGTACTGACCGCTGTATGACAGGGCGTTATCTTGGCTGTTTCGGGTGACGAGTCCTCCGCAGAAGTATGGACCTACGTTAGGGCCGCCCATCTCGTCGAGCATGAGATTCCAGCCTGTAAACGATGCGTAGCCGTGGACGAGTGCTTTTGTTACCATAAGTCCCCATTTGCACCAGTCGGTTGCATAGTTGTCGTAGAGACGGGGGCCGCCCTCTGTGAAATGAAGCTCAAGCTCAGGGAAGCACTCTCTGAGTACCGTGGTTTGAGAAATATCGCCGTGATAGTAGTGGAATGCAACTCCGGCGCAATCCTTTCTTAAATCGGGATATTCCTCGAAACACCATTTAACTCTGTCGGTCCTTATAAAATTGTGATCGTAAAGCCAGATCTTTGTGTTTATATTGTTTTCGTCAAATCTTTTTCTGAGTATGCTTGCGAATTTTGATTCAGTATCGGGATGCCATCTGCAGGCGGGCATTTGACCGTTTTGATGAGTCTCGGGCTCATTTTGGATAGTAACTGCGGATATCTTGATTCCTTCTTCCTCGTATGCCTTAATATATTTTACAAAATAATCGGCATAAACGTCGAGGTACTTGTCTCTCATATATCCGCCTCCGATCGAGCCGCCTGTTTTCATCCAGCCGGGAGGAGACCAGGGGGATGCAAAAAGCATCAGATCGGGATTGATGGACAGAATTTCTTTGATTATCGGGATAATATAATCTTTGTCTCTTTCGATCGAGAAGTGACTTAACGAAACGTCGTTCGGTACGTCGTCGTATGTATACACCTCCGCCGAATAGTCACTTGAGCCGACAGAGAGCCTGCCGACCTTAAGACCTATTCCGCTTGGTGAATAGAGGTGTGTCAAAATTTCGTGTCTTTTTTCGGCATCCATCTTGCTGAGATTGTAGCAGGAAGAGCCTGTAATTGCGACGCCAAAGCCTCTGAAGCTGTTATTTACAAAAGAGGTGTCTTCCGTTACAACAGTTGACGCGGCAAGCTTTTCGCCGTCAAAAATCGAACCTTTAATGTATTCTCCGTATTTGTTTGTGGTAAAAATATCGGCTTTCATAAATAACTCCTATGTATTTAAAGTTGTATTTTTTATTTATTATACAGCCGAAATTTAGTAGAATAAATGTATATTTTGATTTAGTGATTGTATTTTTTAGTATTACGGTGTATAATGTATAATAAAGGAGCTGAAGAAATATGAGCATCACCTTAAGCAATGAGGCTGAATACACGTTGTACAGAGCATTTGTGCAAACATGGCGAACAAAAAAATACAGCTATAAAAACAGCGCAAGAATGGACTATGGATTCTTGTATCTTCTGAACGGTCACATCACCTATACCTTTGACGGACAAAAAATCGAGATGTATTCGGGCGACATAATATATCTGCCCAAGGGGAGCTACTACGAGGCTGAATTTGACATAAGTCTCGGTGAGGTCAAAAACTATCTTGTGAATTTTGATATTACAGGCGGTGACCTTTGTGATACCAAAGATCCCGTCTTGTATTACGGAGACAAAATGCAGGTATTGTCGGGGTATTTTAAGGACGTCGTTGAGTCGTACAGCAATGAGGGCAATTCGCTTTTGACGAGGTCTTTATTTTATCGGCTTCTTCACACACTTTACTCGGCTGTGGAAATAAAGAACAGGTCAGAAAATGATGTATATATAGCCAAGGGCGCAGAGCTTTTGGCTGGCGATTATGAAATGTCGGTCGAGGATATTGCAAAGAAATTGCATTTGAGCCGAAGTGCATTTCAGAAACGCTTTAAGTCGGTCTACGGAATGTCTCCCATTCAGTACAGGACCGTAAAAAGAATAGAAAAAGCGAAGGATTATCTTGACACCACAGATATGCCCATCAAAGAAATTGCGGACGAGCTGGGGTTTTATGATCTTTCGTATTTTTACAAGATATTTGAAAAGCATTTTGACGTGTCCCCCAAAAAATACAGGGATAATTTTAAGATGTATTTCTGATTAATGACATTTTATGCTGTAAATATGGACATTTTTTCTCTATTGTGATATAATTTTTACGTAATATGCATTTATTAGTATAATAAAGAACAAAACATAAAACGAAACGGAGATAATGATATGAAGGTACTTATGCTGAACGGAAGTCCGAGGAAGGGCGGAAACACGTCTATCGCTCTCGGAGAGGTCGAAAGAATACTTGTCGAAGAGGGAATCGAGGTAGAAACCATTCAGGTGGGCAATATGGAGATAAAGGGCTGCAAGGGCTGTCTTTACTGCAAGGAGCACGGCAGATGTGTTATGGATGACGTTGTAAACGAGATCGCCGCAAAGCTTGAAAAGGCAGACGGACTTGTTGTGGGCAGTCCCGTTTACTACGCCTCGGCAAACGGCACTCTCGTTTGTTTGCTTGACAGACTTTTCTATAGCTCGAAATTCAATAAGACGATGAAGGTCGGCGCATCCGTCGCGGTTGCAAGAAGGGGCGGATGTTCGGCTACGTTCGATGAATTGAATAAATATTTTACAATAAGCGGTATGCCCATTGCCTCCAGCCAATATTGGAACAGCGTTCACGGCAGACTGCCCGGCGATGCTGCAAAGGACGAGGAGGGTATGCAGACTATGCGTACGCTCGGCCGCAATATGGCATTTCTTATCAAGAGTATTGCTCTCGGCAAAGAAAAATACGGTCTTCCCGAAAAAGAAGCGGGTATTATGACAAGTTTTATCAGATAAAGTTAATTGGGCGGCGTTTTGCCGCCCTTTTTGTGTTGATATAAAAAAAGACGGTGAAGTTTTTTGCTTCATACCGTCTTTTTTGTTGTTTTATTACTTAGGTTGTTTGATAGCGGCGCCTCTGGTGTAGATGCCGTAGTCTTTCCAGACCTGTGTATACTTATCGTATCTCTTCTTGTCTTCGGCAATATCGTAGTAGCTTTCGCCGTGCTCGCCGAAGAAGTGTCTGTAGAGCTTATATGATCTGCCCGACATAGATTCAAGCGTTTCCTTTGCACCTTCGACGCCGAGTGTGTATTCGCGCATCAGTATGCCCTCTGCACGGCAGAGTGTCTTTGTGCGCTCAAAATAGTTTTCGATCAGGAATCTTGTATACATTGCAAGTCTGAAGTCGCCCTGAACTCTGTATTCGTGGTTGGATTCAACGTCCTGAACCTTATGGAGAACGGGGGAGGTCATACCGTTTTTGATGGCTTCAAAAATGCTGTCTCTTGTGTTGTCCTTTGCAAAAACGATGGTGTAAATATTACCGAATCTGATCTTGGAATCGTTAAATGTCTTGTGTGCATCGCTGCTTGACACGAGAGGCATCTTAAAGCCTTCTGATCTGAGTTGATTGAAATAGGAAATGGAAAGATCATTTCCGTTGTCGGTCATACCGCCGTTTATTTCGTATGCATCGAACCATCCGCTGTGGAAAAGCTTATCGAGGAGGGGAAGGACAATGTTATACGTTGAGGTTTCTGTAATTTGAACCCAGAAGGGATGGGGGAGTATTGCAAGACCGCCGTCCTCGTGGATTCTGGTGGTTGCCCATTTTGCCATTGCCAATTTTCTCGAATCTTCGATTCCGGCAAATTCCTTTTCTATTTCGTCAACCTCTTTTTCGTATTCCTCGGTGTGGTGGCAGTAATATTCATCAATGCCCTTGCCCTTGCAGAGGTGTACGATGTGGAGTGTGCTTCCGGGAGTGTGGACCTCTTCGCCATTCATTATATTAAGGTCGATCTTTACGCCCTTGAACTCGTCCTGTACTTCTTCTGATGAGAAATAACGGTTATGGTCGGTAACGAAAATAAAATCAAAGCCTTCGTGGCGGAAGTTGGAGGCGAGTTCGCCCGAGTAATCGTCGCCGTCGGAACGGGGAGTATGTACGTGGAGGTCGCCTTTGAGGGGGCGGAGGCCGTACAAATCTTCTTCAACCGCATATACGCAGGTGTGGCTGTATGCCTTTTCGGGATCGTCCTTGAAACGGATCTCATATTCACATTCGTGTTCAAATTCGTATTCGAAGGTGAGCATTCCGCCCTCAGCCTTCACAATAAGGTCAGGCTGTGCTTTAGGAAGCTTGCGGTTGTAGCACATAGGAACTACGAATACCATATACTCCTTGCCGTCCTCGAAATAAAGATGTCCCTTGAGCGGGATAACGGATACTTTTGATTTCTTGCCGACGGGGAATATTACCGGTTGTGCAATATATCTTGCTTTATTGTCTTGCATTGTCATTTCGCCTTTCTATCATTTTTAGAGTGTGATTAGTGTTGGGATTATAAAAGATAGTAAATAATGCTGTGTGCGCAAAATCGGCACACAGCATTGATTTTTTTGAAATTATCTGTTGAGGATGAGCTTTGTGAGCTCAACGGGTTCAACGATCTTGCCGTCCTTGTAAACTCTCATGTTACCGGAAGCGATCTCGTCAATGAGGATGACCTCATCATTGTTGTAGCCGAACTCAAACTTGATATCCCAAAGATCGAGACCAATGGTCTTGAGGTCGTCTGCAACGATCTTGGTGATCTTGAGTGTCTGCTCTTTCATAGACTTGAACATTTCCTCGCTCATTACGCCGAGAGCCGCAAGGCCTTCGGAGGTAACCAGCGGGTCGCCTTTTGCGTCATTCTTGAAGGTGCATTCTACGTAGCCGCCCTCGAGAACTGTGCCGTCTGCAATGTATTCACCGTAACGGCGGATAAAGCTGCCTGTTGCAACAAGACGGCAGATTACTTCGAGACCGTGACCGAAAACCTTACCGGGAAGAACCTCCATGGTTGCGTTTTCGATGTCGGCGGAAACGTAGTGAGTCTTGATGCCTGCCTTGTGGAGCATCTCGAAATAATATACGGAGGTACGGAGGTTAGCCTTGCCGATACCCTCGATGGTGAGACCTACAGAGTTTTCTCCGGGATCGAATACACCGTCCTTGCCGGTGCAATCGTCCTTGAATTTGAGCATTACGTTGCCGTTATCAAGTGAGTAAACATCTTTTGTCTTGCCTGTGTAAGTTAATTTCATATAGCTATTCCTTCTTTTATCAAAATATAGTTTAGATTACTTTTTTTCAGCTTTGATCTTTGCAACGAAGATCTCCATCTTTTCGAGAGCCTTCTTGATGTGTTCAACCGAGTAAGCATAAGAAATTCTTGCAAAGCCCTCGCCGCATTCGCCGAATGCAGTGCCGGGAACGATCGCAACGCCTTCTTCGCGGAGAAGTCTCTGGCAGAATTCGTCACTTGTAAGACCGAACTTGCCGATGTTGGGGAATACATAGAACGCACCCTCAGCCTCGAAGCAGTCGATGCCGATCTTATTGAGACCTTCTATAATAGCAACACGGCGTCTGTTGTATTCTTCAGCCATCATCTTAACGTCCTCGTCGCCGTTCTTGATTGCTTCAATTGCAGCGTACTGGCTGGTTGTGGGAGCGCACATGATCGCATACTGGTGGAGCTTCAAGATCTGAGCTGTGATGGGAGCGGGAGCTGCAATGTAACCCATTCTCCAACCGGTCATAGCGTAAGCCTTGGAGAAGCCGCTTGCAATGATGGTTCTTTCCCACATACCGGGAAGGCTTGCGAAGGAGCAGTGGTTTCTGCCGTATGTCAATTCGCCGTAGATCTCATCGGAGAGTACGAGAATGTTTGTGTCGCGGAGGATGTCTGCGATGGGCTCAAGATCTTCCCTTGTCATAATAGCGCCGGTGGGGTTGTTGGGGTAGGGGAGGATAAGCATCTTTGTCTTGGGGGTGATAGCTGCCTTCAATGCCTCGGGAGTGAGCTTGAACTTGTCCTTTTCTGTTGTGTTGATGATTACGGGCTTGCCGCCTGCAAGCTCAACGAGAGGGGGATAGCATACGAATGCAGGCAGGGGAATGATTACCTCGTCGCCGGGGTTAACACAAGCTCTGATCGCGTTGTCGATAGCTTCCGAGCCGCCGACTGTTACAATGATCTCTTTAAGAGCCTCGTACTTTGTGTCGAAACGTCTGTCGAGGTATTTTGCGATCTCTTGACGAAGCTCGGTCATACCGCTGTTGGAAGTATATTTGGTTGCACCGTCTTCAAGACTCTTGATAGCAACCTCACGGATGTGTTTGGGGGTTACAAAATCGGGTTCTCCGACCGTAAGCGAGACAACGTCCTTCATTTCTGCGGCAATGTCAAAGAACTTTCTGATGCCGGAGGGCTGAATCTTCTGAACCTTTTGAGAGAGTATATTTTGGTAATCCATTGTTTAAGATGCTCCTTTCAAGCACGTTTTTTCAAAATCACTATATTATAACATTTTTTTCCTCATTTTGTCTATAGCATTTTAAGAAAAAACATCAAAAAAAACTATATTTTTTTATACATTTCGGAGAGAGAGGCGAAAATGTTGCCGAATTGTAAACATATTTATTAAACTCTTTATTTTTTTGTTTAGGTGTGATATTATATTATGTAATATTTTTATTAACTAAAGGAGTTATCAAACAATGAAAAGACTCATTTCACTTTTGGCACTCGTTTTGGTATGCTCACTCCTTCTTGTGGGATGCGGAAGCGAAGATAAAAAGAAAGCTTATGACTATGACCTTGACGAATACATTTCTCTCGGCGATCTTGATGGCATAAAGCTGGACAAGGCTAAGCTTGCGACCGAGCTTACTGCGGCTATCGACGAGATCAGATCCGAGTATTCGGTTACTGAGAATATCACCGACAGACCTGTTCAGAACGGTGACACGGTAAATATCGATTTTGAGGGTAAGATTGACGGTGAAACATTTGAGGGCGGTTCTTCTAAGGCTTATGATCTTGTAATCGGTTCGGATAAGTTTATTCCCGGATTTGAGGACAAGCTTATCGGCTGGAACATTGGTGACAATAAGGATATCGAGCTGGTTTTCCCCGAGGACTATGAGAATGATCCTTCTCTTGCGGGCAAGGACGTTGTGTTTAACGTAAAGATCAACAGCATTAAGGCTGCAGTTATGCCGGCAATTTCCGATAAGATGGTCAGCGAAAAGGCTGAATACGGTACCGTTGCCGAGTTCTGTGATGCAACGGTAAAGACATTGTCCAAGGATCTTGTATGGACAGACTATCTTGCATCCTGCCTTGTTACCAAGTATCCCGAAAAGGAAACTAAGGTATACTATGATAACATTATTGCAAACTACAACCAGATGGCTGTTTATAACAATATGACTCTCGAGGACCTCTTGACCTCTTATATGGGTTATGACAGCGCAGAAGCATTCTTTGAATATGCTCTTAACTATGCAAAGACTCAGGTAAAAGAAGAGCTTGTAATTTACCACACTGCAAGAACAAACGATATCACACTTACAGATGAAAAGTATAATGAGCTTGGTGCCGGTCTTGCAGAGGAATATAACTACGAGAGTCTCGATCAGTTTGAAAGCGAATACGGTAAAGAGTTTATCGAGAGATTGATTTACAAGGATCTTATCATTGAAAAGATTCTTGACGGCGAGGAAGTATCTTACGATATGCCCGAAACCTCTGTAGAGCCGGAGACAGATGAGTCCACCGATTCTTCCGAAGACCTTGATGCTCCCACCGAGGGAACCGAGACAGAGGAACCCAAGGAAACAGAAGAGCCTACAGAGACAAAGCCGGAAGAAACAAAGCCTGCAGAGGTTACAGGCGGAGAAACCGACGTAGATGCTCCCGATGAGACTGTTGCCGAAACCGAAGCAGAAGCAGCTGCAACAGAAGCTGATACAACAGCTCAGGCATAATTCCTTATCTAATATGAAATATATGACCGTACACAAAAAGTACGGTCTTTTTTCGTTTTTTGGGGGACTAAAAAAAGGAAAAAATTTTATATTTTTTAGAAAAAACTATTGACAAATAATCCTTATTAGGATATAATATCATCAAGGAAAGCGAAAGGTGGTGTAGGATGAAAAAAGAACGTAACACATATCAAAAGAGTTTGATCAAAGACGTTGTTCTCAATAGTTGTACACATCCTTCCGCCGATGCGGTATACGATAAGGTTAAAGAAGTGTGTCCGAATGTCAGTAAGGCGACGGTATACCGAGTGCTTAACGATCTGGCTGATAAAGGTGAGGTCTACAGGGTGAGGGTCTTAGACGGGCCCGACCGTTATGATAAAACGATATTTAAGCATTATCACGTAAAATGTGCTTCCTGCGGAAGAGTGGTAGACACGATGTATACTACGAATGAAGATATCGAAAAAGTTGCCGGAGAGAATTGCGAATTTAAAATTATCGGTCACGAAATTATTTTTGAGGGTATATGTCCCGAATGTGCGAATAATAATAAATAATAATATATAATTTAAAGGAGAAAATACTATGAACTTGAAAGGTACAAAAACAGAGGCTAACTTGATGGCTGCATTTGCAGGCGAATCTCAGGCAAGAAACAAATACACATACTTTGCTTCCAAGGCAAAGAAGGAAGGCTACGTTCAGATCGCCGCTATTTTCGAAGAGACGGCAAAGAACGAAATGGAGCACGCAAAGATCTGGTATAAGCTTCTCCATGACGGGGTAGGCACAACTGCTGAAAACCTCCTCGATGCTGCTATGGGCGAAAACTACGAGTGGACAGATATGTACGCTACTTTCGCAAAAGAAGCTAAGGAAGAGGGCTTCGACAGAATCGCTTGGCTCTTTGAAGCTGTAGGCAGAATCGAAAAGGAACACGAAAATCGTTACAGAAAGCTTCTTGAGAGAGTAAACGGTGAGGTCGTATTCTCCAGAGACGGCGAGACTATCTGGCAGTGCTCAAACTGCGGTCACATTCACATCGGTAAGAAGGCTCCCGAAATGTGTCCCGTTTGCGAGCATCCCAAGGCATACTTCCAGGTTAAGGCTGAAAACTATTAATCACAAGAATATTCCCTCCCTTATTCGGGGAGGGATATTTTTTTGTATTGCATTTGTAGATTTTGTGTGGTATTATAAATAGAAAGTAATTACCAAGGAGAAAGAATATGAAAATAACCGTACTTGATTCCGATGCACTTGGAAGAGACTTGTCGCTTGAACCGTTAAATTCGGTTGGCGACGTGACTGTGTATAACTACAGCACGCCCGATGAAGTTATTGAAAGAATTGCAGACTGCGAAGTAGCCATTCTCAATAAGATCAAGCTTAATGAAAGTAATTTGGGTTATGCTAAGAATTTGAAGCTTATATGCATTGCCGCGACCGGCTTTGACAACGTTGATGTATCTTATTGCAGACAGCACGGTATTGCCGTTTGCAACGTAGTTGGCTATTCGACAAACAGCGTCGCTTTGATCACAATGTCGCTTGCACTTTCGCTCGTATCCCGTATGCGCGAATACAATGATTACGTAATTTCGGGCGAGTACACAAAAAGCGGTATTCCCAATAGACTTGAGCCTGCATTTCACGAGCTTGACGGTATGACGTGGGGAATAGTAGGTCTCGGAAACATCGGCAAAAAGGTCGCAAATATAGCTTCCGCTATGGGATGCAAGGTCATCGCTAACAAGAGGACCCCTATTGACGGTTACGATATCGTTTCGATAGATGAAATTATGGAAAGATCGGATATTATATCGCTCCATACACCGCTGAATGACGGTACTAAGGGGCTTATCTCGGCAGAAAAAATTGCAAAAATGACGAAAAATGCAATACTGATAAACGTTGCCAGAGGAGCTGTATGCGACGAAAAGGCTCTTGCAGATGCCATCAAGAACGATATGATCGGCGGAATCGGCGTCGACGTATATTCGACAGAGCCATTTGGCGAAGACCATCCATTCAATGAAATCAAGAATTATAAAAACGTTTTGCTCACACCTCACAACGCCTGGGGGGCATACGAGGCAAGGGAAAGACTCCTTCTCGGTATCGTTGAAAATATAAAAGCATTCCAAAAAGGCGAAAAAAGATGTAGAGTGGATTTGTGATAAATCTGTTGACAACGCATTGTTTTGGTGTTATAATAACGTAAGAAATTGATATTTTAAAGGCGTTTGATGGAAAGAGTAGTTTTATAAAAGATCTTTACAGAGAGCGGGGCATTTGCTGGGAGCCTTCGCAAGATCCGGTAAAACGAAGACCGCTCCGTAGCCGCAATGCGGAAATTTTTTTGAGTATGCATTGCCGTTTTATCTGCGTTAAAGATATACGGTTTTTATTCCTAAAGTTAATAATCAAGGTGGAACCGTGCGCATTTATATATACGCACCCTTGACGGCAAAGACTTTTGTCTTTTTGCCGCCGAGGGTTTTTGTTTTGTATTTAAAAATTTTTATTATATAGGTGATTGTATGAAAGTTATTTACAATGATGGCAGAGTAGACGTTTGTCCTCCCGAGGAGGAGCTTCACGTTCTTCGCCACTCTGCGGCTCATATTTTGGCTCAGGCAGTACAGAGACTGTACCCCCACGCTCATTTCGCTTACGGCCCCGCAAACGAAAAGGGCTTTTACTATGACGTAGACCTTGGTGACACCAAGCTTGTCGAAGAAGACCTGCAGAAGATAGAGCAGGAAATGAAAAAGATCATAAAAGAAAACCTCCCCATCAAGCCTTTTACCCTCCCCAGAGACGAGGCTATTGCGCTTATGGAAAGCAGGGGCGAAATATACAAGGTGGAGCATATCGGTGATCTTCCCGAGGATGCCGTTATTACCTTCTATCAGCAGGGCGACTATATCGATATGTGCGTCGGTCCACACATTTGCTATACAAAGGCTCTTAAGGCTTTCAAGATCATGGACCAGTCGGGTGCATATTGGAAGAACGATAAAAACAACAAAATGCTTACCCGTATAAAGGGTACTGCGTTCCCCACACAGCCCGAGCTCGAAGAGCACCTGAAGGCACTTGAGGAGGCAGAAAAGCGTGACCACAATAAGCTCGGCAGAGAGCTTGGCTACTTTACAACAGTAGAGGCTATCGGTCAGGGCCTTCCCATTCTTATGCCCAAGGGTTCACGCGTTATCCAGCTTCTCCAGCGTTGGGTTGAAGATATTGAGCAGGAGCATAACTACTTGCTTACAAAGACTCCTCTTATGGCAAAGCGTGACCTTTATAAGATTTCCGGTCACTGGGATCATTACCGTGACGGTATGTTTATTATGGGCGATCCCGACGACGAAGAGAAAGAATGCCTGGCACTCCGTCCCATGACCTGTCCTTTCCAGTATCAGGTATATCTTAACTCGGCAAGAAGCTACCGTGATCTTCCTATGAGACTTGGCGAGACATCCACACTCTTCCGTAACGAGGATTCGGGTGAAATGCACGGTTTGATCAGAGTTCGTCAGTTCACTATTTCCGAGGGTCACCTTGTTCTTCGTCCCGACCAGCTCGAAGAAGAGTTTGAGGACTGCCTTAACCTCTGTAAGTATTTCCTCGGAACGATCGGTCTTCTTGAAGACTGCACGTTCAGATTCTCTCAGTGGGATCCCGCAAACACAAAGAAATATGAGGGTACTGCAGAGCAGTGGGAAACCGCTCAGGCGACTATGGGTAAGATCCTTGACAACCTCGGTGTTAAATATGAGATCGGCATAGATGAAGCCGCATTCTACGGACCCAAGCTCGATATTCAGTACAAGAACGTTTTCGGAAAAGAAGATACAATCGTTACTATCCAGATCGATATGCTTCTTGCAGAAAAATTCGGTATGTACTATATTGACAGCGACGGTCAGAAAAAGCTTCCTTATATTATTCACAGAACTTCGCTCGGTTGCTATGAACGTACTTTGGCATTCCTTATTGAAAAGTATGCAGGCGCACTTCCTACCTGGATGGCACCGGAGCAGGTCAGAATCCTTACCATCACAGACAGAGCTCTCGATTATGCAAAGCGGATCGAGGAAAGACTCTCCAAGCTTAAATACCGTGTTGTCCTTGACGACAGCCAGAACACGTTGAAGTACAAGATCAGAAATGCACAGATGGAAAAGGTGCCCTATATGATCATTCTCGGTGATAAGGACGTTGAAAATAACACGATTTCCGTCAGACACAGATCGGGCGAAGACCTCGGTGCTATCTCTCTTGATGAGTTTGAAGCACTCCTCGCCGACGTTGTAGGAAATAAGCTCAAGAAATAATTTGATTATTAGGTTTGCACAAGCTAAACATAGCTTGTGCAAACTTTTTTATTTGTTGCTATCTTGCAAGAAAACAAAAAAGGATATGAGCGTTCATATCCTTTTAGTTGTATTATAGTTTTTATGCCAAGGTTGCCGCCATAATGGCTTTGATCGTATGCATACGGTTTTCGGCTTCATCAAAAACGATCGACTGTTCGCTTTCGAATACCTCGTCGGTTACCTCCATACAGTCAATTCCGTATCTGTTGAAGAGGGAACGTCCTACCGATGTCTTCAAATCGTGGAAAGAGGGGAGGCAGTGCATAAATCTGCACTGAGGACCTGCGATCTCCATAAGCTCTTTTGTAACTCTGTAGCCTACAAGGTCGTTTATTCTCTTTGCCCAAACTTCATCAGGCTCGCCCATCGATACCCAAACGTCTGTGTAGAGAACATCTGCGTTCTTTACAGCTTCCTTGGGATCTTCGATAAACTCGAGGATCGCGCCCGTTTCCTTTGCGATCTCGCGGCACTTGTCAACGAGGTTGGAAACGGGGAAGTATTCCCTGGGCGCGCAGGCAACGTAGTGCATACCCATCTTTGCACAGCCTACCATAAGGGAGTCGCCCATATTGTAACGTGCATCACCGAGATAAACGAGCTTCTTTCCCTTCAGATCGCCGAAATGCTCCTTGATCGTAAGGAAGTCAGCCAAGATCTGTGTGGGATGGAACTCGTTTGTGAGGCCGTTCCATACGGGAACGCCTGCATACTGTGCAAGCTCTTCTACGAGGTCCTGACCGAAGCCTCTGTATTCGATTCCGTCAAACATTCTGCCGAGAACGCGTGCTGTATCCGCAATGCTTTCTTTCTTGCCGATCTGTGAGCCGGTGGAGTCAAGATAAACGGGGTGCATACCGAGATCTGCCGCGGCAACTTCGAATGCACAACGGGTCCTTGTGCTTGTCTTCTCGAAAATCAAAGCGATATTCTTGCCCTCGCAAAGTCTGTGAGGAATGCCCGCTTTTTTCTGTGCCTTCAGTTCGGCAGCATAATCTATAAGATAATTGATCTCTTCGGGAGTAAAGTCCAGAAGCTTGAGAAAATGTCTGTTCTTGAAATTCATATTTTTCTCCTTTTATAGTTTAAGGGTGATTATTCAGCCAAAGCATTCTTGATGACTGCAACTGCTTTTTCGAGTGCTTCCATAGGAATATTGAGAGCGGGGAGAAGACGGATCTTGTCCTTTGCTGTGAGGCAAAGAACGCCGTTTTCCATACAAACCTTGAGAACGTCTGCGGCAGTCTTGTTCTTTGGCTTAATGCCGATCATAAGACCGAGACCGCACACTGACTCAACCTCTTCCATACCCTTGAATGCATCAAACACGTATGCGCTCTTGCGCTTTACGTCATTGAGGAGGTCTTCATCGATTCTATTGATAATGCTGATCGCACCTGCACAGCTGACGGGGTTTCCGCCGAAGGTGGAGCCGTGGTCACCGAAGCCGAGCACGTTCTGTACCTTTTCACCCAGCATTGTTGCACCGAGGGGAAGACCGCCGCCGATACCCTTTGCTGTTGATACAACATCGGGCTCGATTCCGTAGTTCATATATGCGTAAAGCTCGCCTGTTCTGCCGTTACCGGTCTGAACCTCGTCTATCATCAGAACTATGTCGTTTTCTTTTGCGAACTTTGCGACACCCTTTACAAACTCGCCGTCAAGGGGAAGTACGCCGCCCTCGCCCTGTATGATCTCCATCATAATTCCGGCAACCTTGTTGTTTTTCACCGTTTCGATCAAAGCATCAAGGTCGTTTGCGGGAGTGTGTACAAATCCGGGAGTAAGGGGCTGGAACAGCTCGTGATAGTGATCCTGACCTGTCGCGGAAAGTGTGGTAAGAGTTCTTCCGTGGAAGCTGTTTACCAATGTTACGATGGTGGAATACTCGGGACCCTTCTTTTCTGCGGCATATTTTCTTGCAACCTTTATGGAGCATTCGTTTGATTCAGCGCCGGAGTTGCTGAAAAACACCTTTTTCATACCGGTCTTTTCGCAAAGAAGCTTTGCAAGCTCGGCACAGGGCTGTGTGTAATAGAGGTTAGACATGTGCTGAACTTTATCGAGCTGTTCGATGATAGCATTCTTCCATACGTCATCGGAAATACCGAAGCTGGTTACACCGATGCCGGAGCCCATATCGATATATTCTTTTCCGTTTTCATCGTAAACGTACGAGCCCTTGCCCGATACGATCTCAACGGGGAAGCGGTTATAAGTACCCGCTACGTATTCTTTATCAATTACCTTTGTATTTGTCATTTTAATCACCTACTACCATTGTACCCATACCCTTATCGGTCAAAATTTCAACAAGGATAGAGTGGGGAACTCTGCCGTCGAGAATGACGACTTTTTTTACTCCTTCGATTATTGCTTCTATACAGCAGTCGACCTTGGGGATCATTCCGCCCGAAATTACACCCTCTTGGTAAAGCTGCTTTGCTTCGTTTACCGTTACCTTTGTGATGAGGGATGAAGGATCGTTTACGTCGCGGAGAAGTCCTACGATGTCTGTTGTCATAATGAGGTTTTCAGCCTGAAGTGCGCCTGCGATGTATGCCGCCGCGGTATCACCGTTTATGTTATAAACGTTGCCCTCGCTGTCACAACCGATCGTCGATACAACGGGGATATAGCCCATATTGAGAAGGTCCATAATGGGCTCTATGTTAACCTTTGTGATCTCTCCTACAAAGCCCAATGCCTCGTTTTTGATCTTAGCCTCAATGAGTCTGCCGTCCATGCCGGAGATACCCATTGCTTTTGCGCCCAAGGTGCCGAGAAGGTTTACAAGGTTCTTGTTTACCTTGCCTGCAAGTACCATTTGTGCTATGTCCATGGTTTCCTTGTCGGTCACGCGGAGACCGTTTACAAATTCAGCCTTCTTGCCGACCTTGTTCATCATTTCGCTGATCTCGGGGCCGCCGCCGTGTACGAGAACTACCTTGATGCCGATTTCGGTGAGGAGGGCGATGTCCTCCATTACCATCTTTTTGAGCTCATCGTTGATCATTGCGTTGCCGCCGTATTTAATTACAACAATTTTGCCGTTGTATTTCTTTATATAGGGGAGTGCCTGGGTAAGAATTTCAGCTCTGTCTTGCATTGCGATATTATCCATTATACTTTACCACCTTTTGTTTTATCACTTCTTGAATTAAGTACGGTAATCTCCGTTGATCTTTACGTAATCGTAGGTGAGGTCACAGCCCCAAGCCTGAGCGGATGCGTTTCCGTCGCCTGCCGTAACGAGGATCTCGATTTCCTTTTCGAGGAGGATCTCCTTTGCCTTTTCCTCGGAGAATTCAACGCCCGCGCCGTTCTTGCATACATCGAGTATGCCCTTATTTGAACGGAAGGAAACGTCGATCTTGTTTATATCTACGTCAGCGCCGCTGTAGCCGATCGCACAAAGTACACGGCCCCAGTTTGCATCGGCACCGAACATTGCCGCCTTAAAGAGGCTGGAGCAGATAACGCTCTTTGCAATGATCTTCGCGTTTTTCTCGTCCTTTGCGCCCTTAACGGAGCATTCGAGAAGCTTAGTTGCGCCCTCGCCGTCGCCGGCGATCATTCTGCAGAGGTAAACGTTTACCGTGTTGAGAGCCTTCATAAATTCATCGAAGTCTTTACCCTCGGTTGTGATCTCGGGGTTGCCCGCCATACCGTTTGCAAGTACGGTAACCATATCGTTTGTGGAGGTGTCTCCGTCAACGCTTATCATATTAAACGTGTTCTTTATATCCTCGGAGAGTGCCTTTTGGAGCATTTCTGCCGAGATAGCCGTGTCGGTAGTGATGAACACGAGCATTGTTGCCATATTGGGGTGGATCATACCGCTGCCCTTTGCGATACCGCCCATACGGCATACCTTGCCGCCGATCTCGAATTCGACCGCGATCTCCTTTTTAACGAGGTCGGTAGTCATAATTCCTTCAGCCGCTTCGTCTCCGCCGTTTTCGGAAAGTGCCGCAACGAGGGGCTTTACACCCGATTCAATGGGAGCCAAGGGAAGGGGCTGACCGATTACACCGGTAGATGCAACGACAACGTCGTTTGCTTTTACGTTAAGCTCGTTTGCCAAAAGCGCGCACATCTTTTCTGCAACCTCAATGCCGTTTGCGTTGCAGGTGTTTGCATTACCGCTGTTGCAGATGATAGCCTGAGCCTTGCCGTCTGCAATGTGGTTTTTTGTTACCGTAAGGGGAGCGCCCTTAACGAGGTTTGTGGTATATGTAGCTGCCGCTGTTGCAACGGTCTCACTGTAGATAAGTGCGAGGTCCCTCTTTGTACGGTTTTTGCGGATTCCGCAGTGGATACCGCTTGCTTTAAATCCTTTTGCGGCACATACGCCGCCGTTGATCGTTTTCATGATTTATTTAATTCTCCTTTGAAAGTTTAAGTCCTGTCGTTTCATCGATACCCATAAGGATATTCATATTCTGGATCGCAGAGCCCGATGCCCCCTTGCCGAGGTTGTCGAATCTTGCAATGAGAAGTATTCTTTCGTCATTGCCCTTGACGGTGATCTGCATATCGTCACAGCCGGCAAATGCACTTGCCGACATAAATCCGCCCTCTTCTTCCTCATCATAGTGGAGAAGGGCAGTATTGTAAAGGCTCTTGTAGAGGTTTTTTATATCCTCGACAGTGCCGTTGATGTCGCTTTGGAACAGAGGAACTGTTACCTCCATACCCGCATAGAAGTCGCCTACGATGGGACAGAAAACGGGAGCGTTTTCGAGACCGCATATCGCAACGATCTCTTTAAGATGCTTGTGCTGTTGTGTCAATGCATACTGACGGGGACCGTCAAGCAGGGGAGAGCGTTCTTCGCTTTCGTATTCGGCGATCATTTTTTTGCCGCCGCCCGAGTAGCCTGTCAATGAAAAAGCGGAGAGCTTTGCGTCACTCTTGATGATTCCTGCCTTAACGAGGGGCTGAACGAGTGCAACGAAGCCGCTTGCGTGGCATCCGGGATTTGCAACCCTCTTTGAGTTTGCAACCTTGCTTCTGAAATCTCCGATCTCGGGGAAGCCGTAGGTCCAGTCCGCATTTGTTCTGTGCGCTGTGGAGGTATCGATTATTGCGGTGTTGGGGTTGTCTATAAGTGTGATCGCCTCTCTTGCCGCATCGTCGGGCAGACAGAGAAATGCGATATCACAGTTGTTGAGCGCTTCTTTTCTGTAGTTATTGTCTTTTCTTTTGTCATCGTCAAGAATTATGAGCGAAACGTCTTTTCTTTCAGAAAGACGGTCATAAATACGAAGTCCTGTTGTTCCTGCGCTTCCGTCTATAAATACTCTTGTCATATTCTTAAAGCTCCTCTTACTATTTTGATCTGTTTTTCTACCGAGCCTACCGAGGTGCCGCCCTCGCTTATACGCTTTTCTACGCAGGTCTTAAGGTCGATCTCGTTATACAGATCGTTTTCAAATATCTCGCTGTGCTTTTTGTACTCTTCAAGCGGATATGTTTCCAAAACGAGATCCTTCTTTATACAGTCGGCAACTATGCTTCCCGAGATCTTGTATGCCTGTCTGAAGGGCATACCCTTCTTGACAAGATAGTCGGCAAGGTCGGTGGCGTTTATAAAGCCCCTCTGAGCCGCCTTGAGCATATTATCGGGGAGTGCTTTCATAGTCTCGATCATACCCTTGGTTATATCAAGACACATCATTACGGTTTCTACCGAGTCAAATACGCACTCCTTGTCCTCCTGCATATCCTTGTTGTATGCAAGGGGGAGTCCCTTCAGCGAGGTGAGAAGTGTCATAAGATCGCCGTACACTCTTCCTGTTTTTCCTCTTACCAGCTCTGCCATGTCGGGGTTCTTTTTCTGGGGCATGATAGACGAGCCTGTGGTGTAGCTGTCGGACAGTTCAACAAACTTAAATTCCCAGCTTGACCAGAGGATAAGCTCCTCGGAGAATCTGGAGAGGTGCATCATAATGAGGGCTATATCGCTCATCAGCTCAACGCTGAAATCTCTGTCGGATACACCGTCAAGGCTGTTGAGTGTAATACTGTCGAAGCCAAGCAGATCAGCCTCAAACTGTCTGTCTGTCTGATAGGTCGTTCCCGCCAAGGCACAGCAGCCGATGGGCGAAACGTTCATTCTTTTACGGCAGTCGTACAGTCTGTCCACGTCACGGAGAAGCATCATAGCATAAGCCATCAGGTGATGTCCGAAGGTGATGGGCTGAGCTCTCTGAAGGTGGGTATATCCCGGCAGGATTGCATCCTTGTATTCTTCGGCCTTGTTTGTGAAGGCTGCTATAAGATTGTTGGTCTTTTCGATGATCTCGTCCGTTCTCGCTCTGAGGTACATACGGATATCGAGTGCCACCTGGTCATTTCTGCTTCGTGCGGTGTGGAGCTTTTTGCCCACGTCACCGATCCTTTCGGTAAGCACCTGTTCGACGAACATGTGGATGTCCTCACAGTCGGGATCGAATTCGAGTACGCCGCTGTCGATATCTGCGAGTATGCCTTCAAGTCCGCTGACCAGTGCATCTCTGTCGCTTTCTTCAATTATTCCGCACTTTGCAAGCATTTTTGCGTGTGCTATACTGCCCGTAATGTCCTCTCGGTACATTTTGCAGTCAAATCTTATGGATGAGTTGAAGTCGTCTGCCAGCTTTTCGGTTATGCCGCCGGTCCTTCCTGCCCACATTTTTGCCATAAAGAATAATCCTTTCGTGCTGATCTTATGTCTTTTTTTGTGTTTTGCAGTCCAAATACGACTGTCTTATTAAAACACTTTAAGGAACTGTCTTTTTTGACAGTTCCTTAAAGGCTATTGTCGTTTAAAAATTACTTTTCGTTGTTTTTCTTGTCAACGAGCGCCTGAACGGTGATGGGAAGTCCGTAGAGGTTGATGAAGCCTTCAGCGTCCTTCTGGTTGTAGTCGCTTTCACCGAAGGTTGCGATCTCTTCGCTGTAGAGAGTGTAGGGAGACCATACACCCGCATTGATCATATTGCCCTTGTAGAGCTTAAGTCTTACCTTACCGGTAACCTTTTCCTGTGTCTTGTCAACAAAAGCGGAAAGAGCTTCGCGGAGGGGAGTGAACCACTGACCGTTGTAAACGAGCTCTGCGAATGTGATCGCGATTCTCTGCTTTTCGTGGAGAGTCATCTTGTCGAGGCAGATGCTTTCGAGAACGCTGTGTGCCTTGTAGAGGATTGTGCCTCCGGGAGTTTCATATACGCCGCGGCACTTCATACCTACGAGACGGTTTTCTACGATGTCGATGATACCGATGCCGTTTGCGCCGCCGATCTCATTGAGCTTGAGGATGATGTTCTTTGCAGTCATCTTTTCGCCGTTAAGAGCAACGGGAGCACCCTCGACAAAGTCGATGGTAACGTATGTGGGAGTGTCGGGAGCCATAATGGGAGATACGCTCATTTCGAGGAAGCCGGGCTTCTCGTACTGAGGTTCGTTGCCTGTATCTTCAAGATCCATACCCTCGTGAGAAAGGTGCCAGAGGTTCTTGTCCTTGGAATAGTTTGTTTCTCTGTTTATCTTGAGGGGGATATTGTGTGCTTCTGCATAGTCGATCTCTTCTTCACGGGATTTGATGTCCCATTCTCTCCAGGGAGCGATGATGGGCATACCGGGAGCGAAATGCTTGATAGCAAGCTCGAAACGAACCTGGTCATTACCCTTACCTGTACAGCCGTGGCAGATCGCGTCTGCGCCTTCTTTGATAGCGATATCAACAAGGCCCTTTGCAATGCAGGGACGTGCGTGGCTGGTGCCGAGGAGGTATTCCTCGTATACTGCGCCCGCCTTTACGCAGGGAATGATGTAATCGTCAACGTATTCTTCTGTGAGGTCGAGAACGTAAAGCTTGGAAGCGCCCGTCTTGAGAGCCTTCTCCTCAAGACCTTCGAGCTCGTCAGCCTGACCTACGTTACCGGAAACCGCAATAACCTCACAGTTGTTGTAGTTTTCCTTCAACCACGGAATAATGATGGATGTATCGAGACCGCCGGAATATGCAAGGACGACTTTTTTAATGTTTTCTTTATTCATAATATATAACTCCTTTTGTGTGGTGAATAAATATTCACGCATTTTCTTAAATATGCATACATTATACACACTCTATGCGCTTTTGTCAAGGGCTATCGAGGGATATTTTTTTAATTCATAATTTATTTACAATCAAAGGGGCGGGAGTGTACAAAATTGCTTAAATACGCGGATGGTGAGTGTGTTTTTTGTGTATTTAGCATACATCTTTTTTGCTTTGATGTGTGCTTGAAAGTAATGCCCTGAACCGAGAGAATGTATAAAAATGATTTTATGCATAAAAATGTGTATAAAATTCATTTTTCAAATTTTACGGTAAAAATAGCAACGTGTTTTGAAATAAAACGTTGACATTTGAAAAAAGCTTTGATAAACTTGAATTCAAGCTAAACTGAAATGAGGTGTGCTTTTGAAGAAAATATCATTACTTGATGATTGGCGACTGTTGGAGATGCCGCTTGAATGCGGTATTGATGAAGCCGATAATATACTTGAAAGGAGTGACGGATGGCTCGAGGTTCCGTCACTGCCATGTGATGTGCATACCGTTTTGCAAAAACACGGAATAATTAAGGATCCGCACGTCGGAAACGGTAGCTTTGAGTGTCAATGGGTGGAAGATCGAAGCTGGTGGTTTTTGAAGAGGTTTGAATTGACCGAGGAAGAGCTGAGCGCCAACGGAGTTGAACTTTTTGTCGGGATGCTTGACGTTCACGCAGACGTTTTTTTGAACGGACGCCATATTTGCCATCATTCGAGTGCAATGTATCCGCTGAGAAAAAATGTTATTTCATATTTAAAAAAAGGTGAAAACACCGTTTTGATACGTATCAGCACCGGACTTGAAAGGGTAAGGGATGAGGATGTTGCCGAAGTTAGAGACTTTGTTGCCTGCGAATACAGAAGAAGGCGAGAGGGCAGAGGCGATGACAGAAGAACCATGCTTAGAAAGCCACAGTATGTTTTCGGGTGGGATCAATCCCCGAGACTTGCTACTTGTGCAATTGCCGGTGACGTCAGACTGGAGATCCTTGATGAAGTCGTAGTTCGAGACATCAGATTTGAGACTCTTGAGCTTTTTGACGGTAAGGCGAGGCTTCTGGTCGAGGCAGAGATTGAAAGTCTTGCTTTAACTACCGCGAGAGAATGTGTAGCGGAGATGGTTTTGGAGTACGAAGGCAAAAAGGTTTATACTGCAAGAAAGGATTATCTCAGCCAATGCGGAACGAACTATGTTGATTTTTCATTCGTTCTCGAAGATCCCAAGCTTTGGTGGCCCAACGGATACGGAGCACAGGCATTGTATGACGTTAAGGTGACCGTAAGAAACAACTTCGGATCAGCTGACAGCAGGACTGTAAGAACGGGTATCAGAACAGTCAAGCTTGACACCTCTGCCATAAACGAAAAAGAAAGAAAATATGCTTTTACAGTGAACGGAAAGCCGATTTATTGCAGAGGAGCAGACTTTATTATGACCGATCACCTCTATGCATCGGTGAGAGATGAACAGCAGGACAGGTTGCTGTCTGCGGCGAGAGATGCTCACTTTTGTATGGTTAGATTTTGGGACGGTAATATTTATCAAACCGACTCGGTTTATGATATGTGCGATAAATACGGCATTATGGTTATTCAAAACTTTTGTTTTGCCTGCGGTGCATATCCCGATCATCTTGAAGATTTCTGCAAAGAGGTTGAAAAAGAAGCGGAGTATCAGATCAAGCGATTGCGTTGCCATCCTTGTTTATCGCTGTTTTACGGAAACGGAGAGAATTCATCCATTCTAATGAATTATCTCGGAATGAACTTTTTTGAAAAGTACGATTCGACCGAGTATTTTGGCGGTACATATATTTACAACACGCTTTTGCCGAAGATACACCACGCCAATACGGTATCGGTGGGTTATCAGTGTACCACACCCTTCGGAGGTTTTGACTCGCCCGAGTGCGAGGAGAGAGGGGACAGACATTACTATCCTTTCCTTAATCTTGATCCTCAAAAGCAAGAATACAGGATATCCAAGGAATCCATTGACTGCTTGAGATGTAAATTTATTACCGAGGGGGGAGTAATGGGACCTTCATCCGAGGAGGCGTTGATCGCTTATTGCGGAGGAAAAGAAAATACCGCCTATGACAGCACAGTGTTTTTGCATCACAGAAACACGTTTGAAAGGGATGCTGTGCGCGATGCGATACACAAATACTATACGGGTAAAAGGGAGCTTTCTCTTGATGAATACTGTCTATACGGCGGTTTGTTTCAGGGAACGTTGCTTGGGTATGAGGCGGATCACATCAGGGTACAGCCGAATTGCTCCGGAAGTGTTCTTTGGTGTATGAACGACGGCTTCGGCGAGGTCGGATTCAGTATAATGGATCATTTCTGTAATCCTAAGCCGGTATATTATTATCTGAAAAGAGCGTATGCTCCGAGACGGCTTGTTTTGAAAAGAGAAGGGCAAGAGGTTGCGATCTATCTGACAAACAGCTCTTCGGAATCCTTTGAGACTGTATTGAGCTATGGCTATATATCCTTTGACGGCGATATTATGAAGGCGGATATGAAAGCTGTATCCCTTGAGCCCTATTCGCCTGCGGTTTGTGTTGCAAAATATAACGATGAGGGCTTGGATCTTTCACGTGGCGTTATTTTTGCCTCGGGAGAAGGACTCGATACGGCAACTTTGTTTGACCGTGAGCAGTATCAACTTGATATTCCGAGAATGGCGGAGCTTACACTAAAGAACGTATGCTGCGAAAACGGACGGTTGTCTTTCACGGTAAGTAGCGACATATATGCCCACGGAATACACTTCGGGCTCCACGAAAGTATTCTGCTTTCCGATTGCTATTTTGATCTATTGCCGGGTGAAAGCAAACGAATCACCGTAGAAAGCAATGTCGAAATAGATGAATCCGATATCGTACCGAGATGTGTTTTTGTGGAAAATAAAAAATAACTGTCCGGCATAACGACAGAGGGGCTTTAGCACTCTATGTTACGGGTAGAGCCGGTATATGGTCGGGCAGCAAGACAATAAAAAACAAAAAAAGACGGGCTTATCTTCACTGTGCGATAAGTCCGTCTTTGGTTTTTGTGATTAGATCTTGTCGATCGCTTTGGGAACAACACCCTTTGGAATGGGACAGATATAGCCGTCGGGAGAAGTGCGTTCCTTATGCTCTTGCTTTGCTTTTTCGAGGATCTCCTCGTTTTCCATTACCTCGATAGCCGCCGCCGCAAGGACTTTTGCCGCATATAGGGTTGCTTTGTGAGCAAGATTGGACTTTCCGTAGGAGGTCTTCTGCCAGGAGTGACCGGGTGCTCCGAGCGGGTAGGTAGCAGTAGTTATCTGTGCTGTGGGACATACCCAGCTTACGTCTCCGACGTCGGACGAGCCGTAGCTCTGTACGTTTGTGCCGTTGTAGGGGAGAATGTCATACCGTATGGGGTGCTCTGCGTTTGCGGCTTTGTACTGCGAAAGCGCTTTCTTTGTGAATTCCGAAGCAAAGCTTAAATCCTCTTCCGTAGGAACGGGCGCGCCGATCTCCTGCATCTTATCGTAGAGCACACTGAGAAGCGTGTGATTGGTTACAGCATTTGAGCAAGCCTTTATCAACTGTTTTTCGACCGTAGTACCCGTCATCAGAGCGGCACCGTCGGCAATATTGTCGACCCTTTCACGAAGCTCGGCGAGGTCGGAAAGATCAGCACTTCTTATAAGATAGAGCACCTCTGCATGACTTTGAACAACGTTGGGAGAGAAACCGCCCGTGTTTGTGATCGCATAGTGTATGCGGGCGGTCATAGGCATGTGCTCGCGGAGGAAGTTCACTCCTACGTTCATAAGCTCCAAAGCATCGAGCGCGCTTCTTCCGAGGTGGGGCTGCGTGCCCGCATGCGAGGAAATACCGTTGAATTTATAGAGTATCTGACAGTTTGCGAGGTTGAGATTTACGTTTACCTTATTTTCGCTTTGGGGATGCCAGGTAAAGGCGACGTCTACACCGTCAAACACGCCGTCACGTGCCATAAAAGCCTTACCCGATCCGCCTTCCTCGCCGGGACAGCCGAAAAATACAACGGTACCGGGAGATTTTGTCTGTTCGAGATAACGTTTTACTGCGATTGCCGCACCGAGACTTCCCGCGCCCAAAAGGTTGTGACCGCAGCCGTGGCCGGGACAGCCCTTGTCATCGCCTTTTTCCATAACGCCTGCCTCTTGTGCAAGGTTGGAGAGGGCATCGTATTCACCCAAAAATGCTATTACGGGCTTGCCGTTTCCGAAGCTTCCCGAAAATGCAGTGGCAATATCGGCAAGACCTTCTTCTACGGTAAAGCCCTCCTCGCAGAGAACCTTACAGAGATATGCGGCGGATTTCGTTTCGGAAAAAGCAGTCTCGGGATTGTCCCAAAGAAAGTCCGAAACCTCTTTCAGCTTATCCTGTATATTGTCAATAACAGTATTGGAAAAGTTACTCATATAAGTAAAGCTCCGTTTTTTATTTCATATCGTGCTTTTCAAAGTAGAGATCCTGAATTCTCTTTACAAGGTCGGGGTTTTTACCGCCCACTTTTTTGCCGTCGATCTCGTCAGCTGCGAGAAGAACGGTGGTAGTGCTTCCAATCAGAACCTCGTCGGCATTGAACATTTCGTCGAGGGTATATTCTCTTTCTTCACAGGGAATACCGAATTCACGGCAGATTTCAAGAACGTGCTTTCTTGTGATGCTGGGGAGAATGAGGTTGTCAAGAGGGTGAGTGATGACAGTGCCGTCCTTGATAATAAAGTTTGCTGTGTGAGAACCCTCTGTAACGATATTTCCTCTGTGGAATACAGCCTCGTCACAGCCTGCCTGCTTTGCTGCTTCGCTTGCAAGGCAGTTGGGAATAAGGTTGATGGTCTTTATGTTGCAGAGATAGAAGCGGTTGTCTTCCTGTGTAAGAAGCTTGACCTTCTTGCTCTGGTCGCCAATCTTCTTAGGTGTAATGTATGCAAAGAGTGAAGGTTTTTTACAATCGGGGAAAATGTGGTTACGAGCACCGATGCCTCTCGACATCTGCCAGTAAAGAATGAAGTCCTTTTCGTCTTCGTCGGCCTTTTCAATGAGGGAAAGGAACACATTTTCCATTTCCTCTCTTGTCATATCGATCTCGATCTTCAAAAGCTTGCAGCTGTTGTAGAATCTGTCAAGGTGATCGTCAAGGTCGACAGGCTTTCTGTTATGTATAAAAGCAACGTCGTATACGCCGTCACCAAAGTATACCGCTCTGTCAAGGGCATTGACCTTCAGTTCTTCGAGGGGAGCGATCTCGCCGTTGTAATAACCTACGTTTTTCATTGTAATGATCTCCTTATATGAATGTATTTTAGTTTATTTGATTATCAATATTATTATACAACTTCCGTTTGATTTGTCAATTTGTATATGTTAATAACCGACGTTAAGTTTTTCCTATGAAAAGTATTTTCTGTCGAGTGAGCGGAACTGTATCGCCTCGGCGACGTGCTTTACACCGATCTTTTCGCTGTTGTCAAGGTCGGCGATCGTCCTTGCAACTCGCAGTATTCTGTCATATCCGCGTGCTGACATACCCATTTTGTCGAAGGCGTTGCGCAAAAGATCGTGCGCACTGCTGTCAAGCACACAGTATTTTCTTATCTGGGACGTGGTCATATCCGCATTTGAATACAAAGGCTTTCCGCTGTAGGTCGTCTCGTTTTTGAATCGTTCGACCGCAATAGCTCTTGCTTGATCGACTCTTTTTCTGATTTCAGCCGAGCTTTCGGCAGGAGCGTTATTTGAAAGCTCATTGTAGGAAAGTGACGTTACCTCGAGCTGGATGTCGATTCTGTCGATCAAAGGACCGCTTATTTTGGATACGTATTTTCTGATCGCCTCGGGCTTGCAGGTGCATTTCTTTGTAGGATGACCGTAGTATCCGCACTTGCAGGGGTTCATCGCACATACCAGCATAAACGAGGTGGGGAAGGTGAAATGTCCCGCCGCGCGGGTGATGGTGATCGTGCCGTCCTCGAGCGGCTGACGGAGGACCTCGGTCGCATCCTTTCTGAATTCGGGAAGCTCGTCGAGAAACAGTATTCCGTTGTGTGCCAAAGAGACCTCTCCCGGCATCGGAATCGCACCGCCACCCGAGAGTGCAACCGACGACATCGTGTGGTGGGGAGCTCTGAAGGGTCTTTCCACTATAAGAGAATCCTCGGGCAGTGTACCCGCGATCGAGTGTATTTTTGTAGCTTCAACAGCCTCGTCAAAGGTGATCTTAGGCAGAATGGAGGGCAGTCTTTTTGCAAGCATACTTTTACCGGTTCCTGGAGGACCGATGAGCAAAACGTTGTGATTTCCCGCCGCCGCGACTTCAAGCGCTCTTTTTGCTTTTTCCTGACCCTTAACATCGGAGAAATCCATCTTACTGCTGTCGCGCTGTCTTTCGAATACTGTTCTGTCAAATTCGACGGGGGTTATTAATTTTGTGCCGTTCAAATGGTCGACAAGCTCTTTTACGTTTTTTACGGGATATGCCGTTATGCCCGAAACGACAGATGCTTCTTTTGCGTTGCCTAATGGAACGAATATTTCCTTTCTGCCCATTTTCTTGGCGCAAAGAGCCATAGATAAGACACCGCGTACGCTTCTGAAGTTGCCCGACATCGACATTTCGCCGATGAAGCATTTATCCTCGAGGACGGTAGTCTTTTTTATACTGCCGCCGCAATGGAGAATTGCCGTCAAAAGTGCCATATCAAAAGTAGAGCCTTCTTTTTTCTTGTCGGCGGGGGCAAGGTTTATTACAATTGATGTGTCGGGAAATTCGAATCCGCAGTTTTCGAGTGCCGCCTGTATTCTCTGTTCGGCTTCTTTTACCGCCGCGTCGGGCAGACCTACCATTTCGAAGCAGGGAAGCTTATCCTGCATATTACATTCGACGGTTACTTCAAAGCCGTCTATTCCCATTACGCCCGCTGAATACACTGTAGAAAGCATCTTGACACGATCCTCCAAATTAAATCTATATACAGTAATTGTATCACAAACGTAAGCTTTTTGCAATAATTATATTTTTATTTTGGTATATTGTTTTTGATCGTAAGCATAGACATAAAAACAAATTGACAAGGCTTATGGCTTTTGATATAATAATACTGTATTAAAGTGCAAAAAAAGGGGGATCTGTATGAAAAAGCTTTTGGTATTATTGCTTGCGTTTCTTTTCGTTTTTCTTTGTTCTTGTGAAAGCGGAGAGGAAAAAAACAACGGTAATGAAGCTACAGGCGAACAGAGTATTGTTGAATCCGAATCGAAAAACGTAAACGAAACCGAAAATACGCCGGAATCGGAAACCGTTGCAGAGACGGCACGACCAGAAACCAATGCGGATACAACGGTCCTTGAAACAGATACTCCCGATCCGAATAAAGAAAGGGAAGTAGAATATAAAGTTAAACAAGTATATTATAGATACGAGGATAGATTGCCTATCGAAAGCTCTCCCGTATATGAAGTATATAAGACTTATGAAGAATTTGAAAAATTCTTGCAGCTTGATTATTTGATGGAGCCGTGGACAAATTCTGTTAAAGATAGCATCAAGAAATGGTACGGAAAGACAGAGAAAGAGATTTTTGAAACCCATAACGTTATTTATGTGTGCGCAAACACTTTCGAGGTGATTATAGGTTTGGGTAGTGAGTATAGCTTGAGAGTTGAATCGTGCACCGTAACGGAAGATACCTTGAAAATTACTCTACTCAATAAATGCGAATCTGTCGACCAAAAAGATGGAATTTTGGTGTTTGTTCCAAAGAAGGATATGAGAGATAATATAGAGATCGAACATCTTCCCCACGAGTATTCGGATCCTTTTGTAAAAGCTGACTTTACTACACAGGTTGGAGCAAGACATCATACCCATCAAAGCTGGGGCGCGCCTCGAGTGCCTCACAGCGGAGGAATTTATGAAAGTGTGGATGAGTTGAACAGATGGCTTGAAAGAAATACTCTCGGTTATGATTATTTAGATCCCGTGTATACGAAAAGTATTCCGGAAATTGTAGAAAAATATGATGCGGAATTCTTCGAGAATAACCATTTGTACATATATGAATATTGCATAACTCCCGATATAAGCTGGGAAGTTACCGGTATTTTGAAAAACAGCGGTTACGTTATCATTGATATAGAATTGGGAAAAAAATATTCTACGTATTGCGGTAATATTGATGAAGACACCGTGAGAGCAGTGTGTTTGTTTGTTGAATTTTCAAATGAGGAATATCCAAAAAAAGATGAGAATGCACGGTACCGCTTACCCAGGGTAGCAGTACGTCACACTCCCGATATGTTCGATTGATATATAAAAAACACCCGTCTGTTGCAATTGCATCAGGCGGGGATGTTTCTTTAAAGCTAAGAATGCTTGTATAGTTGCATAACAAATTTAAAAACCCTTTCAGGTCTTGCCTGAAAGGGTTTTAACTGTTCAAAATGAAAATAATCCTTGTGACGAATTACTTGAACTTGCGCTTACGAGCTGCTTCGGATTTCTTCTTGCGTTTTACGCTGGGCTTCTCATAATGCTCTCTCTTACGGAGTTCAGCAAGAACGCCGGACTTTGCACACTGTCTCTTAAATCTGCGAAGAGCACTGTCAAGAGATTCATTTTCTTTGACTTTGATTTCTGCCATTTTGTTTTCCCTCCCTCCATACTCTGGAAAAGAGAATGTCACCATTCCTAAAGAACATTATACTCTTTTACATCTGATATGTCAATACTTTGTTAAGCATTTTTTTTACAAAAAGTAAATTTTTGCTTATTTAACTACCAAATTAACGAGTTTCTTGGGGACAAATATCTCTTTTATTACGGTTTTGCCTTCGATGAAAGGCTTGATCTTTTCGTCATTCTTTACGGTAGCAAGAGCATCATCCTTGCTGATCTCTGCGGGGATCATCAAGGTTCCGCGGAGCTTACCGTTTATCTGTACTGCAATTTCGACCATGCTGTCGACGGTCTTTGCCTCGTCGTACGTGGGCCATTCAGCCAACGAGCAGAAGCCCTTTTCGCCGAGAGCTTCCCAGATCTCCTCGGAAAGGTGGGGGGCAAAGGGGCAGAGAAGCTTGACAAAGATCTTCATCTCATCTTTTGTGAGACCGCCGTTATCGTAGATCTCGTTTGTAAGTGTCATCATTGCCGCGATCGCGGTGTTAAATTTAAGCTCCTCAATGTCGCCTGTAACCTTTTTGATGGTCTTATGGAATGCGCTTTCAAGTGCAGGGGTTACGCCCTCGCCCTTGATCATATCAGCCATTCCCGCAACTCTGTCGAGGAATCGCTTACAACCCTTAACGCTGTTTTCGGACCAAGGAGCGGCACTTGCATAGTCGCCCATAAACAGAATGTAAACTCTGAGTACGTCGGCACCGTATTCGTCAACAACGTTGTTGGGGTCAACTACGTTGCCCTTGGATTTACTCATCTTGTCGCCGTCGGGACCGAGGATAAGACCCTGTGCTGTTCTCTTTGCATAGGGCTCAGCCATAGGAACAGCGCCGATGTCATACAAGAACTGGTGCCAGAATCTGGAATAGATCATATGTCTGGTTACGTGCTCCATACCGCCGTTGTACCAGTCGACGGGCATCCAGTAATCGAGCTTTTCTTTATCTGCAAAAGCTTTATCGTTGTGAGGATCGATGTAACGGAGGAAGTACCAGGAGGAGCCTGCCCACTGGGGCATGGTGTCTGTCTCTCTCTTTGCGGGAGCACCGCACTTGGGGCAGGTGCAGTTTACGAAGGAATCGATCTTTGCCAAAGGCGATTCGCCGCCTTCTCCGGGCTCGAAGTTTGAAACCTCGGGGAGTTTGAGGGGCAATTCCTCGTAGGGGACGGGAACCATTCCGCATACGGGACAGTGTACGATCGGGATGGGTTCACCCCAGTATCTCTGTCTGTTGAACGCCCAGTCCTTCATCTTGTACTGTACGCCCTTTTCGCCGATGCCCTTTTCTTCAAGGTATTCAAGCACTTTTGCGATGGAGTCTTTTTTGTTTGTAAGTCCGTTCAAGAATTCGGAGTTTACCATCTCGCCGTCGCCTGCATAAGCAGCTTCGGCTATGTTTCCGCCCTTGATTACTTCGATTATGTCAATTCCGAACTTCTTTGCGAAGTCATAGTCTCTTTCGTCGTGTGCGGGTACTGCCATAATAGCGCCCGTACCGTAGCCCATCATTACGTAGTCGGAAATGTAGATGGGGATCTCTTTGTTGTTGATGGGGTTGATGGCGGAAAGACCGTCGATCTTGACACCCGTCTTTTCTTTCACGAGCTGAGTTCTTTCAAACTCGGTCTTCTTTGCGCACTCTTCCTTGTATGCGTCGAGGTCTGCAATGTTTTTGATGCTGTCTCTGTATTTTTCGATTATGGGATGCTCGGGAGCGATTACCATAAAGGTTACGCCGAAGAGTGTGTCGGGACGGGTGGTGTAGATGCGGAGAGAATCGTCTCTGTTTGCGATCTTGAAGTTTACAAATGCACCTGTGGACTTACCGATCCAGTTGACCTGCTGCATCTTGATGTTGGGGAGGTAGTCGACAGTGTCGAGACCCTGAAGCAGCTTGTCCGCATATTCGGTTATGCGGAGGTACCATACGTCCTTAGACTTTTGTACGATGTCGGTGTGACAGATATCGCACTTGCCGCCCTGGCTGTCCTCGTTGGAGAGTACTACCTTGCAGTGAGGGCAGTAGTTTACCAAGGCTGTATCTCTGAATACAAGACCGTTTTCAAACATCTTCAGGAATATCCACTGTGTCCACTTGTAGTAGTCCTCCTGAGTGGTATCTATCGTTCTTGTCCAGTCGAATGAGAAGCCTACTCTCTTGAGCTGATCGGTAAATCTGACGATGTTGTCATCTGTTACCTTTCTGGGGTGGATACCCGTCTTGATCGCATAGTTCTCGGTGGGGAGACCAAAGGCGTCAAAGCCGATGGGGAAGAGCACATTGTAGCCTTCCATTCTTCTCTTTCTTGAGATTACCTCAAGTCCGGAATATGCCTTGATATGTCCGACGTGCATACCTGCGCCGCTGGGGTAGGGGAATTCTACCAGTCCGTAAAATTTCTTTTTTGTCTTGTCCGAATCGTCGGCAACAAAGATCTTTTCATCTTCCCATCTCTTTTGCCATTTCTTTTCGGTCTCGGAAAAATTATATCTCATTTTCGGTTTCACTGACCTTTCGTAGATTATTTATAATGTTAATTGCATTTTATCCTATAGTTTATACCAAAAGCGAGGAGATGTCAACATCTTCCGCGTCGCTCCACAATTTTTCGAGCTTGTAAAAATCTCTCGCCTCGCGATTGAAGATGTGCACGATGACGGAGCTGTAGTCAAGTACCGTCCAGATGCCCTCGTTGTAGCCCTCGATGTGGTGGGGAGCTATGCCGAGCTCGTTGAGCTTTTCTTCGACCTCGCCTGCGATAGCCTTGATCTGGGTGTTGGAATTGCCGCCGCAGATAACGAAGTAATCTGCAAGTACCGTCTTGTCATCGATACGCAGGAGCTTAATGTTTTTTGCTTTTTTGGCATCAACGGCCTTTACAATATATTCTGCAAGCTCGCGGGGAGTCATTTCTTTGATTTCTGTATTCATAACTGTCCTTTCATTTGTGTTTGATTTATACTCGCGGTATAGTTATTCCGCCTTGATTTATATCTTCTGCCGAATGTGAGTCACCGCCAATTACGTACGAGGGATCTGTATAATAGTAGGAGGTCAAATACGTTGCGTATGGTTCACCCGAGAACATTCTCTGTGGGTCAAAAATGGAGTCGGCTATTTCAAACTCGTAGATATTGAAGTATTGATTGATGATACGCCTTGTGCCCTCGCGGTTTATTACGTAGTACCATACGTAACCCTCGGGGGGAGTGGGAGAATATCCGCTGATGCTCATAAACACCATATTGTTTGCATCTATCGAAAGCAGTTTTTTTGCAAAATAAACCATATCTGCTATCGATACGTCGGTTTTTATGTTGTCAAAAACCTCGTTTGCAATTTTTACAATTGTGGTCAGATTGGTTTTTTCTTTTACTGTCTTGAGTAATGCACTCATAAATATCTTTTGTGCATCCATTCTGCCGAGGTCAGCTTGAACGTAGCCCATTCTGTATCTTACAAACATTTCTGCTTTTTTGCCGTCAAGCACCTGAAGGCCTTTTTTTAGGTTGATCTCAAGTCCCTGGTTTTTGTCAAGATAGTACATATCGGCGGGGATATCTACTTCAACGCCGCCTAAGATATCTACAATATTTCTGAATCCTTCAAGGTTAACCAAAACGTAGTTGTGGATCTTCAGACAAAAATTCTGCTCGAGCAGCTCTTTTAACTTGTTGAGCCCGTAATCCTCGGGATCGCTCTTATTGTTTGCGACACCCTCATTGTAATAATGTCCGTAAACAGAATTCAACTTGTAGCCGTAGTGGTTAATACAAACGTAGGTGTCTCGCGGGATTTGCAATACCGACAGCTTTTTACTTCTGGTGTTGAAGTTCAGTATCATGATTACGTCTGTGTTTAATGCTACCTTATCTTTTCCGAGAATGAGGAAATTGAACATAGCATCTTTGTCCTCTTCTGACGGCACTTCGACCGTTTCTTCTTCTTTTACACTTTCCGATTCTTTCGGCGGATCGGCTTCTGTTTCCTGAGTCAAGCCTTCGGTGCTGAATACGGGTTTATCGTTGCCGTTGTCGGGCTCGTAAAAAGCCAAGAGGTATGTGGCGACCGCCGCAAATATCAAAAGCAAGACCAAGAATACTATGAGAATACCCAAAAGCACTTTTTTTGTTGCAGACATTGTTTTTTTGGGCTTTTTTTCACCAACGGCTTGTGTTTTGACAGTGTTTACTGTTTCTTTTTTTGTTGTGTTCTTTTTATTTTTATTTCCCATTTTGCGCTCCAATCGATTTTGAGGGAGACGGTTAACCTAAGCTGAAAAATATGTTATTGATTATTTCCCATTTGGTTATACGTGTGGTATGTTGATAGTGCCGTCGTTAATATCTTCGGCATTGTACGGGTCATTTGCCGTGACGTCCTGTAAATTGTAAATATCGTTTATATATGGATAGTACTGACTGGAAAATGCTTTATCGCGGTCAAAAATAGTATCTGTGATCTCAAAGTCATAGATGTTGAAATACTGATCGATCATTTCGCGCATGTTTTTGCGTACCATGATCCAACACGAAAGGCCGTTTACAGAGGCACCTCTGCCTACCATCGACATCATTTTTATGTTGTTCATATTGACATTGAGCAGTTGTTTTGCATAAAATACAGAATCTGCCAATGAGACGTCTGTAGTAACGTAATCAAACGCAATATCCACAAAACTGGCTATTGTGCTCAGTCCGAATTTCGCCTTAAGCTTTTGAATAAATGCACTTACAAATATTTTTTGCGCATCTATCCTGCCTATATCAGCCTGGAGGTAGGTCGCACGGTGTCTGATAAAAATTTCTGCCTTTTCGCCGTCAAGGTGCTGTTTTCCGGCGGGAAGCACTTTGCGCACGTGGTTCTTGTCTGCATAGTATATCGGCGACGGAACATTTACGTCAACACCGCCTATAGCATCAACCATCGCTACAACTCCGTCGAGGTTTATGTGACCTACATTGTGTATCTTGATGCACAGTGTCTGTTCAAGTTTGTCGGCGAACATACGGAGCGCTTTTGTGATATTGTTACCGTTATTCAGGTAGTAGTGCGCAAAGAGACCGTTGATCTTTCCGTAATAATTGTCCGCCTCAATATACGTGTCTCGCGGAATTTGAAGTACGTTTACATTGTTTGTAGTAGTATTGAAGCTTATAAGCATTATAACATCGGTGTTTAGTGCTATTCTGTCCTGGCCGACAAATAAGAAGTTAAAAATTTTCTGTTTTGATCTTGAAGGCGAATCGGGTTCCTCCGGAAGTGTTTCGGGGGGCGTGGTTTCAACTGTGCCGCTTTCGACAGGCTTATCCACGGGGACTGTTTCAGACGGTGGTGTATCGTTTATCCCTTCGGTAGAAAACGGAGGAGGGGAGTTTGCACCGTTATCGGGCTCGTGGAAGAAATACAGGTATGCAAAAAAACCTACCACCAACAGTATTATAGTTAATATCACAGCGAGGGTGATCAGTATAACTTTTTTTACCGTTTTTTTGTTTTTGTGCGGCTTTCGTTTTTTGAACTTTGTATTTGTCATCTCGGTTTCTGTGGTGCCGTTGTTCATTTATAATACTCCTATTTTACATAGAGAATTGTATGCCTTGACCGTTTCGGGGTGGATAAATTCTCCTTTTGCCAATAAATCGTATAATGTGTATTTAAGAGATAAAAAAATCGTACTGTCAAGTCTTTTTCGGGGATCCGAAAGATCCGAATAAAAAAATTCGCGTAATTTTTTGCATTCTTCGAATCTTCGTGTGGGCTCTATGTAATCGGCAAGGTAGAGCAGCTTTTCGGGGAGTGTCATATTCTCCTTGCCGGTCGTGTGACAGCGTACTGTCGATAAAACTTCAGGATCGGCAAATTCGGGGTAGTCTCTCTTGATCAAAGCGGGGGCTGAATATGAATGCAACGTTTTAGGGGATAGTATGGCATATTCGTCAAGCTTCTCTCCCATAGAACGGCAAAGCTCGGTCTGCTCGTCTACTGTCATTTCCTTAGTTATATCGTGCAGGTATGCACTTGTAATAAGCAGTTTACCGTCAATCCCGAAGATTTCAGCCAACCTTTCGCATTCCCGGGCAACGGAAAGCGTGTGGAGGTATCGGTATTCCGACATTCTCTTGCTGATGCTTTCTTTTAGTTTATGCATTGTGTTCTCCGTACAGATCGTATTGATCTATGAAATCTCTTACGCTTTGGGGCATAAGGTATGACGTGTTTTCGCCGCGCTTGATCTTCTCTCTGATCTCTGTGGAGGAAAGCTCGATCGGAGCCATAGGCACGTCGATTATGGTCGCACCGTATTTGTCTCTGTATCGGTCCTTCATTTGCAGTATCTCATCCGACTCGTCGTACGTTCCGGGTCTTACTATGTGGGCGATCTTCGCGAGTTCAAATATACGCTCGGCATTTCTCCAATATTCAAGGTTCAGAAAATTGTCTGTTCCGCACAGCAGGGTTATATCGTTCGAGATCCACTTAAAATGCTCCAGAGTTTTGTAGGTATAGCTTACTTCGCGGTTTCTGATCTCGAAGTCGGACACGATCACCTTATCATTGTAGAATGGGAGCGGACCGAATGCAATCTTGAGCATTTGCAGTCTCATCATAGGATCGTCGCCGGGGCAGAGTGATTTGTGCGGCGGGAGATAGTTAGGCATTATAAAAAGTCTGTCAAGGTCGCAGGCGGTCAAAAATGCATATACCGATCTTATATGCCCCAGATGTACGGGGTCGAACGTGCCGCCGTAGATACCGATTTTTATATCACTCATAGTCATACAAGCTCGATCTTTTTATTCTTTTTGGATTCGCGGTAGAGCACGAAGCGAGTGCCCACCGTCTGTACGACCTCGGCTTCAACCAAGGGGGCGATCTCTTCTGCCGCCTCTCTTGAGGTGTAGCCCGAGTTATCAAGAACACGAAGCTTGATAAGCTCTCTTGCCTCGAGTGCATTTGATATCTGTTCGAGCATATTGTCGTTTATTCCGCCCTTGCCGATCTGGAAAATGGTGTCTGTATGAACTGCAAGCGAGCGGAGATATGCTCTTTGTTTTGATGTAAGCATTGTGTTTTTGTCCTTTTTACTGTAGATTTAATTCTTTTGCCGCAATTTCGAGTTTTTCGACAAACTGTTTCATTGCCTTTCCTCTGTGACTGACGGCATTTTTTTCTTCAGCCGTAAGCATCGCAAACGTTTTGCTGAGCGGCGGATAGAAGAAATACGGGTCATATCCGAAGCCGTTAGTCCCCATTGGAGTCTCGGTTATATATCCTTCGGCTTTTCCCTCGGTTCTGATTTCATAGTTTTGCTCAGGAAAGATGCAGACAACGTTTGTGACAAAGCGGGCGGTCCTTTTATCTTGGGGCAGACCTTTCAGTTTTTCGATAAGGAGTGCATTGTTATCCTCATCGTTTCCGCCGGAAAACCTTGCGGAAAGAACGCCGGGGGCACCGTTTAATGCATCGACGCAAAGGCCCGAATCGTCGGCGATGGTTATATATCCCTTTGCTGCACCTGCCGATGCCTTGATATGTGCGTTTTCTTCAAATGTGTTGCCGTTTTCTTCGATGTCATCGAATATTCCGACGTCATCGAGGGAAAGTATCTTAACGTTTATGCCGCTGATATCGGACATCATTGCCTGAAGCTCGGCTATCTTTTTTTTGTTTCTTGAAGCCAATACTATTTCCATACTATTTCCTCGTATTTTGAGCAGTTTTGATTATTCAAACAGTGCTTTTACAAACTCGTCGGCAGAGAAGGGCTGAAGATCGTCGATCTTTTCTCCGACACCGATGTATTTAACGGGGATGTCAAGCTCGTTTTTGATGGAGAAGACGATGCCGCCTTTTGCTGTGCCGTCAAGCTTTGTGAGAACAAGTCCGGTAATGTCAGCGGAATTCTTGAATTCCTTTGCCTGACGTACGGCATTCTGACCCGTAGTGGAGTCAAGAACAAGGAGTGTTTCTCTCGAGGCGCCGGGTAATTCACGGTTGATGACCCTGTCGATCTTAGCAAGCTCATCCATCAGATTCTTCTTGTTGTGAAGTCTGCCTGCAGTATCGATGATAAGCACGTCGGCTTTTCTGCTCTTTGCCGCGGATACTGCGTCGAATACGACTGCCGCGGGGTCAGAGCCCTCTGTGTTTTTGATTATGTCGGCACCTGCACGGTCAGCCCATATCGAAAGTTGGTCGATTGCCGCTGCACGGAATGTATCGCCTGCAGCAAGAATGACCTTCTTTCCTGTGGATATAAGATGGTGTGCGATCTTGGCGATCGAGGTTGTCTTTCCGACACCGTTTACACCGATCACAAGTATGACCGAAGGAGTAGTGTCAAGATTGAGAGGCTCGCCTTCGCCGATCATCCCTTGCAAAATATCCATCAAAGCAGCCCTGGTCTCATCAGCGTCCGAAAGCTTTTCTTCTTTGATCCTCGTGCGGAGCTTATCTATGATCTCTTCGGTGGATTCAAAGCCGACGTCTGCAGCTATGAGCAATTCTTCAAGCTCTTCAAGTAGGTCCTCATCGACCCTTTTGAAAGCCTTGAACAGGTTGTTTACCTGACCGAAAATAGATGATTTTGTTTTTGAAAGTCCCTTTTTAAGTTTTTCAAAAAATGACATGGTGTTAATCTTCCTTTAGCCTTTTTTAGATGTGATATACGGACTATTCGAGCTTTACGCCCAGTCTTTCTTCAATGTCTTTTACGTTAACTGTGAGCACCTTGGAAATACCCTTTTCGTACATCGTCACACCGTAGAGAGTGTCTGCGGATTCCATAGTGCCTCTTCTGTGTGTGATCATAATGAACTGTGTAGCATCCGAGTATTTTCTTGCATACTCGGCAAATCTTACTACGTTGACCTCGTCGAGTGCGGATTCGATCTCGTCGAATATGCAGAACGGGGTGGGATTTACCTTAAGTATTGCAAAGAACAGAGCAATCGCAACGAAGGCTTGCTCGCCGCCCGAGAGTGAAACAAGGTTCTTGATGATCTTTCCGGGAGGAGCGACATTGATGTCGATTCCGCTTGTCAATACGTCGTCGGGATTGGTCAGAATAAGCTCTGCTGTGCCGCCGCCGAACAGTTCGCGGAAGACAGTCTTGAAGTGCATATTTACGTCCTTCATGGTCTGTGCAAACTTTTCGCGCATTTCCGCCTCAAGTTTAACGATGATATCGGAAAGCTGCTTTTCGGCGTTCTCAAGGTCGGTTATTTGAGTATGCATGTAGTCGTATCTTTCCTTGACTTCTTTGTACTCATCGATAGCACTTACGTTTACGTGACCGAGGCCCTTCAGCTTGCTTTTATATTCGGCGAGCATCTTTGATGTCTCACTCCTGTTTTCGGCAGTGACCTCGGGGAGAGAAAGCTCGATTGCAGAGGAGTAAGTGAGCTCGTATTCGTCCCACATACGCTCGCTTGATTTGTCAAGCTCGTTTTTCAGCTGTTGGCAAAGTCCCTCGAGCTTTGTGTAAGAACGGAAGATAAGCTCGCGATCATTGGTCTTTTCCTTGATCTTCAAACGGAGCTCGTTAGTCTTCTTTTCGTATTCGTCGTTCTTTTCCGAATAGTTGCCTTTTTCTTTCTCGAGTACGGATATGTCTTTCATTATCTCGGAAAGAGCAGCTTCTGTCGATGTTTTCTTTTCTTCAGATGCCTTTTTCTTTTCGTCAAGGCTCTGTATCTCGGATTCACCGAGAGCTATTCTTTCGGTGAGTGTCTGAAGCAACGCTTCGGTTGACTCGACGTTTTTCTGCAGGTTTTCCATATCCTTGCGGTCTTCTGTAAGACGGATGACGGAACTGCTGTTTCTTTCACGAAGGGACTCTATCTCGCTGTTTTTGGCGGATATATTATTCTTTACGGACTCTGCTTCGCCCTTGCCAAGTTCAATAAGCTTGTTTATCTCGCCGATCTCGTTTTCGATGTTTTGCTTCTTTTCGCGGTAGAAGTCGTCTGCCTTTTCGAGTCTGTCAAGCTCGTTTTTCAATTCTGACAAGGTGTTTTCATCGGCAGAAAGCTGGGACTTCAAAACCTCGTATTGGGTGTTTTCTGCATTGAGAAGCGAGTTGAGCAGGGAAGCGTTTCCGAGGAGAGAATCACGCTTCTTGATAACGTTTTCTTTATCTTTGTTGAGTGCGTCGGCATCCTTTGTTACGGTTTCGGCCTCGCTTTGGAGCTTTTCGCATTCTTTTTTCAGTCTGTCTATTTCGGATACGCGGGTAAGCATACCGCTGTCTTTTTTGGCGGAACCGCCGGTGTATGAACCGCCCGCATTGATGAGTTGACCGTCGAGAGTGACCAGCCTTATTTTGTAGTTCATCTGCTTTGCGGCAACACTTGCATTGTCAATATTGTCAAATACAACTGTTTTGCCGAGCAAAAAGTCGCTGACCTTGCGGTATGTATCCTCGCATTCGGTGAGGTTGCTTGCGATTCCGACGTAGCCCTTGTATGCCGAAAGGTTCTTTTCGTCTATGTTGAGCTTTTGAACCTGAATCGAGGTCAGGGGATAGAATGTCGCTCTGCCGGCATTTCTTTCTTTGAGAAGTGCTATTGCCTTTTTCGCACAGTCCTCGTCCTTTACTACGATGTTTTGCAGGTTTCCGCCGAGGGCTGTTTCTATAGCGACCGTGTATTTTCTGTTTACGGATATAAGCTTTGATACGGGACCGCAGATACCCTGAAGCTTGCCCGACTTGCTTTCGTTCATAACGAAACGAACGCTGTTTGCATAGCCTTCGAAGTGTTCTTCCATTCTTGTCAAGGCTTCAGCTCTCTGTTTTTTCGATGCCATATCGATGTAGAGGGCGTTAAGCTTATCGTTGAGCTCCTTCAATTTGCCTTCGATCGACTGTATTTCGTTTTCGCAACCGTCGGCTGCCAATTTTGCTTCGTCAGCTTTGGTTTTATAGCCTTCAACAGTCTTTTCGGCTTTTTCGCTTCGCTGACTCAAGACCGACATGGAATCTTGGAGGTTTTCGATGTCTTGTTTAAGCACGGCGCATCTTTCGTCCTCGCTCTTTCGTGAGCCCGAAAGAGAGGAAAGCTCGATCTGCTTGTTTACCGCTTCATCCTCTTTCATACGGATGATGGCTTCGGTCTGTTCAAGCTGCTTTTCAAGCTCGACAAGCTCAAGGAGTGATTTTTCGAGCAGCTCGTCTGCCGTAGCTCTTTCATTTTCGGAGCATTCGAGAGCTTTTTTTAACTCGACAAGCTCTGCTTTGGAGGCTTCAAGAAGTTTTTTTGTGTTTTCAAGCTCTTCGGAACGGAGGGTGAGCTCGTTTTCCGACTGAGCTTTAAGCTGTTTAATGTGCTCGATGTCATTATCGAGAACCTTAAGGCTGCCTTCGTAGCCGTATCTTTTATCATTTGCGTTCTGAAGCTCGGTTGAATTTTTCTCGGTCTTGATCTTCATTTCCTGAGAGGCGATGAAGAGACGCTCGCTCTGGTTTTCGAGAGACTGGATGGTCTCGTCGGCAATTTCAAGCTCTTTGCCGGAAAGAACGAAATCGTCTTCGGCCTTTTTCTGCTTTTCGCGGAGCTCCTTCGTGTCGTAAAGCCAAAGGGAAATGTCGGCACTCTTTTTCTTGTCGTAAATTTCGATGTATCTTTTGGCTTTTTCGGCTTCTTTTTCGAGCGGACCGATTCTGCTTTCAAGCTCGTATTTGATATCGTTCAGACGGAGGAGGTTATCGTTTGTGGAGGCAAGCTTGCGCTCTGCTTCGTTTTTCTTGTAGCGGTATTTGGAAATACCTGCCGCTTCTTCGAAAATATTTCTTCTCTCGTCGCTTTTTTGTGAGATGATCTCGGCAGCCTTGCCCTGGCTGACGATGGAATAGCCTGTTTTGCCCACACCGGTATTCATAAACATCTCGTGGATGTCCTTAAGTCTGGCGGGACGTCTGTTGATCATGTATTCGCTTTCGCCCGAACGGTAATATCTTCTGGTGACCTCGACCTCGTCGTAATCGACGTCGATCCTGTTGCCGTCGCCGGTGTTGTCGATAAGCAGAGAAACCTCCGCATACCCCATGGGGCTTCGGGAGGCAGATCCGCCGAATATTACGTCTTCCATTTTTGTTCCGCGGATGTTTTTGCTGGACAACTCACCGAGTACCCATCTCATCGCGTCGGAAATGTTTGATTTACCGCTTCCGTTGGGGCCGACGATTACAGTCATGCCGTCGTCAAAGTTTATTGTGGTTTTATCCGGGAAGGATTTAAAACCGTGAAGTTCGAGTGATTTTAATCTCATCTTTGTCAACAGCCCCCTTTCAAAATTATGTTATCACACGCGTTGGTTTCTGTGCTTTTTTGTATGTACCGAATGCGTGCCTGCAGTTTGAGTTTTTGATTCATTTGCCTATAATATGTCTATTATAATATTATACCCTATAATGTCTTTTTTTTCAACAACTTTTATAGATTTTAATTTATAATTTTTTATTAACTCGCTCTTATTGCATCTTTTCTGTCCGACCACCTTCGATACTGCTCCGACAGGGCAGTATACAACGATGTTTTTTCCGTTGCAGTTGAGCTTATCGAGCTGATTTGATATGCGCTTGTAGTACACGTAATTCTCGGCAAGCTCACCTATTGCCGGGTGATAGTCTCCACCGTATACGACGTCGGGATCGAAGAGAGTGTCTCCGGCTTGAAGACCTATCCTGATCACGTCCTTTTTGTATGAATCAAACACCTCGAGAACCTCTCCCGTGCGTGTTACCGAATCATCCAGCGAGAGTGGGGTGTATTTACCTGATTCCGCCATTTTGCAAAGCTCCGTTTGGTGCAAAACAACGGTGGGATAGACCCTTGCTCCGTCACAAAGCTCGGCTATAAGAGTGGCTGTATAAAGCTCTTTTTCGAGGGTTGACCCCGGCAGACCGATCATCATTTGACCGATGAGCGTGAATCCGTATTTTTTTATAAGTTTGCACGCTTTGACTGCGCATTCGCCGATGTGTCCGCGCTTTGACAGTTTTAGCACTTCGTCATCCATGGACTGAAGTCCGAGCTCGATCACCTTTACGCCGTAATACTTCAAAATATCCAATATTTCTTCGTCGATGTAGTCGGGACGGGTGGAAAGACGAATCGAGGATACTTTGCCGCTATCGATGAATTTTTTTGCCACCTTTAAGAGATAGATCATATCATCTCTGTCAATTCCGGTAAAGCTTCCGCCGAAGAAAGCGATCTCTGTTTGCGTTGTTTGGGTGTCGATCGTGGATAGAGCAGTTTTGATGATGGCTTCCGTATCGGTTTTGTTAAAAGAAGATGTGCCCGAAATGTGCTTCTGGTTACAGAAAACACAGTCATTCGGGCAACCTAAATGCGGTATAAATACCGGTATATTTACGTGTTTATTCTTTCTTGTCATTGTATAGAGCTTTTGTCTCCCGTTTGGTTTTTGTCTCTTTGGTTTTATGCCTGACCGAAGAGGGAAAGCGCCTCTTTTGCGGCATTTTGCTCGGACTCGCGTTTGCTTTTTCCGATACCCTTGCCGATGACGTTATTGTTTAGATATGCTTCTGTTTCAAACACTCTGTCGTGGGCGGGCCCCGATTCGTTTACAAGCTTGTATTCAAGTATGTCCCCCTGCTCCTGCTGAACAAATTGCTGGAGCATGGATTTGTAGTCCTTGGTGTTTCCTCTTGCGACTATCTGCTTGATCTCTTCGGTCGCAAACGGAAGCAAAAATGCTTTTACGGGCTCAATTCCGCCGTCTATATACATAGCCGCAAGCACGGCTTCGAATGCATCGGCAAGAATAGACGCTCTTTCGCGTCCGTGCGATAGCTCCTCACCGTGTCCGAGAAAGAGATATTTTCCGAGCTCGATCTCGTTTGCAAACTTTGCCAGTGCCTTTTCGCATACAGTACCCGCTCTTACCTTTGAAAGCTCGCCCTCGGGAAGGTTGGGATAGTTTGTATAAAGATATTCGCTTACGGTAAGCGAAAGGACTGAGTCGCCGAAGAATTCAAGCCTCTCATTGCACTCGGCTTTTACGTTTTTGGATTTGAGTTCATTGGAAAATGAAGAATGGGAAAGGGCTTTTATCAAAATCGGCTTATCCTTGAAAGTGTAATTAAGCTTTTTTTCGAGACCTTGTATAATTCCTATCAAATCGTTAATGTTTGTAATGTTCATTTTTTCAGCCTTGCTTTTCGGTTTCTTTTGATTTGGGGGAGATCTGTGACGTTTGACGCGCGATCTCAACGATTATGCCGGTGTTTACGTAGTAAATTGCTTGCTTGATCGCGTTTTTTACAGCCTTTGCGTCGGACGAGCCGTGGGCTTTGATTACGGGTTTTGAAATACCAAGCAGGGGAGCACCGCCGTATTCGGAGGCGTCAAACTTCTTTTTGAAATCCTTTAGGTTTCTCTTAAGCATAAGATAAGATGACTTGCCGAGGAGGTTTGCGCTGAAAAGCTGTGTCAGCTGGTCGATCATAAATTTACCGAAGCCCTCGGTGAGCTTAAGTACAACGTTCCCGGTAAAGCCGTCGGTAACGATGATGTCGGTTTTTGCGAAGGGAATGTCTTTGCCTTCGATGTTGCCTACAAAATTAACGCTGTCGGACACAGAGAGGCGCAAGAATGTCTCTCTCTGAAGCTCGTGCCCCTTCGAATGCTCTGTTCCGTTATTAAGAAGACCGACCGTCGGGTTATTGATTCCGTGGAGCTTTTCCATATAGATGGAGCCCATCTTTGCGAACTGCTCGAGGTTTTCGGGGGTAACGGTGAGATTAGCGCCCGAGTCTACAAGCAGTACGGGCTTTGCAAGGGGGAGGATAGTACCGATTGCCGCTCGGAGACCTCTGATCCTTCTTACTACAAAGGTTGCTCCCGCAAGGAGTGCGCCGGTATTACCGGCACTTACAAAGGCATCACCTTTGCCGTCGGCAAGCATTTTCAGTCCCTCATGCATAGAAGAGTTGTTTTTTTCTTTTACAACGCTCATTGGGGAGTCTTCCATGGTTATAAACTCCGGGGCGTTTACAATATACAAATGATCCGTTGACAGACGGTTATTTGTAATGGCTTCTTGAATCATGGCTTTGTTACCGACAAGAGTGACCTCGCAACCGAATTCGCTTATTGCCGATACAGCACCTTTAACAAATTCTTCAACGGGCTTATCTGCGCCCATTACGTCAAGAATGATTCTCATATACTCATCTCCTAAAATAGTACGGATAACTATATTTTATCCGCTATGCCGTTTATATATTCCAGCGAACGGTCAGCGAGTGCCTCGTTTCTGAAGCGTTTGCCGCCCTTGACCTTGTGATCAAGGTTTGCCACAAGACCGAAGTTTGCATTCATAGGCTGGAAATTAACTACGTTTTTATCGCTGATATAGTGGCTGAGCGCTCCAATGGCAGTAATGTTGGGAAAGTCTATAAGTTCTTGCTCGAGTGCGAGCTTTGCCGCATTGATACCGGCAACAAGACCGCTCGAGGCTGATTCGACGTAACCCTCAACACCTGTCATCTGTCCTGCAAAAAATACGTTCGGACGGTTTTTCATGTTGAAATGATGTGTAAGAAGGGTGGGGGAGTTGATAAAAGTGTTTCTGTGCATCACTCCATATCTCAAAAAGGTTGCGTTTTCAAGACCGGGGATGAGAGAAAATACTCTTTTTTGTTCTCCGAAGGTCAGGTGCGTCTGGAATCCTACCAGATTGTACATGGTCTTTTCAGCATTTTCCTGTCTGAGCTGAATGACGGCATAAGGCTCTTTTCCTGTCTTGGGATCGGGCAGACCGACGGGCTTCAATGGGCCGTATCTTAAAGTGTCGTAGCCCCTCCTTGCCATAACCTCGACCGGCATACAACCCTCGAAAACGTTAGGCTTTTTTTGTTCTTCAGTATCAAAATCCTTCAAAACAGCCTCTTCCGCAGAAATGAGATTTTCGTAGAAAACGTCATATTCCTCTTTTGTCATAGGGCAGTTCAGATAGGATGCCTCTCCCTTGCCGTATCGCGATGCGGCATAGATCTTGTTCATATCGAGGGTGGAATAATCAACTATGGGAGCCGAGGCGTCAAAAAACGAAAGGTGGCTCTTTCCGAGATAGTTTTCCAGATATCTTGAAAAAGTATCCGACGTAAGAGGACCTGTTGCCACGACCGTGATGCTGTCCTCGGGAATATCACATACCTCTTGCTCGATCAAATTGATAAGGGGATTGCTTTTTATTTCGTTTGTAATGTATTCGGAAAATTTGTGCCTGTCGACGGCAAGGGCAGAACCGGCTTCAACCTGTGTGGCATAGGCTGCTTTTATTATAAGCGAGTCAAGAAGCCGCATTTCTTCCTTGAGCAGACCGACCGCGTTTGTCAAGACGTTGCTGCGCAGGGAATTTGAGCATACAAGCTCGCCGAGTCCGTCACTTGTGTGTGCGGGAGTTTTTTTCTTCGGTTTCATTTCGTAGAGGTCGACGGCAATGCCGCGTTTTGCGATCTGATATGCCGCTTCACAGCCGGCAAGTCCCCCTCCGAATACGTTAATTTTATTACTTTTCATCTTTACTCTTTTTTTCTTCTCGGCTATAGCCGCATTTTTCGTTTCTGCAGTATACGAGTTTTTTACGCTTTTTGGCGAGAAGTGCATCACCGCACTGAGGGCATTTTTCACCCGTAGGTATATCCCAGGATGAGAAGTTACATTCGGGATATTTTTCACAGCTGTAGAAGGTAATGTGCTTTTTGCCGCTCTGCTTTGTAATGATCTTCGATCCGCAGAGAGGACAGGAAACACCGGTTTCCTTTACGATCTGCTTGGTGTTACGGCACTTGGGGTAAGCCGAGCAAGCATAGAACGAGCCGAACTTGCCCGAGCGGATAACCATTTCCGCACCGCATTTTTCGCAAATCATACCCGTGGAAGGAGCCTCTTTTGTTTCTTTTTCTTTTTTGGGTTCCTTCAACTTGCCGTCCTTATCGAGGGGCTTGGTGTTCTTACAGGTAGGGTAGTTGGGACAGGCGGCAAATTTGCCGTATCTGCCGTTTTTGACGATCATTTTCACGCCGCAGTGCTCACAGATTATGTCGGTTTCTTCGGGCGGAATGTCGATCTCGCCGTTCTTTGCAGCCTCTTCTGCCTTTGCAAGGCATACTTTGAAGCCGTCATAAAAATCCGAAAGGACGTTAAGCATATTGTCGTTACCGTTTTCGATGGCATCGAGCTTGTCTTCCATCTGCGCGGTGAACTTGTAGTCTATGATTTCGGGGAAGTTTTCCATTATGAGCTTGGTGGTCATTTCACCGAGATAGGTAGGCTTCAGCGATTTTCCCTCGCGTGTAACGTAGTCTCTTGCTATAATGGTGGTAATGATGGGCGTGTAGGTAGAGGGTCTTCCGATTCCCTTTTCTTCAAGCTGCTTTACCAAAGAGGCTTCGGTATATCTGGGGGCGGGCTCTGTAAAGTGCTGTTCGGGCAGAAGCTCGGAGCAGTCAAGTGTATCGCCTTCGTTTATTTCAATGGGCTTGGTCTGCTTTTCGGTATCTGCAAATTCTCCGTAATCTCCGGGATCATATACAGACAAAAATCCGGGGAATTTAACGTTGTATCCGCTTGAATGGAAGATATAACCGTTTGATACGATTTCTGCGTTTACGGTGTTAAGCTGCGCAGATGCCATTTGGGAAGCCAAAAATCTGTCCCAAATGAGCTTGTAGAGTTTGTATTGATCTGTCGAAAGATATTTCTTGATTCGGTCGGGTTCGAAATCCATCGAGGAAGGACGGATGGCCTCGTGAGCATCCTGAGCAGTGGATTTTGATTTATAGAATCTTCTTTGAGCAGGGTAGTATTCGTCGCCGTATTTCGCTTTAATATATTTTTCGGCATTGAGTGATGCCTCGTTGGAGATGCGGAGCGAGTCTGTACGCATGTAGGTTATAAGACCGTGAACACCGCCGTTTTCGCTTCCGATGTTTATACCTTCATAAAGCTCCTGAGCGATCTGCATGATCTTCTGCGAACGGAAGTTGAGCTTTCTTGATGCCTCCTGCTGAAGTGTGGAGGTGGTGAAGGGGGGAGCCGGATTACGGTTTTTGATTGCTTTTTTTACGGAATCTACGGTGAAGGGACTATTCTTTACGGCATTGTAGACCTTGTCTGCATCAGCCTGATCATTCAGCTCGATCTTGCCGTTTTTGTCTCCGTAAAACGAAGCCTTGAAGCTTTTAGACTTTGCAGTGAGCAGATGGGCTGTGATCGTCCAATATTCAGTGGGAACGAAAGCTCTGATCTCTTCCTCGCGCTCAACGATAAGTCTTGTGGCAACAGACTGAACTCTTCCTGCGGAGAGACCGCTTTTGAGCGTTTTCCAAAGGAAGGGACTTGCCTTGTATCCGACGATTCTGTCGAGAATGCGGCGGGTCTGCTGGGAGTTTACAAGATCCATATTGATAGGCTTGGGGTTCTTGATAGCTGCTTTGACCGCACTGTTTGTGATCTCATTGAACGATATTCTCTTTGCTTTTGCGGGATCGATGCCGAGTGCTGTCGCCAGATGCCATGAAATTGCCTCACCTTCGCGGTCAGGGTCAGTTGCCAAAAATACTTTGTTGGCGTTCTTGGCTTCTTTCTTTAACTCGGCGATCAGGGGACCCTTGCCTCTGATATTTATATAGTGTGCCTCGAAGTTGTTATCGAGGTCGACACCCAAGGTGCTTTTCGGAAGGTCGCGGACATGACCCTTTGAAGCGGTTACCTTGTAGCCGCTGCCCAAATAACCTTTTATTGTGTTTGCTTTTGCGGGAGATTCAACTATTACGAGATTTGACATATATACACCTCAACAAATGGGATTGATTTTATAATTTGTTCACGAAAGAACGTAAGTTCCTCCGGGCATAGCTTTTACTATACCTTGAATTTCCAAAATTGTCAATGAAGACATTGTGTCCGAAACGGAAACTTTTGTACCGTTTGAAATATCTTCTGCCGTCAAGGGAGACGATTCTGACAGCAAAATACATATATTTTTCTGATCATCGGGTAACAAGTCGTATTTTTTCAGCTTGTCTGCAGAGGGGGCATCGATGGGGTCGTTTTCCCACAGTTCGGGAATATTCGGCTCTTCGGTCGTCTTTTTTTCCTGAGAGTAAAACGGCTTGAGATCAACCGTTTTTAATTCCTTTGCGGTTGGATCGGAACATCGTCCGATGTCTATCTTGTCAGGATACAAAAATTCGTATTTTTTCAGAACGTCACGAGCGCTGTTGACGGCAAAAGCGCCGTTTTTGATAAGATCGTTTGGGCCGAGACTGTTTGCTTCTCCCACTCTGCCGGGGAGGGCGAAAAGGTCGCGTCCTTGCTCTTTTGCGAGCTTTGCGGTTATCATGGCACCGCTTTTGATCTGCGCTTCAATAATCAGTGTGCCCAAAGAAAGGCCGCTTATTATCCTGTTTCTTTGTGGGAATGTGAAGCGGGAGGGGGACGTTCCGGGGGCATATTCGGATATCACCGTTCCGTTTAAGCATATATCATTATAAAGCTTTGTGTTTTCGGATGGATATATTATGTCTACTCCGCATCCCAATACAGCAACGGTCTTGCCGCCCGCATCAAGGGCGGCGGTGTGACACACAGCATCTATACCGCTTGCCATCCCGCTTACTATACAAGCACCGCCGAGTGTCATATCAAAAATGAACTCATAAGCGCATCTTTTTCCGTAATCGGTTGGCGTTCTTGTGCCTACGGTGCCTATGCATACAGACTCGTCGAACGAGGGCAATTCGCCTTTATAGTAAAGCAAAACCGGAGGATTCTGTATGTTTCTGAGCCTTGCGGAATAAAGTGTATCGGAATACGTGAGAATGCCGATGTTCTTCTTTTGGCAGGTCTTTATGATTTTTTCTGCTCGGTCGGTGGATTTGTTGTTTAAGGCTTGGATAATTCTTTTCGGTATATCCGAGAAACCTTCTGTTTCCTTGAAGGTGTGATCGTAAATTTTCTCAATCGATCCAAATCTTGTAAAAAGAGTTTTAAATACGGCGGTCGAGGGGGAGCAAATTTCGCTGAGCCACACCCAATATAATATGTTGTCCATAAATTATCTGTAAGCCTCCCACAATAAAACCGTAGCTGCGGATGCGACATTGAGCGACTCGGCGTCGGCTTCCATGGGGATGATCACCGTTCCCGAGCAGCTGTTGATCGTGCGATCGTCAAGACCGTGTCCTTCGTTGCCGAGGACGAAAAGCGCATCCTTTATTTCTTCCGCTCGTCCGAGGGGAAGGGCGTTTTTGGTTAATGCCGTTGCATAAACACGGTATCCTTTTGATTTTATATTCTCTATTGCCAAGCAGAGATCAGATACTCTGTAGGTAGATGTTCTGAAAAGCGCTCCCATAGAGGCTCTGATAGATTTTTGATTGTAAATATCTGCACAGTCCTTTGAAAGAATAAGAGTTTTTTTGCCGAATGCCGCTGAGGTTCGTGCAATGGTACCGAGGTTTCCGGGGTCTTGTATCGTCGAAAGAATAAGACATGCGTTCGTGAGGTCTGTTTCGTCGGCATAAGTAAATTCCTTATGAAGCCTGTCTAAATATCTTGCCGTACATACAATGCCCTCGGGGGCACTGTTTTCCGAGATTTTGGTGCAAACGGAGTCGGAAATGATCACAGCCTCCTTGCGTGCGGCAAGATCGGGATATTTTTCGGCACACCTTTCCGTCAGGAAAATATGTAAAAACTCAACCCCTTCCGCAATTGCTTCGCGGGTCAACTTTATTCCCTCAAAAAGGAAGGCCCTTTTTTCTTCGCGGAATTTCTTTTCCTTCAGTTTTGCCGTTTCGGTTATAAGTGCATTGTTGCGGCTTGTTATAATATCCAAAAGTACAACCTCCCTTTTTGAGAAAATAACGGATTATCAACCGCATTTCTCTATTTTTTTACAAATTTCTATCTTATGCAAAGTAGCACAAAAACCCGGGAAAAATCCGGGTTTTTGTAGTGTTATAACTTATTTAAGTGCTTCTTTTGCCTTAGCTACGATTGCTGCAAATGCTTCCTTGTCGGATACTGCAATCTCGGAGAGCATCTTTCTGTTGAGGTTAATGCCTGCGAGCTTGAGGCCGTGCATAAGCTGAGAATAGTTAATGCCGTTAACCTTAGCCTGTGCGGAGATTCTGGTGATCCAGAGTGCACGGAAATCTCTCTTCTTCTGTTTTCTGCCGATGTATGCATAGTTGCCGCTCTTCATTACAGCCTGTTTAGCCATCTTGAAGTGCTTGCTCTTTGCGCCCCAGTAGCCTTTTGCGAGCTTGAGTATTTTATTTCTTCTCTTGCGAGTCATCATAGCGCCTTTAACTCTTGCCATTGTTTTATCCTCCTGTTTTCAATCAGTTTTTCAATTATTTAATAAGTGTTCTAACGGTCGGTGCCATAGATTCGCTGAGGTAACCTGCTTTTCTGAGGCTTCTCTTTCTCTTTGCGTTCTTGAGACCGAGGTTATGACGGTGATGCGAATGGTTGATCTTTACCTTGCCGCTCTTAGTGAGAGTAAATCTCTTGGCAGAGGCGCTGTGTGTTTTGATTTTTCCCATAGTAATGGAACTCCTTTCGTGTATTATGCGTTTTACGCTTTTTACGGCGTCGCAATATTTTTACGTTTTTTGTTTTCGTATTAATTTTTTTATTTTGTGTTCTTGACGGGAACTATCATCATCGACATAAATCTTCCCTCAAGCACAGGGGCTTTTTCTACAGTACCGAACTCTGTGCAAGCTTCCTTGAACTGCTCGAGAAGCTGTTTGCCAATATCAAGGTGGGTCATCTGACGTCCCTTGAACTTTACGATTACCTTAACTTTGTCTCCGCCCTTCAAGAATCTGTGAGCATGATTGACCTTTGTGTTAAAGTCGTTTACGTCGATTCTGCACGAAAGCTGAATTTCTTTTGTTTCAATTGTCTGCTGTTTTTTCTTTGCTTCCTTTTCTCTCTTGTCGCGATCGAATCTGAACTTGCCGTAGTCCATGATCTTGCATACGGGGGGATCGGACTGAGCGGACATAAGCACGAGGTCAAGATCCTCGTCGTAAGCCTTTTCGAGTGCATCGATGAAGGAAAGCATACCAAGCTGTTCGCCTTCGTTTGAAATTACTCTAAACATCTTCGAGTCGGAGCATTTCAGCTCTGTTTTAATATCCTCGTTTATGATGTTATCCTTAGCGCTTGTGTTTTTTATTATAAAACACCTCCACAAAAAATAAAAAATTGCACGAAATCAGCAACAACTCCGCACAACCAAAGTAACTTGACACAAATATGCCAAGAAACCGATTATTGACCCATACAAGTCTATGCCATACAGGTGAGAACGGAGTGTTCTGCTTCTTTTTTTACCCGAACATTATAGCACGCATTTTTGCGATTGTCAAGGGCTTTTTTTGTTTTTTTGCGATTTATCCCGATTTATCAAAAAAATTATTGTGCAGCTTCAATTTCTCTTGCTTTTTTTCTACCTATATGTTACAATATATAAATAATTGATAGTTTTTCTGTTTTTGCGTATGCACGCATCACGGAGGAAACGTATTTTTATAAAACGGGAGGGAGAACAGAATGGCAGAGAACAGAGTACCCGATATGCCCGAAAGGGAAGTCAAGCCTGCTGAAAGAAAAATCAAAAGAATTCCGACGCGGCAGCCTGCACAAGCGGGAATTCAGATGCAAAGGGAACAGCCTTCCCCCGAGAGACCTTTTCAAAACGTTTTGCCCCCCGACAATAACCGTCCGCAGCAAAATACAGGCGGAAATGTGGGCGCAAGAATGAACATAAACGACCAGACCCCATCGAAGAGAAGATCGGCAAAAGAGGCAAAACGAATTAACCCCGATGCTCCCGAAATAAGCAGAAGCGCAAAGAGGGCGCAGGGTTACAAGATCAAAAAGAAAAAAAGAGGAATAAGCAAACAGATGCTTGCTTATGCGGTTTTGTTTTTGCTTGTTTTTTCGGCGGTTTTGGGCTTATTTTCTCTCGCATTCTACATGAACTTAGTTGAAACGGATCCCCCCGTATATGACGGCATGAGACTGAAACTGTGTCTTGAGCATGAGGTAAGCGATACAAAGGCTATGTTCGTCGATACGTCGAAATACGTTCACAACGGGGAGTTGTATGTCAATATGACTGCAATTTCGGAAAAATTCGGCTTTATTATGACAGGCGACCGAAAGATGCTCAGATTTATTACGAACGAGAAAACAGCGGAAACCGTTTGCTTTGAGATCGGATCACCTTTTGCAGAGATAAACGGTACCGTTGTCAGATTGAGCGGCGAGACGGTAAACCATAACGGCTCTTTGTTTGTTCCCGCCGATTTCTTTGACGAATATGTTGTGGGAATAGATGTTGCATTTGATGAAGAAAAGCTTTTGCTTACGGTGCTTCGCGATACGACCAGAAATGAAGAGGGACATTTTGACAATGAAGAGGTCAGCTTCACGCTCAAGCGGGTAGATACCTGCCCTTCGATATCCGAGTTTGAGCTTCCCCAAGCAATCAAAGATAAATGTACTTTTATTACTGTTCTGCCCGAGGTTCCGGCAGAAACTTGATAGGTGGTTGAGTTTATGAATAATACCGGTAATAACGGCAGAGGGTCTGCCAATCGACCTGCAAATCAACCAAGAGTGTACGGTACGTATGATATAGAGAGAGCAAAGGCGCGTAACGCTCGCCCCGTTGCTCCCGTGCACCGTCAGCAGGGACAGCATTATGATCCGAGGAGCAGAGGCAACTATCCTTCGGGTGGTTATAAACAAAATCAAAGAAGAGCACCCTCAACACGTAACAACAAAAATGACGACAAGTTCCTTTGGGTGCTTATAGTTCTTGTAGCGATCATGGCAGTGGTGGCTATCGTTGTTCTTTTCAATTTTATTGGCGGCTCCGATGACGGTAAGCCCACGGGGACAGAAGAACAGACCGCAGTGACATCACCCGAGGAGAGCGGAGAGCAGACGACTCCCGAACAAACCGAGGAGACAGAGCCCGAGGAGACAACTCCTCCCGAGCTTCTTGCGCCCGTTCCCGAATTTACGGCAGACCTTACTGCGTATGAAATGTATATGAATCCCACAGGTGAGCACAGAGACGCTTACTTGATTCTTGTAAATTCGAAAAATCCTCTTCCCGCAGATTATGTTCCTCCGAATCTTACGGACGTAAAGAGTACCCGTAAAGACGGCAGAAAAACACAGCAGCTTCAGTTTTATGCGGCAAAAGCGCTTGAAGCACTTATGCTTGAGGCAGATGCTTGCGGAATGGTCAGAACAAACACCCCGAGCGGATATCCGTTGTCGGTTATGAGTGCATACAGAACTTATGAATATCAGCACCAGCTTTTCTATGATACGTACCTTGTTGCCGAAATGAAGAAGGGATACAGCCGCGAGGAGGCGGAAAAGATCGTTGAGACTTATTCCGCAAGACCGGGTACGAGTGAGCATCAGGCGGGACTTTGCGTGGATATGCATACCCTTCCCGGTGCAGACCAGTCTTTTCAGTATCAGCCCGAGGCAAAATGGTTGGCAGAGAATTGTCATAAATTCGGATTTATCCTCAGATTTCCCGAAGACAAAATGGAGATAACGGGCGGTATTATATATGAGCCCTGGCATTTCAGATACGTCGGCAGATATCACGCAACAAGAATGAAGGAGCTTGGTATGTGCCTTGAAGAATACGTTGCTTATCTTGAGAACAACGGCTGATAAGGCCGTGGATAGAGGTTATTATGGATGCAATCAAATGCCTTCTTGAAAGAAGGAGTATAAGAAGCTTTACAGACAGAAAGATCGAGAAAAACGATCTTGAAACCATAGTGAAAGCGGCGTATCATGCGCCGAGTGCTATGAACCGTCAGCTTTGCCGTTTTACTGTTGTACAGAATGCAGAGGTAATAGAGGCACTTGCACAGTGCTTGCGTGTTAAACTGGGGCGTGATGAAGGCTATTGCTTTTACAGACCCAATGCGGTTATCTTGTGTTCGACACCTCGCGACAATGCACACGGTATCGAGGATTGTGCGGTAGCGATGGAAAATATAATGCTTGCGGCACATGCACTTGGCATCGGTTCTGTATGGATCAATCAGTTCAAAGGTGTGTGTGACGATCCCGGTGTCAGAGCAGAGCTTAACAAGATAGGCGTTCCCGAAAACAATCTTGTTTGGGGAATGGCGGCTCTCGGTTATGCGGCAGACGATGCTGTTCGTAATTTTGATAAAAACCCCGACGTTGTTAACTGGGTAATGTAATAAACAGCAGAAAGAATACGGTTTTTGCCGTATTCTTTTTTTGCGCAAAAACATCAAAAAGCCTTAACGCAAAAGAATCAATATATATGTTAATATTATGAAAGAAAAAAACGGAAGAATTGAGTAACTACAAATAGTTACTCATAATTGATAAAGTGTCGAAAGTCCCCCAAAAAAAGCCTTTCCCTCCGGGTAGCGAAGCGTCACAAAGTAAGCCTCTCCCTCCGGGAGAGGTGTCGGCGGAGCCGACGGAGAGGGATAAAGCACAGCCAAAAGCCTTCTCCAGTGGATAGCGAAGCGGCGGCGAGGGAGGGAGAGAAAAAACAAACATCTTCGCACAAATAATCATTTTATCCGCCTTTGTACAACCTCGCACTAATCGGTAGGGGAGGGGCTTGCTCCTCCCGATAGAACATATAGATTGTACAAACGCTCACCTATATAGTCTCTCCCTCCGTCTCGCCGCCAATGCAAATTATTACCCATTATTTGCACAGCGGCGATCCACCTCCCTCGTCAGATGGAGGTCTCATTTGTGCAAACAAAAGCCCCTTCTTTGGGAGGGGTGTCTCGGTGTAGCCGAGACGGGGTGGGGCTTAAAGATAAGTAACTATACATCAAGCCCCCTTCCGTCAGCCTATGG
>JAFSAM010000062.1 GCA_017441005.1 Clostridia bacterium | reverse complement strand
CAGCGTTTCGGTGAGATGGAAGTTTGGGCGCTGGAAGCATACGGCGCTGCCTATACCTTGCAGGAGATCCTCACGGTTAAGTCCGACGACGTTGTTGGTCGTGTAAAGACTTACGAGGCTATCGTAAAAGGTCAGAATATTCCTCGTCCCGGAATTCCCGAATCCTTTAAGGTTCTTGTTAAGGAACTTCAGGCTCTTGCTCTTGACGTTTGTGTTCTTGATAAGGACGGCAACGAGATCGAGCTCGCTAAGTTAGGCGAGGAAGAGGAAGAGGGAACATACGTAACCGCTGATGAAGTCGGCGAGAGCGTAATGACGGACGACGTTATGGATTCCTTCATGGAAGAAGATGTAGATGACGATGACGATTTCTACTCCGACGATGACGGAGATGATTTCGACGATGACGATTTGGGTGATGACTGATGGAAGGAGAAAAGATGATGGAACATAGCAAAGAACATAATATATTCGATTCTATACGCATTAGTCTGGCTGATCCGGAAAAGATCAGAAAATGGTCCTCCGGCGAGGTCAAGCGTCCCGAAACAATAAACTACAGAACACTCAAGGCAGAGCGAGACGGTCTTTACTGCGAACGCATCTTTGGTCCTACCAAGGACTGGGAATGTATGTGCGGTAAATACAAGAGAGTTCGCTATAAGGGTAAGGTCTGCGAAAAGTGTGGCGTTGAGGTGACAGCGAAGAAGGTTCGCCGTGAACGTATGGGTCATATCGAACTTGCGGCACCGGTTTCTCACATCTGGTACTTCAGAGCGATCCCTTCGAGAATGGGTCTCCTTCTTGACATTTCTCCCAGACTCCTTGAAAAGGTGCTCTACTTTGCACAGTATATTGTAATTGATCCCGGCAACACACCTCTTGAAAAGAAGCAGCTTCTTACAGAGCGTGAATACAGAACCAACCTTGAACGTTATGAGGACGATTTCAAGGTCGGTATGGGTGCCGAGGCTATCAAGCAGCTTCTCAGCGAGCTTGATATAGAGGCTCTTTCAAAAGAGCTCAAGGAAGAGCTTGCTACCGCAACAGGTCAGAAGAAGCTCCGTATAATCAAGAGACTTGAGGTGGTTGAGGCGTTCAGAAAGTCGGGCAACAAACCCGAATGGATGATCCTCGACGTTATCCCCGTAATTCCTCCGGAGATCCGTCCTATGGTACAGCTTGACGGCGGAAGGTACGCGACAAGTGACCTCAACGATCTTTACAGACGTGTAATCAACAGAAACAACCGTTTGAAGAGACTTATCGAGCTTTCCGCTCCCGATATTATTATCAGAAACGAAAAGCGTATGCTCCAGGAAGCTGTAGACGCTCTCTTCGATAACGGAAGAAGAGGCAAGCCCGTAACAGGCCCCAACAACAGACCCTTGAAGTCGCTGTCCGAAATGCTCCGCGGTAAGCAGGGACGTTTCCGTCAGAACCTTCTCGGTAAGCGTGTTGACTATTCAGGCCGTTCGGTTATCGTTGTCGGTCCCGAACTCAAGATCTATCAGTGCGGTCTTCCTAAGGAAATGGCACTCGAACTCTTCAAGCCCTTCGTAATGAAGAGACTTGTCGAGACACAGAAGGCTTCCAACATCAAGGAAGCAAAGAAGAAGGTCGAGAAGGTCAATGCAGACGTTTGGGATGCACTCGAAAACGTTATCAAGGAACATCCCGTTCTTTTGAACCGTGCTCCTACACTTCACAGACTTTCCATTCAGGCATTCGAGCCCGTACTTGTTGAGGGCAGAGCGATCAAGCTCCATCCTCTGGTATGTACCGCGTTCAACGCCGACTTCGACGGCGACCAGATGCCTGTACACGTACCCCTTTCCGCCGAGGCTCAGGCTGAGGCAAGATTCCTTATGCTTTCCGCGAACAACCTGCTTAAGCCTGCAGACGGTAGAGCAGTTACCGTTCCTTCTCAGGATATGGTCCTCGGTTCGTTCTATCTTACTATAGATAAGGCGGGCGAAAAGGGCGAGGGAAGAGTGTTCCGCGATTTCGACGAAGCTATGATGGCTTACGAAAACAAGCAGCTCGGACTCCACGCTCCCATTAAGGTTCGTGTAAGCCGTGAGATCAACGGCGAGACAGTTACCGGTGTTATCGATGCAACGCTCGGTAGACTTATATTCAACAGCATCATTCCTCAGGACTTGGGATTTGTCGACAGAAGCGATCCTTCAAAGGTGCTCGACCTTGAAATTATGTTTACTGCCGGCAAGAAGCAGCTCGGTCAGATCGTTGACCGTTGTATCAAGTATCACGGTGCATCCGTAACAGCTACCGTTCTTGATAACATCAAGTCTTTGGGTTACAAATATTCGACAAGAGCATCTATTTCGATCTCTTATGCGGACGTTACCATTCCTCCCGAAAAGTACACCTTGATCAGCGAGGCTGAAAGCAAGGTTGCCGAGATCCAGGAACACTTTATGCTCGGTGAGCTTACAGAGGATGAGCGTTACAGAAACGTTATTGCTGTTTGGGAACAGACAACAAAGGATGTTGTTGCCGCACTTCAGACAAGCTTTGACCGTTATAACTCCATCAAGATGATGTCCGACTCCGGTGCCCGTGGTAACATCACTCAGATGCGTCAGCTCGCAGGTATGCGTGGACTTATGTTCGCAACAAACGGACGTACGATGGAGATCCCGATCAAGTCAAACTTCCGTGAAGGTCTTAACATTTTGGAATACTTTATCGCTGCACGTGGTGCGCGTAAGTCGCTTTCCGATACGGCTCTCCGTACCGCTGACTCCGGTTACTTGACCAGACGTCTGGTTGACGTATCTCAGGAGGTCATCGTTCGTGAGGATGACTGCGGCTCTACCGAAGGCTATTGGGTAAGCACGATCAAGGACGGCGGAGACGTTATCGAGCCCTTCAAGGACAGACTTGTCGGCAGATATACGATCGGCGACGTTGTTGATGCAAACGGAAACGTTATCGTTCCCGGTGATACAATGATGACCGAAGAGGATGCTGACAACATTGTTGCAGCAGGAATCGAAAAGGTTTATATCCGTACAGTTCTTAAGTGTAAGGCAAGACACGGCGTTTGTGCAAAGTGTTACGGTGCCGATATGGCGTCCGGTAAGCTTGTCAACGTAGGTGAATCCGTTGGTATCATCGCGGCTCAGTCTATCGGTGAACCCGGTACACAGCTTACGATGAGAACCTTCCATACCGGTGGTGTTGCTGGTTCGGATATTACACAGGGTCTTCCCAGAGTTGAAGAACTCTTCGAGGCTCGCCGTCCCAAGAAGACAGCTATCATTACCGAGCTTAGCGGTAATGTTACCATTCAGGACGTTAAGAAGACGAGAAACGTTACGATTACTTCTCCCGAAACAGGCGAGAGCTCGACTTATGCTGTTCCTTACGGCATGAGCGTTATCGTTGCCGAGGGTGACTACGTAACCAAGGGTCAGGCTTTGACCGAGGGTTATATGAGCCCTGCCGATATAGCAAGAGTAAACGGTGTTGATGCGGTTTATGACTACATCATTCGCGAGGTTCAGCGTGTGTACCGTCTCCAGTCTGTTGAGATCAACGATAAGCATATCGAGGTTATTACCCGTCAGATGACACGTAAGGTTCGCGTTGACGATTCCGGTGATACCGGCTTGTTGCTCGGATCTATGGTCGACGTAAACGAGTATAACGACGAAAATGCCGCTATTCAGGCAAGGATCGATGCCGGCGAAAGAGATCTCAATCTCGCAAAGGCTACTACCGTATTGCTTGGTATTACCAAGGCTGCGTTGTTGACCGAATCCTTCCTTTCCGCTGCATCCTTCCAGGAAACCACAAAGGTTCTTACCGATGCGGCTATCAGAGGTAAGGTCGACCACTTGCTCGGTCTTAAAGAAAACGTCATTATCGGTAAGCTGATTCCCGCAGGTACGGGTCTCCAGAGATACCGTAACGTCGAGATCGATAAGAACGACGGCGAAAAGGCTCAGGTTGCAGAGGACTAAAAACGTATAAGTTCTCAAAAAGATAATAAAATAAGGTCTGCACATACCGAAATTCGGTGCGTGCAGACTATTTTTTTGTTTTCTTGTATTGATTTTCTTGTTGAATGGTGATATAATGTGTGTGCCAAACAAATTTCATAACGTAATATGGGGTAAGCCTGCTGTTTTTTACGGGGGTTTTGTCTCTTGTTGCTTCCTACAATCCAATTTGAATACGGTAAAAACGTAACTCCACTTGGATTGTAATAAGGTTTACCTTTTTACGTTTAAGATTTGTTTGGCGACAATCGGAGTAGCGTTTTTCGGTGCGTTGACTTCGGTTGGCGCACTTTTTATTTTTATTCATAGGAGGGGATCTAATGAAAAAAAGGAAGATAATAATTCTTGTAGCTGTTGTAATCTTGTTGGTTAGTATTGGCGTTGTAGTTGCGTTTATATCGGGAATTGAAAATGATTATCATCCTACAGAGCCGTTGTATACCGAAAAAAATGCACAAACGGATAGAAAGGAACCGGAAGAAACGGTAGAAGTGCATAGTCACAATTATCTGTCTGTTGTGACGACTCCGCCGATGTGTATGGAGAAGGGAGTCAGGACTCTTACATGTTCTTGCGGTGATTCTTATACGGAAGAAATGGAGGCAAAGGGGCATACTTGGTCGGAAGCGACTTGTATTACCCCAAAAACTTGTAAGGATTGTGGTGCCAAGGATGCGATTACCGGCATAACGATTCCGACATCAGATTACGTTAACGTTCGTTCGAATGCGAGTGTCGGTTCGGATATATTGACAAGTATTCCTCCGCAGACTCCTTTCAATATTCTTGGACAGACCAATGCAACCGACGGTTACGTTTGGTATAAAGTATCTTACGGTGGTTTTGAGGGATACGTGCGCTCTGATCTTATAACGGTAACCTCTTTGGCACCTCACAAGGGTGGAACTGCGACTTGCAGCGCAAAGGCGCGTTGTACCGTATGCGGCAATGAATACGGCGACAAGGCGGATCACGATCTTGTTGAGGCAACGTGTCAAGAGGCTAAGCATTGTAAGAATTGTAATTACAAGGCAGGAACTGTAGTTGCGCACTCTTATACTCCTGCGACCTGCGTTTCTCCTAAAACCTGCAAATATTGCGGAAAAACCGAGGGAACTCCCGGTACTCACAGCGGGGGTATTGCTACTTGTATGTCTAAAGCGCGCTGTGTCGGTTGCGGAAACGAATACGGAGAGCTTGGCGTACATTCTTATGTCTTTGCAACCTGTACTCAACCCAAACATTGCAGACTTTGCAATTACACGGAGGGCGGTTTGGCGCCGCACGCATTTATGCCGGCAACATGTTTGTCGCCCAAAAAGTGTTCCAACTGCGGTCTTACCGAGGGAAGTGCGGGTTCTCACAGTGGCGGAGTTGCTACCTGTATAGCAAAGGCGCGTTGCAGCAGTTGCGGTAATGAATACGGAAATCTCGGAACTCACTCTTTGGTTTCGGCTACCTGCACAACTCCTAAGCATTGCAGTATCTGTGATTATACAGAGGGTACCGTAACGGCTCATAATTTTAATCCCGCGACCTGTACAACGCCGCGTAAGTGTACCGGATGCGGACTCACAGAGGGAACTGTAGTGCAGCATTCGTTCTATTCGGCTACGTGTACTTCACCGTCGCAGTGTAAATGGTGCGGACTTACAGATGGCTCACCTCTTCCTCACGACTTTGCACCTGCAACATGTACTTCGCCGGAAATGTGCAGAAATTGCGGACTTACACAAGGCGGCGCCGGTTCGCACAGCTATAGTGGCGGCACTTGCACAAAGTGCGGAGCGAAAGATCCTAATAATCCGGTGTATAAAGTTATGACCGGTAGTCTTCCTACTCCCGGTTTAAACTTTTCGGTTTTGGATTATAGCACGAGTGTTTCCGGTAATACGGTTTACGTTACGATGAAGGTTAGGCGTAAGAATAGTGGTGCTAAATACTTGAGCGTGGAAATTTATACGCAATCTTTTGAAAAACTTTGTAGCAAATATGTTACAGTACCGACCGGCGACGCATGGACAGATTGTACTATGTCAGTTACGTTTGAGGGCGGATATATTCCCGGGTATAATTCGTATTATATTTTCTTTTCGGGGTGATTTTTAATAGAATGAAATTCGGAGAAGCAACAGTTGAATTGCCGACCGGTTCTCGATAATAAGTAATAAGGTCTGCACATACCGAGATTCGGTGTGTGCAGACCATTTTGCTAAGACACCACTGCGCCTTAGAGTGCAGTGGTGTGCGTTTTTTTTTATTATGAAAAGCTTACTTTCCCGTCAGAACATGTAACAGCTCTTGCAGGAACGTCTTTTTTCCAAGAATTTAATTTTTCAATTGATTCCCACTGAGCAACGGTGCCGCCAAAATTAATTATTCTTAGTTTTGCGCACCCCTCAAATGTGTGAAGTCCGAGAGTGGTAATGCTGTCGGGAAGAGAGATACTTATAAGGTTTGTGCAACCAAAAAAGGTTTCGTTGGAGATGTTTGTAACAGTGTCGGGGATGGAAATATTGGTCAAACTTGTACAGCCATAAAAGACGCCGTCTCCAATAACGGAAACAGTAGCGGGAATGGTGATATCAATCAAGCTTGTGCAATTATAAAAAGCATAACTTTCGATCGACGTAACGCCGTCCGGTATCGTAACGTTAATCAAATTTTGGCAATCATAAAACACTCTGTTTTCAATAACTGTAACACCTTTGGGGATGGTGATGTGTGTTAAACTTGTGCAACAATCGAATGCGCCGGCGGCAATCCGGGTTACGGTGGATGGAATAGTGTATGTTGTGGCGGTTATTCCGGCTGGATAACTCACTAATGTTGTTTTGTTTTTGTTGAACAAAATGCCGCTTTCGGAAGAGAAGTGTTGGTTGTTTTTATCGACAGTTATATTGGTTAAATTTGTGCAAGTTTGAAACGGAAGAATTCCGATTTCGGTAACATCTTTTGGGATAGTGATATTAGTTAAATTTGTGCACTTCCCAAAAGCTATATTCCCGATTTTGGTTACACTATCGGGAATGTTGATGTCGGTCAGGTTTGTGCAACCGTAAAAGGCTATATCCCCGATTTCGGTTACACTGTCGGGAAGTTTGATGCCTGTCAGGTTGGTGCAATCGTAAAAGGCACTTTCGCCTATCGTTGTTACACCATCCGGAACAGTAATGGTTGTCAAGTTTTTGCATAAAGCAAATGCGCGGTCGTCAATTATTGTAATTCCTGAAGAAATGACGATTTCGGTGATGTTATTACAGCCATAAAATGCATCTTTGGTGATTTTAGAAACTTTTCTTCCGTTATAAGTAGAAGGTATAACGATTTTTTCACAGGTGCCGGCAGATCCCTTGGAAACACAGTATGTGCCGTTGTCTAATAAAATGTATTTTAAGCCTTCTGTCGGTGGAGCTTGTGTTTCTGGAGTTTGAGTCTCGGGGACTTCGATTTTTGGAGATTCGGTTTCGGGGGACTGTTGACAACCAATGGTCAATAATAGAGTAATAAATATACAAAAAAATGTTATAAATTGTTTCATAGCAGCTTCCTCCAAAAAATTTAATAAGCACTTTATAAATTATACCATACTGTGTATTTAAAGTCAATGTTTTCCGACTTGACACGAGCTTATGTAAATGTGTTGAATATTGTTTTCTGATGGATGGTTTGTATATAATTGTGGTTGGTGTGTGTTGATGGTTTGTGCAAAACGTAGAAATTTTTGCATAAAAATAAACGTTCTTGACAATTATATACTGTGGTGGTATAATCTATTGTATCTACGTGTGCATAGGTATATTTATGCCCATTCGCAAGTGGAAAAATTGAAGAAGGAGGAAGAATATGCCAACCTTTAACCAGTTAGTAAAGCAGGGCAGATCCGAAAAGGTGTACAAGTCCAAGGCGCCCGTTCTTCAGAAGGGTTTCAATACCATTAAGAACGCTCCCACAGACCTCAGTGCTCCTCAGAAGCGCGGTGTTTGCACCAAAGTTTCTACAACAAGCCCTAAGAAACCTAACTCAGCTCTTCGTAAGATCGCGAGAGTTCGTTTGACAAACGGCCTTGAGGCTACAACTTACATTCCCGGTATCGGTCACAACCTTCAGGAACACTCAGTTGTACTCATCAGAGGCGGAAGGGTTAGAGACCTCCCCGGTGTGCGTTATCACATCATCAGAGGAAGCTTGGATGCTCAGGGTGTTGCAAACCGTAAGCAGAGCCGTTCCAAGTACGGTGCAAAGAGACCTAAGTAAGGCTCTGTACCAAAATTTTTAAAAGGTAACACATGAATATCGTCATTGCGATTATCCGAATGACCGGTACTTATTTATATAAATATTTAACCGCCTCGGAAAATGCATGTACGAAGTTATTCTTCGAGTACCTATGAATTCATTATTATTTATGAAGGAGGGAAGATCCGTGCCAAGAAGAGGTAAAATAGCTAAGAGAGATGTATTGCCCGATCCTTTGTACAACTCCAAGTTGGTTACAAAGCTTATCAACAACATTATGTTGGACGGTAAGAAGGGTGTTGCTCAGAAGATCGTTTACGAGGCATTCGCTGCTGTCGAAGCAAAGACAGGCAAGCCCGCACTCGAACAGTTCAATGCTGCCATGGAAAACATTATGCCTGTACTTGAAGTTAAGGCTCGCCGTGTAGGTGGTTCAACTTATCAGGTTCCTATGGAAGTTAGAGCAGAAAGAAGACAGACACTCGGCCTTCGTTGGTTGACAGCATTCTCCAGAACTCGTGGCGAGAAGACTATGGCAGAAAGACTCGCAAACGAAATTATGGATGCTATCAACAGCACAGGCGGTGCTTTCAAGAAGAAAGAAGAAACACACAGAATGGCTGAAGCTAACAAGGCTTTTGCACATTACAGATATTAATGCCGCATAAGGAGATATTATAATGCCAAGAGAATATACACTTGAAAAAACACGTAATATAGGCATTATGGCACATATCGACGCCGGTAAGACCACCACAACAGAGCGTATCCTGTTCTACACAGGTAAGACTCACAAGATGGGTGAAACTCACGACGGCGGCGCAACGATGGACTGGATGGTTCAGGAACAGGAAAGAGGTATCACGATCACTTCCGCTGCTACCACTTGTTTCTGGAAGAACCACCGTATCAATATCATTGATACCCCCGGACACGTTGACTTTACGGTTGAAGTTGAGCGTTCTCTCAGAGTTCTCGACGGCTCCGTGACAGTTTTGTGCGCAAAGGGCGGCGTTGAGCCTCAGTCTGAGACCGTTTGGCGTCAGGCTGACAAATACGGCGTACCGCGTATGGCTTATGTTAACAAGATGGATATTATGGGTGCAAACTTCTACCGTGTTGTTGACATGATGCATGAGAGACTTAAAGCGAATGCAGTGCCGATTCAGCTCCCCATCGGTGCAGAGGATACCTTCAGAGGTATCATCGACCTTCTCAATATGGAAGCTGACGTATATTACGATGAATTAGGAAAAGACATGCGTGTCGAACCCATTCCGGAAGACATGCTTGAACAGGCTAAGGAATACAGAGCAAAGCTTATCGAGGCTGTTGCAGAAACAGACGATGCATTGCTCGACAAGTTCTTCAACGATGAGGAGATCACCGTAGAAGAGCTCAAGGTTGCTATTCGTAAGGCAACAATTGCTAACCAGATCGTTCCCGTAGTTTGCGGAACATCTTATAAGAACAAGGGCGTTCAGAAGCTGCTCGATGCAATCATTGATTACATGCCCGCACCTACCGACGTTCCCGCTATCGGTGGTATCAACCCCGAAACACAGCAGGAAGAGACCCGTCCTTCTTCTGACGACGAGCCTTTCGCTGCACTCGCATTCAAGATTATGACCGACCCCTTCGTAGGAAAGCTTTGCTTCTTCCGTGTATACTCCGGTGTAATTGAAACGGGTATGACCGCGTACAACACCACCAAGGGCGCACGCGAAAGATTCGGCCGTATTCTTCAGATGCATTCAAATGACCGTCAGGATATAGACAAGTGCTACGCAGGTGACATCGCCGCAGTTGTCGGTGTCAAGAGCACCACCACAGGTGATACACTTTGTGATGAAAAGCATCCTATCATCCTCGAATCGATGGAATTCCCGGATCCCGTTATCCGCGTTGCTATCGAGCCTAAGACCAAGGCAGGTCAGGAAAAGTTGGGTATCGCTTTGTCAAAGCTTGCCGAAGAGGACCCCACATTCAGAACTTATACCGATGATGATACCGGACAAACAATTATTGCCGGTATGGGTGAATTGCACCTCGAGATCATCGTTGACCGTCTGCTTCGTGAATTCAAGGTCGAAGCTAACGTAGGTAAGCCTCAGGTTTCCTACAAAGAAACCATCAGAAAGTCTGCATATTCCGATACGAAGTATGCGCGTCAGTCCGGTGGTAAAGGTCAGTACGGTCACGTTAAAATTACTATCGAACCTAACGAAGCCGGCAAGGGCTATGAATTTATCAATAAGGTTGTTGGCGGTGCTATTCCCAAGGAATACATCCCCGCTGTCGATGCAGGTATTCAGGGCGCAATGCTCACAGGTACTGTTGCAGGCTACAACGTTGTTGACGTTAAGATTACCCTTGAAGACGGTTCTTACCACGAGGTAGACTCTTCCGAAATGGCATTTAAGATTGCCGGTTCTATGGCATTCAAGGATGCAATGAAGAAGGCAGATCCCGTGCTTACCGAGCCTGTAATGAAGGTAGTTGTTATCACTCCCGAAGATTACATGGGCGACGTAATCGGTGACCTCAACTCCAGACGTGGTCAGATCCAGTCTATGGAAGCTGTATCGGGTGCTCAGGAAATCAAAGCATTCGTACCTCTGTCCGAGATGTTTGGTTACGCAACAGACCTCCGTTCCAAGACACAGGGACGTGGTCAGTATTCTATGGAGCCCAGCCACTTCGCTGAAGTTCCTAAGTCCATCATGGAAACACTGGTTTCCGCAAGAATGAAAGAACAAAACAAATAAGTAATATTTTAGGAGGAAAACTAAAATGGCAAAGGAAAAATTTGAACGTACGAAACCCCATGTCAACATTGGTACTATCGGCCACGTTGACCACGGTAAGACAACTCTTACAGCAGCTATCACAAAGACACTTTCTCTCAGCAACGATAAGATCGAGTTCCAGGCTTACGATCAGATCGACAACGCTCCCGAAGAAAGAGCAAGAGGTATCACAATCAACACAAGACACGTTGAGTATGAGACAGATAATCGTCACTACGCACACGTTGACTGCCCCGGACACGCTGACTATGTTAAAAACATGATCACCGGTGCTGCTCAGATGGACGGTGCTATCCTCGTTGTTGCAGCTTCCGACGGTCCCCTTCAGCAGACTCGTGAGCACGTTCTCCTTGCTCGTCAGGTTAACGTTCCTCAGATCGTTGTATTTATGAACAAGACCGACCTCGTTGACGACGAAGAGCTTCTCGAACTCGTTGAGATGGAGATCCATGACCTCCTTTCTCAGTACGACTTCGATGGCGACAACACTCCCATCATCCGTGGTTCTGCAAGAGCTGCTCTTGAATCCACAAACACAGACATCAACGCTCCCGAGTATGCTCCTATCATTGAGCTCATGGCAGCAGTTGACGAATACATTCCTACTCCTGACAGACAGGCTGACCTTCCCTTCCTTATGCCCGTAGAGGACGTATTCTCCATCTCCGGCCGTGGTACAGTTGCTACAGGTAGAGTTGAGCGTGGTACTGTTAAGGTATCCGACACTGTTGAGATCGTTGGTCTCGCTGATGAGAACAAGACAACTGTTGTTACAGGTGTTGAAATGTTCCACAAGCTCCTCGATCAGGCTGAAGCAGGCGACAACATAGGTCTCCTTCTCCGTGGTATCGCAAAGAACGAGATCGAAAGAGGACAGGTTCTCTGTAAGCCTGGTTCTATCCATCCTCACACCAAGTTTGTTGGTCAGGTTTATATTCTTACAGAAAAAGAAGGCGGACGTCAGAAGCCCTTCTTCTCCGGTTACAGACCTCAGTTCTATCTCAGAACAACTGACGTTACCGGCGTAATCAACCTTCCCGAAGGTGTTGAAATGTGCAAACCCGGCGATAACGTTGATATGACTGTTGAACTCATCACTCCCGTTGCTATCGAAAAGGGTCTCCGTTTCGCTATCCGTGAGGGTGGTAGAACAGTTGGTTCCGGCGTTGTTTCCGAAATCATTGAATAATTTATAATAATTATTTAATACTACTTTTCAAAGAATGCAGGCAGAGTATTATTGCTCTGTCTGTTTTTTTGTGCTTCGACTTGATTTATACAACCTCTTGACATTAAATGACAATAAGCATATAATATAGGGACTAAGGGGGGCTTATGAAAAAATATTATTTTTATTTGTTGTTTTTTTCAATTTTTTCGTGCTTTTTGCTTTCCTGCCAAAAAGTTGAAACGGTGCTTGAAACAGCTCTTCAGACAGAAAGTCATGAAGCAACTCCGATAGAAAGTCCTTACGTTATTTCGCTGTCAGAAGAAAGCAAGTTGGCGGAGTTAAAGAGTACTTTATTAAATATTACCGATAAAGGTATTGAATACGAGCTTGAGGTTATACCGAAGGTTGGTTACACAGTAGATGCGGTTTCGCTGAACGGGGAAGAAAAAGAAATATCCGATAATAAGATTCGGGTCATTTTGAACGGTGATGCATCTGTCGAGGTAGAATCTTCACGAAAAAAAAGTGACGAGCTTGAAAAAAGACGGAGTACCGTAGTCGATAAAATGTTTTCATATACAACGACTCGATTCAGGTACGACAAGGATTATAAGTATATATTAAACGATAAGGAGATAACGTTAAGCCGGGATGTTCTTTACGGCGGACTCCCTTATACCGCTTATTCTGCAATATCTCCGGATGCTTTTTTGGATTTTGCGGTATCCAGGGATGAAGACGGTACTTATTTGTTGTCTTTTCCTTACGGAGATGAACCGTTTTATTGGGGCGGAAGCTGCGGAAACGCCGTTTTTTGGTCGTGGGCATCTGTCTCGTCGTCAATTAAGTTTTCATATTCTGCAAATATGATCGAGGAAAACGGTGCTATACCTGTCGGAACCTGGACTTATACAACTGATGATATAAGTAATGGAATATGGAGCGATACCCAAAAAACTTGCAAACAAAACGGAAGCGACGTTTTATTTGAATCTTATGCCTTGATGGCTGAAGGCGATGCTTTGACTTATATATCGCCAAAGGGCAATCACGTTATGTTGGTGCGCGAAGTAAATATCGAGAGAAGTTTATCCGGTCGAATATTAGGGAATAAAAGCTACGTAACGTGTATGGATCAAAACGGAGGATTTTCTTACAAGGATGGCGCAGACGGTGTCAAATACTGTTCAAGCTGTTCCGTTAACTCGATAATCTCGTTTGAATCATTGTTTAACGAAGGGTATTTACCTGTAACATGCATTGAATTGTTAGACGATAATGTACCGCTCGCTGAGGTTGTTTTCAAAGATTCCAATCAAAATGACAACTTTGGATACATCGACGTGACAAGGGGCTACTTTGATTCAAATTATGCGATTTCAAAGGTTGAGTTGACCGTTACTGATTCGGCAGGCAATGTTGTTTATGAAGGTGTAAGGCATACAGTAGAAAATAACCCGCTGAGGTTTGGTTTTTCGAAATTTTCAACCGACGATGCAGAGTTTCAAGAGGACGTATATAGCGGAAAGATTGATACTTATTCGTTCGAAAAAGGAAATTACAGAGTGGTTGCAAAAGCGTTCTTTTCAAACGGAAGCAGTATGATAGTGCGAGACAAAACTTTTACGAGATAACTTTTTGCTTGATATTTTTTTCGGACTTTCGGTAAATACTTGACAAATAGATTATACAGTCATATAATGATAAATGATAGCTTCGGGGCGGGGTGAAAGTCCCCACCGGCGGTATAGCCCGCGAGCCGTTTTTTTGAAATAAAAACGGTTGATTTGGTGAAATTCCAAAGCCGACGGTATAGTCCGGATGAGAGAAGAATGGTTATAATATAACTATGTTATTATTATGCCCTCCTAAAGCAGGAGGGCTTTTTGTTATATGTGAGGTAAATTATGAAAACAAAAGAAATCAGAAGATTGACCGTACTGTCGATGATTTGCGCTTTCGGTTTTATTGCGATCTTTTTCTTCAGGTTCAATGTCGGATTTTTGACGTTCGATTTTAAGGATGCGATTCTGGCGATCGGCTCATTGATTTACGGACCTATTGCCGGTTTGATATGCGGTGTTCTTGTGCCTGTGCTCGAGTCGGTTACCGTTGGCGACACAGGTCCCTACGGGCTTATTATGGACATACTGTCGAGCGTGTCATTTCTCGTTCCGTGCGGACTTGTATATAAGTACAAGAGGTCTTTTTCAGGTGCGATAATGGCGGCAGTAAGCTCGGTTATCTCTGTTGTCATAGTAATGACACTTGCGAATATTGTAATCACCCCTCTGTATACCGGTGCATCGAGAAGTGATGTTGTCGGTATGATTCCGACGCTTTTATTCCCGTTTAATTTGAGCAAGGCATTGATGAATGCGGGCGTTGTTCTTTTGATCTATAAGCCCATCACCCAGGTTTTGCGTAAGACAAAGCTTATTCCGATGGCAAAGCACGAGGGAAAGGTATCGAACAGCATTTTTCTCGGTATCGGTGCATTGATCGCATTTGTGATAGGTGCAATTATTATAATATACGGTCTTGAAGGAAATTTCGACCTTTTTAGTGCAAAAGGTTGACAAAATACGACGCATCGTATATAATATACTTCGCTAATTAATTGAATACTCCCTTATCAAGAGCGACGGAGGGACAGGCCCATTGATGTCGCGGCAACCTGTAATTCAGTCAAGGTGCCAAATCCTGCGGATCTTTTCCGAAAGATGAGGTTATTTTTTGCCGCTTCTTTCGGGGAGCGGTTTTGTTTTGTTAAAAATTTAGATGAAATAGAGAGGTAAAAAAATGAAGAAGTTTTTGTTTACGTCGGAGTCTGTTACCGAGGGACATCCCGACAAGGTGTGTGATAAAATAAGCGATGCTGTGCTTGACGCGATGCTCAAAGAGGATAAAATGTCGAGAGTTGCCTGCGAAACTGTGGTAACTACAGGTCTTGTAATGGTTATGGGCGAGATCACCACAAAGGCGCATATTGACATCCAGTCGATAGTAAGAAATACAATCAAGGAGATCGGTTATACAAAGTCGGACTACGGCTTCAGCTACGATTCCTGCGCGGTTATTAACTCCATTCATGAGCAGTCACCCGATATTGCCATGGGTGTAAACAAGTCTGAGGAGGCAAAGCGCGGCGAATTTGAGGACGATCTCAACGAGGGGGCAGGCGACCAGGGCATGATGTTCGGTTATGCTTGCAACGAGACAGAGGAACTGATGCCTATGCCTATCTCCCTTTCGCATAAGCTCGCAAAGCAGCTTACAAAGGTAAGAAAGGATGGCGAATTGACATATCTCCGTCCCGATGGCAAGACGCAGGTTACCGTAGAATACGTCGATGACAAGCCCGTCAGAGTGGATACTGTTCTTATATCTACCCAGCACGATCCCGACGTTACACAGGAGCAGATCAAGGCAGATCTCATTGACAAGGTCATCAGACCCATTATTCCTTTTGAGCTTCTTGATGAAAACACAAAATATTTTGTAAATCCCACGGGCAGATTCGTTATAGGCGGACCTGCGGGCGACTCGGGTCTTACGGGAAGAAAGATCATCGTTGACACTTACGGCGGATATGCAAGACACGGCGGCGGTGCATTCTCGGGTAAGGACCCGACAAAAGTAGACCGTTCCGCTGCTTATGCGGCTCGTTACATAGCAAAGAACGTTGTTGCATCCGGCATTGCAGACAAGTGCGAGGTGGAGATCGCTTATGCGATCGGAGTTGCAAAGCCTCTTTCGGTAATGGTCGATACATTTGGCACGGGCAAGGTAAGTGACGAAAGAATATCCGAGATCGTATGTGAGCTTGTTGACTTAAGACCCTCGGCTATTATAGAAAGATTCGACCTTCGCCGTCCGATCTACAGCCCCGTTGCTGCATACGGTCACATGGGCAGAGAAGATATAGACGCTCCTTGGGAAAAGCTCGACATTGCGCAGAGCATTAAAAAATCAGTTTAATATTTAGAACGTACATCCTCCTTGATTCATAGAATGTGATTAAGGAGGATGTTTATGTTAGAAACATTATTTGAAATCATACTTGCCTGTTTGGGCGTTTACGGCGGATATTGCCTGACTTTAAGTCTGTTTTACAGCATTTTTTGCAGAGATAAGTCAAGAATATGCTTAGCATACATAGCAAAAAAAGAAAAAAACAATTTTTCTGAAATTTTTTTGGCAAAAAAGGCCTTTTTGGGGAGAACTCGTGTTATAATACTTGTAGACTGTGAGGGGGAAGAAGATACCCTAACTCATATTCCAAAAGAAGTGTCGGAGAATAGTATCTACCGCGCGGAAAGGATGGACGAAGATGGCGGAAAACTATATCGCAGAACAGAACGGCGAACAGAAGGCGGAGATAGGCGGAACTGTTGAGCACGTAATATATCAGAACGAAGAAAACGGCTATACCGTATGCGAGATCGCCACGTTTGACGATGAGCTTGTGACAGTTGTCGGCGAGATGCCTTTTTTGGGCGCAGGCGAGATGATCAAGGCGGTCGGACAGTGGACGTTTCACCAGACGTTCGGCAGACAGTTTCGGGTAGAATACTACGAAAAAGAACTGCCCGCCACAGAAAACGCCATTCTTAAATATCTTTCCGCGGGAACTGTAAAGGGTATCGGCCCCGCAATTGCATTGAAAATAGTAGGTCAATACGGGGTGGACTCTTTTGATGTGATCGAAAACCACCCCGAGTGGCTTGCAGAAATCCCCGGCATCTCAATGAAAAAGGCAAAGATCATGTCGGAGGATTTTAAATCGCAATTCGGAATGCGTGCGGTAATGATGTTTTGCCGCGATTTCTTCGGTCCTGCGACAGTTGTCAAGATATATAAAAAGTGGGGAAGCGGAGCGATCGATGTGATCAAGAGAAACCCCTATATACTTTGCGACGATATCCACGGAATCGGCTTTGAAAAGGCTGACCAGATCGCAAAGAGTCTCGGAATCGACAACTACAAGGAAGAAAGAGTACGTGCGGGTGTTAAATATGTGCTGTCATACAACGGTGTGCAAAACGGTCACGTTTTTATTCCGCGCGACAAGCTCATTCCCGCATCCTGCGATATGCTTAACGTTGATGAAGATAGCGCAGAGAGTGCAGTTGATGAGCTGATCCGGGACAAGGAGCTGGTACAGAAAAGCTTTGGCGGAAGAAAGTGTGTGTATCTTGCAAGCTATTATGCGGCGGAAAAATATTCGGCGGACAAGCTGCAGATGCTCGACAATTTTTGCCCAAGGATCGACGTATCCGACATAGGCAGAATGATCATGCGTATCGAGGGCGAGTTCGGTGTCGAATATGCCGCAATGCAGAAAAAGGCGATAATTAACGCGGTAAACAGCGGCGTTATGGTTCTGACGGGTGGACCCGGTACGGGTAAAACTACCGTAATCAGGGGTGTAATTCGCGTATTCGAGGAGCTTGGCTTTAAGATCGCACTTGCCGCACCTACGGGCAGAGCAGCAAAGAGGATGAGCGAATCTACCTTCAGAGAGGCAAAGACGGTACACAGGCTTTTGGAAATGGAGTTTTCGGGAGACAGAGAGCCCGTTTTCTGCCGAAACGAGGAAATGAAGCTGGAGGAAAACGTCATTATCATCGACGAGGCATCGATGGTCGATACGCTTCTGTTTTCGGCACTTTTGCACGCAATAAAGCCGGGGGCGAGACTGATACTGATAGGTGACTCGGATCAGCTACCGTCGGTCGGGGCGGGTAACGTTTTGAACGACATAATAAGAAGCGATCGTTTTAATACGGTCGAATTAAAAGAAATATTCCGTCAGGATGAGGAGAGCTTGATCATTACCAACGCACACGCGATAAATCAGGGAGAATATCCGCAGCTAACGTCCAAAAACAGCGACTTTTTCTTTCTTGCGCGCGATGATGACGAGGCGATCGCGAGGACGATTGCCGAACTTTGTGCGGTCAGACTTCCCAAGACCTACGGAAAAGAGATAATTGAAGGAATACAGGTGGTATCGCCATCGCGCAAGGGCGGTGCAGGGACCGAATATTTGAACGCATTGCTACAGCGAGTGCTTAACCCGCCCAAGGAAACAAAGAAAGAAAAAAAGGTAAGAAGCGTTGTTTTCCGCGAGGGCGACAAGGTTATGCAGATAAAAAACAACTACGATATCGAGTGGGAGAACGAGAAGAAGGACGGAAGCGGCATTTTTAACGGAGATATTGGCACGATAAAGGAGATCGACCACAGTCAGGAAAAGATGAAGATCGTTTTTGACGATAACAGATTTGTCGAGTATGATTTTTCGCTTCTTGACGAGCTTGAGCACGCTTATGCAATCACAGTACACAAGAGTCAGGGAAGTGAATATCCCGTTGTGATCATTCCGATGTATAGCTTTACTCCACGGCTTATGACCAGAAATTTGCTTTATACTGCGGTAACAAGAGCTCAGAAGATGGTTATCATGGTAGGCAAGGCGGCAGTTGTTCAAAAAATGGTAGATACAAACAGACCCACAAAGAGATATACGGGACTTGAATTTATGTTGAGTGAATATGAATAAGATCACAAAGTGGTTTAATAGAGTATTAGACATTTTCTACGTAAAGAAATGCGTTGCCTGCGGCGAATTGCTTACCTACGATCATGAAGGACACCTTTGTCCGAAATGTGAGGATGAATGGACAGAGGCAAAGGAATTGCTGTGCGAGCATTGTATGGAAATGCAGAAGAATTGCAGATGCGGCTTCGGGCGGCAATACGTTGACGGAGTGAGGCATCTTGCGATCTACGATCACGATGAGCACGATTATATAACCAACCGCATAGTGTATGCGCTCAAAAAGGGCGGCTTTGTCGAGATATTTGATTTTGTTTCCGAGGAGATGGCAAACGAACTTGTCGAGAAGAGAATGCTTCAAAATGCAGTCGTTGTAAACGTGCCGCGTAATCCCAAAAGCATCAAAAAATACGGATATGATCACGCAAGAAAGCTTGCTGTAAGACTTGCAGACAGATTGGAGCTTGAATACGTGGATTTTCTGCGGCATTCGCGCAGTAAGACCGAGCAGAAGATGCTGAACAAGGAGCAGAGGGACTTGAATGCCAAGGCAAACTGCTACGCAAGACAAAAGTATGCACCGAAGATAAAGGGTAAGACCGTATTGCTTGTCGACGATATCGGTACAACGGGAGCAATGACAGGTGCTTGTGCATCGCTCTTGCATAGGCACGGTGCAGACAAGATCTACTGCATATTGGCGGCAAAAAACAAGTGAATTATATTCGACTTTTTGACTATAACCAAGACTTAATTTTTGTGCAATTGTAATTAATTTATGAACGGATAAAATCCCCTTGACAAAAGGGGATTTTATTGTTATAATGTGTAAAGTGTTTTGCTTTACAGGTGTGTGTGAATGAACTACGACGAAAAAATCAATATGTCATTGTTATATGACTTTTACGGAGACATACTGACAGACCGTCAGAAGGAGATCGCATCACTTTCGTTCGACGAGGATCTGTCGCTTCGCGAGATATCTGAGATCACGGGTATTACGCCACAGGGAGTGCGCGATTCGCTCAATAAATGTAAGGCTATTCTTTCCGATATGGAAAAGAAACTCGGGCTTCTTTCGAAATTTACCGAAAACAAAAGAAATACGGATCTTTTGATCGAGAAGCTGACTTTACTCAAAGAAAATAATCCCGGTATTACCGAAGATATAGACGGCATAATAGATATTGCCGAGAAAATGCTTGATTAAGGAGGCGAATAAATGACTTTTTCCGGACTTGCTGACAAATTATCCTCTGCATTCAAAAGCTTCAGGAGCAAGGGAAAGCTTACCGAAAGCGACGTAAAGGCAGGAATGCGTGAGATCAAGCTTGCATTGCTTGAGGCAGACGTAAACTTTAAGGTCGTCAAGGATTTTATAAATAAAGTAACCGAGCGTGCAGTCGGCGCAAAGGTGCTTGAAAGCCTTATGCCGGCACAGCAGATCGTCAAGATCGTAAACGAAGAGCTCATAGAGCTGATGGGCGGCACACAGTCGAAGGTCAATATTTCGCCAAAGCCCCCCACGGTAATTATGATGACCGGTCTTCAGGGTGCAGGTAAGACCACTCACGCGGCAAAGCTTGCATTGCATTTCAAAAAGCAGGGCAAGAGACCGCTGCTTGTAGCCTGCGACGTTTACAGACCCGCGGCTATCAAACAGCTCGAGGTCGTAGGCTCACAGATCGACGTTCCCGTATTCACTATGGGCGACAAGATCAGCCCCGTCGAGATCGCAAAGGCGGGCGTTGAGCACGCAAAGAAGAACGGATACGATATGGTATTCGTCGATACGGCAGGCAGACTGCATATTGACGAAGACATGATGGAAGAATTGAAGAACATAAAGGCAAAGGTCGAGCCTACCGAGATATTGCTCGTAGTCGATGCTATGACGGGTCAGGATGCGGTCAACGTTGCCCAGTCGTTCAACGATCTTCTTGATATAACAGGTGTAATCGTAACCAAAATGGACGGCGATACCCGAGGCGGTGCTGTCCTTTCGGTCAGATACGTAACGGGCAAGCCCATCAAATACGTCGGTACGGGCGAAAAACTCGACGCGATCGAGCCCTTCTATCCCGACAGAATGGCGTCGAGGATCCTCGGAATGGGCGACGTGCTCTCGCTTATCGAAAAGGCGGAGCAGGCTTATGACGAGAAGAAGGCGGCAGAGCTTGAGCAAAAGCTCCGCGAGTCAAGATTTACCCTTTCCGATTATTTGGAGCAGTTCCAGCAGATACGTAAGATGGGCTCTATGGAGTCGCTCCTCGGTATGATGCCCGGAATGAAGGGACTTGACCTTAAGGATGCAAAGGTTGACGAAAAACAGATCGACCGTATGGAAGCGATCATCAAATCCATGACGGAAAAGGAGAGAGAGGATCCCGATATAATCACCCCCTCTCGCAAGAAGAGAATTGCAAACGGAAGCGGTACTTCGGTAGAGGACGTAAACAAGCTTCTCAAGCAGTTCGAGCAGACAAACAAACTTATGAAGCAGCTTGCACAGGGCAAGGGAATCCCCGGACTCGGCGGATTTGGCGGCTTCGGAAGCAGATTCACCAAGAAGAAGCTCAAAAAGAACAAGAAAAAGAAATAAAATAAAAAAATAATATATAATTTTTGGAGGACAAAAAAATGGTAAAAATCAGACTTAAGAGAGTTGGCGCAAAGAAGCAGCCCTTCTACAGAGTAGTAGTTGCAGATTCCAGATCTCCCCGTAACGGCAGAAACATCGAAGAAATCGGTTACTACAATCCTTTGACAAATCCTGCTGACATCAAGATCGATGCAGAAAAGGCTACAAAGTGGATCGCTAACGGTGCACAGCCCACAGAGACTGTAAAGGCACTTCTCAAAAAAGCCGGCATTACCGAATAATTGATCTCTGGTAAGAACGTATGTTGGATTTAAAACAGATTCTTACGGATATTGCGAAAGCAATAGTCGACGAGCCCGATGCGGTTACCGTAATCGAGGAAGACAACGGAAACAGCGTTGTATTGACGCTCAGCGTTGCAGCTCCCGATATGGGTAAGGTAATCGGACGTAACGGCAGAATAGCAAAGGCTATCCGTACCGTTATGAAGGCGGCGGCAAACGCAGACGGTAAAAAGGTTACTGTCGAGATCAGATAAAAATATAAGCCTGCATTCTTATGGATGCAGGCTGTATTTTTTTGTGCAGACATGGCAAAAAAGGCTGTGTCTGCTTTTTTATATCCCCTAAAACGTGTACGTCAAAACGCACAAAAATGTTCGTTTTGTTCATAAGGTTTTATACCGTTTTTTGTGCAAGTATACAAAGATAAAAATATTTTTAAAAAAAGTGTGATAAAAGTTTTTTTGAATCGCTCTTTATATATGAGGGGATAAAACAGAAAAAGAAAAAAATTAGAAAAATACGGACAAATAACGGACAAAAAATTTGATGTTTTTTTTGATAAATTTTTTACCGATCAGACCTGTTGGATTATTTTCAAAAGTATTAATACTTGTATATTTGATTGATTGCTGTTGATGAAAAATTAAATTTTAGGATAACTATGCGTTTTTTTAATAAAGGGGGACTGTGCCTATGAGAGTTTCGGAAATACACATATTTATTTTGTAAACCGGACTGAAATATGTGTAATATCAACAAATGCTTTGGTTTTGTTAATATCACGGTAATATTTAGAAATTATAATCAAAGGAGACAAGAAAATGAAAAACAAAAGAATTATCAAGCTTATAGCATTTGTACTTTTATTGTGTATGATGTTTTCAACATTTTCCGCAAACGTTTATGCTTTGACAGACGGGGCGGAGAAAACGGCGGAAACAGACACAGATGCAGCCGAGGTTGAAGAAGTGGTAACGGATGATGCCGAGCTGCTTGAACCTATCATTGTTTCGGAAGACGTATCAAAGCGCGGGAGCTCCTCTCAAAAGGATCGAAATGGAAGAGATTTACGTAAATTTTGATACTAATGGCGGCAATGTCTTGGGGGACATCCCTGGTCTGGAAGCAATTATTCACTTTCACGGAAAAATCAACATAGAACTATTGTGATGGAAAAAGTTTGTAAATATTTACAGGAATGAGGTAATACAATGAGCGAAAAAATTGAAAGAAAATACATTAATCTAAAAAGAGTCAGTTGTTTCTATGCACTGTACATAGCTCTGGTGGTTATGGCATATGCGGTAGTGCTGATATTAGGGAAGTTTTCTATTAAAACAGATTTTGCAGAAAAAATTGTTGTATGTATGTATTGTTATTTGCCGATTGCATCAATTTTTTATGGCATTTATAGTTACGTAAAGAACAAAAGGCTTATCTTGCCGGCGATTTGGTTAGGTGTCGGATATATACTTGTTGCTATAATAGTTACGGTTATAGGCGCAATTTTTGCAAAAGATGTTCTCAGCGATGATCCAAGCGCGGCTTCGGGATTGGGTATTTGGATTTTGGTTATTGTTGATCGTTACTTTGCGATTAACATTCTGAGCATTGTTGGATTATCTTTGGCTTCAGGAGGAATAGTCAAACTCGTAATATCCAAAAAATCATTGGATGATGAATCAAAAACGTTTTAACCTGCATTGACGATGAATAATTGATATTTTTAAAAAGAAACACCGCGATGAAGAATGATAAAGATGAGGCAAACATTAATTTAGGCATATAACATTATATGGATAAACAGATGCCCTATCGAAGCATTAGACAAGCAATTGATTTTTCGATATTGCATACTAAGATACAACATAAAAATGTTGTATTAGAAAAAGTTTCAGCATATTTGGGAGAATAAAAAGGAGCAAAGCAATGAGAACGATAATTTTTATCTTTCTAATGATAATCGGATTAATAGTAATGTTGCGGTTGGAAAACAGGTAAAAAAAGCATTACAAATTGTTGTATAGTATAGGCTGTTTTCTTGTTTTTTGGTTTTTGTTTGTATCGACTTTTAAGAATTTGAGTGTCATAATATCTCCTTCTGCTTCTTTGGATGCCGGAGTGTTGTCGATGGGCGTTTATGGTGTGGTTTTAATTATAATGCCGATCATATATTCGATTTATTTGTCAATAAAGAGTGTATTATTCTATCGAAGTGCACGCAAAGCATTTTTGCTTATAGTGCTTTTACATAGTTTTGTTGCGCTTATGGCAGTAAGTATGGCTCCTGTCAACACATTCAAGGAGGTTGGATTATATTACTTGCTATCTTTTTTGTTACCTGTAATTACAATTATGGGAACAAAGCTTGTTCTGAGGGTGCAAAAAACTTCTCAAAAAATCGATGATTCGATACCATATTCTCCCACCGGCGACGTATCCGCAACAGATGCTGTTGAAAATGCGGAAAGGAGCGATATATGAGCATTATAATACTAAATTTAATGTTGATAGCAGGATTTATTTTACTGAAGGTTTATAAAAATAAATCGGAAAAATATTACTCTCTTATATACAAAACAATGGTGGTTTTGGTGTTCTATTTTTCAATCGAAATAGTGACGATTTTGAATTTTTCGAACAAATTTACCTTGAGATATTACTTGCTTATAGTTTTTTTGGCGTGTGTTTATATTGCGGTTACGGTTTTTCTTGCCGCAGAATGCGGAAAACACTTTGAAAATCGAAAAAAATCAATTCTCTACATTGTTGTGATTGATTTACTGCTTTCATATTCAAATTTAAGCTTTTTACTTTTAGGCCGGCTTTTTAAGGATTTGTTGTTGGTTTACAGTTGCACTTTAGGGTTGATTATAGTGGAACTTTTATATCAGATCTTTATTATATTGGCGATGGAAAAAAAGCGTAAAAAAACGGCTTGACAGCACAACAGTTGCTTCTGTTTAAGACAGCATTATCATAAAACAGAATGAAACCGAAAATTGGCAAAATTATGGTGAAAAGCATAAGACGGAGAGCAATTACACACTAAAATACAGCATAGAGAATGTGTAATTCAACAGATAGAGAATTATTTAAGAGAGTAGTCAAGATTTAACGGAGGCGAAAAAATGAAATTAATAAAATCGAATCTGATGTGGTTGGTCGGATATTTATGGCTTTTGGCTTTAACAAAGTCACTACAAATTATGTGTAGCGGTACAGAAAACGGAGTTTTTACGGAAATCGTAAATATTTTGATTTTCTGTGTTGTATATTTGTATTTTCCGATCATATCGATCTTTTACGGCATAAAGTCATATAAAGAAACAAAAATGACTTTTTTTGCGGGAATAATATTGTTTTTTGTTCTTGGAATAGCATTAGTGGTGTTGTCGCTTTTTATTAATTTGTTTGGGTTAGAATTTGGCGGAGAACAGCTTCTCGATAAAATCTACACTACTATGTACGGTTCATTTATTCTGACAATTGTTTTTTCGATTCCGATAGCCGCGATAACTGCTATTATATCCGCTTTCGTTACAAAGTTCGTACTAAAAAAAGCACTTGCAAAGTCGGAAAAACTTTCCGAAAAAACTGACAACCCTACCGAGCCTGCGGAGAATAATAATTTTTTTTAGAAAGAAACATCAAGAGAAAGAATGTTAAAGAGTAGGCAAACATTAATTTAGGGATAAAAGTTGATGGGGGATAGAGTGCAATATGCTTCAAATAGTGATTTGTATTTTAATTGCAATTATAGGTGTTTTATTGATAGGCATAGTGTTAGGGAAAAAATATGCTATAGAGTTCAGTATACCTCTGATAATGCTTTTGTTGTTTTATATTTTCGCAATAACGTCATATTGTGTAAACAGTATAGGTATGGCTTACATGTTTTTATGGGCATTGTTGTTTTATTTTGTTATTCATGTGTATTTTGTGATAAAATTTTCAATCATCAAGAAAAACATAATGTCCACAGTGGCGATTGTAGGTATTATGATATTCGTATTGAGGATTTCCCCTTGTGCTATTCGGTTTCCAAAAGATATAATGTTTTATTTGGAGTTGGTAGGTTATTCTTTTGTAATGGCGTTGCTTCATATTCCGATTATTTTGGTTATAAAATTTATACACAAAAAAGCACTTGCAAAGTCGGAAACCATTTCCCCAAAAAAGGACAATCCTACCGGGTCTGAAGAGGGGAAAGAGTAAGTCTTTTACTGTTTCCATAATAAGCAAATAAACAAAAGAGGGTACACAAAAAAGTGTATCCTCTTAAAATTTTATTCGGCTATAGGTAATTCAAACCAGAAGGTCGAGCCGTGACCTACGGTGCTGTAGACACCGTAATAGCCCTCGTGAAGCTCGATAAGCGACTTGACGATGGAAAGACCGAGTCCCGAGCCCATTTGCGCTCTTCTGTGGAATTTGTCTATCTTATAGTATCTGTCCCAAACCAACGGCAGCTTGTCGGGAGCAATTCCGTCGCCGGTATCTGTTACCTCGATCCTGACATAATTTCTGCCGTTATGCTCGGCAAAGCCTTGTCTGATCACTACGGTCTTGTCGTTTCCCGTATGGGTAACGGCATTGTTTACAAGGTTGTAGAGCACCTGCAAGATCTTTTGTCTGTCGGCAAAGACCGTGCAAGGGGCTGTCGGCATAAAACAGATGTTATATCCGTCCTGGTCGACGAGCTTTTGATACCTGACGGCGGTTTCCTTTATTACCTCGGTAATGTCGAACCTTTCTTTCTTAAGCTCGATCGTGTTAGCCTGAAGCTTTGATACATCAAGAACGTCGTTTACAAGAGAGGAAAGGCGTTTAGACTCATCGATGATGATCTGCAGATTGTCTGCCGTCATCTCGTTCGGAATATCCTTCATGACCTCGGCATAGCCGGTAATAAGGGTGAGCGGTGTGCGGAGGTCGTGTGAGATGTTTGCGATCAGCTCGCGGCGGAGAGTTTCGTTTTTCTTGAGCTCATTTGAAGCGAATGCGAGTGAATCCGCAAGAATGGAAACCTCCTTCGAAGATCTTTCGCTGAAGTCGGCGTCATAGTTACCGACAGCCAGCTCCTTTGCTGAATTTGTCAGCTTTTTAAGCGGCTTTGTAAGTCGGCTTGATATGATAAACGAGATTATGAGTGCGATAATAAGCAGAGCGATGCTGATGAAAATAAGCATTCTGTTAAGCGTTTTTACCGTTGCATTGACGGGAGTCAAAACCGAATTGATAAAAATAACGATATCGGTATTGTTTTTGCCGGGAACGCATTTTGTGAGAATGATATTTTCTTCCGACGTTGTTTCTTTGTCCTTTACCGAGTGGAACGAGCCGTCCTGCGGATCGAAGGTAAAGCGTTCGAGAAGGGAGCCGCCGTTCGATTTTGCATCGAGATACAGTCTTGCACGGTCTCTGTACGAGATGTTGTGTATGACACAGTTGTGCATAGATTCGGTGGAGGCAAGAACAGCGCCGTTTTCGGTCTGCACGATTATACAAAGCTCGTATTCTCGGGCAAGGCTGTCAGCCCTTTGTTCAAGCTTATTCGTGCCGAGACTGTCTGTGATAACTTCAGCACACTCATTGAGATCGCTCATTTTTATTGATCTGTAGATGTCACCGAGAAAGACCGATTGCACGGTCCATAGTATAAGCAGGATTATACCGGAGAAAAGCGCAAGGAAGAAAAAAATCTTCCACTTTATGCTTAAAGGCTTTTTTGCTTTAGCGGACTTCAAAGCGATATCCAACTCCCCTCACTGTGACTATGAGTTCTGCATAATTTCCAAGCTGTTTTCGGAGCATTTTTATATGTGTGTCGAGTGTTCTGTCGTCTCCGTAGAAATCGTAGCCCCAAACGTCGCAAATGAGCTTTTCGCGAGAGAGGGCAATGTTCTTGTTGCGGATCAGATAAAACAGCAGGTCGTATTCTTTTGGAGAAAGATTGACCCTTTGACCGTCGACGTAGATGATCCTTGCCGTAAGGTCGGCTGTAAAGCCGCCGATCGTGACTGTTTCATTAGGCTGCTGTGCAATAGATGCGGACGTTCTCTTCATGATTGCCTGAATACGGAGCATAAGCTCCTTCGGAGAAAAGGGCTTAACTACGAAATCGTCGACCCCCACCTCGAAGCCGTTGATCTTGTCGTATTCCTCGCCCCTTGCCGAAAGAATAATAATGGGCGTATTTGAGAATTTGCGTATCTCGCGGCAGGCGGTGAATCCGTCAAGCTCGGGCATCATAATGTCCATAATGATTATATCGAACAAATTGTTTCGGCACATATCGATTGCCACAAGGCCGTTTTCCGCTTCATATACCGTATGTCCCTCGTAGGACGCATATTTTTTTATAAGCAAGCGAATATGAGCTTCGTCATCGACTACAAGAATCTTATACACAAAAGTATCCTCCGAAAAAATGGGGTGTTTATCAATAATGCTGTGCGGAGCATTATGCTCGGCACAGCATTATTATATAATATTTTTTTCAGTTTTTCAAGACTGATAGTGAATAAAGGTTACTGTGTTGAAAGGGTGTTGTCTGCCGAGTCGATAAGTGTGACCTCGACGTCTACGATCTTGTTTTTGCGGGAAACGGTGACTGTGATCTTGTCGCCTACCGTGTGCTCGTGAAGAATAGCTTTGATATCGGAGCTTGTGCTTATGGAGTTACCGTCGATAGCGATAATTCTGTCGCCCGCCTGGAATTCTTCATTGAGAGCCTGCTGAATATACACACCGTAATCGCTTACTCCGTACATATATTTCTGGTAGTCAGAGGTGATCTCGATGATCGTGATTCCGATCGAGGGTCTGCCCGTAACGTGACCCTTTTCGATCAGGTCCTTGATGACAGGCTTTGCCGTTGTGATCGGAATAGCAAAGCCGAGGCCTTCGACACTGGAACCGGATGATTTTGCGTTGACGATACCGATGAGCTCGCCCTTTGCGTTGAACAGGCCGCCGCCGGAGTTGCCGGGGCTTACTGCGGCATTAGTCTGGAGGAGTATCATATTTTCGCCCTCGACGGTGATCTCTCTGTCGAGTGCACTGATGATGCCGTCTGTAACGGTTCCGCCAAGCTCGCCGAGGGGATTACCGATCGCAACGGTAAGTTCTCCGATAACGAGGTTTGTCGACTCACCCATAATTACGGGGGTAAGGCTTTCGGCGTTGATTTTGATGACTGCAATGTCGGTCTGTGCATCTTTGCCTATAAGCTCTGCTTTGAATTCATCGCCGTTGTAAAGACGCACTGTGATGTTTGATGCTCCGCTTATAACGTGGTTGTTTGTTACAATGTAGCCGTCGGTGGAAATGATAACTCCGCTTCCTGCGCCTTCTGTTACGTACTGACCGTAAAAGCTGTTGTTTACTACAGCCTCTGTTCTGATCTCTACGACAGAGGGAAGGGCTATGTTTGCAACTGTTGCAACAGCGCCCGCATTGAGGGAAGATTCGGGAACGTCAATTTGTACACTTTCGTAAATGACGGTCGTACCGCCGGGATTGGTAGCACCATCTGTGACGGGGTCGGTATACTTAAACAGTTTCATAGCACCGAACGCCGCCACGAAGCCGCAAACGAGGGAGAGTACCGCACAGCAAATGACAAGCATAATACCGTGCCCCTTTTTCTCCTTCTTTTTTTCTTCTTTTTTGGGAGATGCGGGTGTAGAAGCTTTGTGCTGTTCTGCATTCGGGCGTACCTGACCGGGATATGAATATACAGCACCGGCGGGTATTCCGTTGGGGTTTACGGATGAATAATAGCTTGTATTGTACATAGGAGCCGACATAGGCTGCATCGGCTGCATCGGACGCACAGGCTGCATCGGCTGCATAGGCTGACGGGGAGCTGCGTAATAATAACCCTGCATAGGCGGATTATTGTAGATCGGACGTTGTGCAACGTGAGGTGCCTGAGCATGGGTCACCGGAGGAATGTTTGTCTCGGGAGCCTTTGCTTCTGCCGCTTCTTCGGCAGTGATCTCTATTTCAAAGTCGTTTTCGTTTTTTGCTGTCTCGTTTACAGAGGAAACGTCATAGCCTTTAGGATCATTGGTTTCTTCAAAACCGTTTTTGATTTCGTCTGACATAGTTTTATTCTCCTTTTTTATAAAATAATGAAAAATACTGTTCATTTTTTGATCGGACTTTTTTTGCCTCTTTTACTTTTCATTTCATATTGTAAACATCAATTGTGATGATTATGTGATGAAATGCCGAAACATAAGTGAAAAACTTAAAAAAAAGTAGCAAAAAAGAGGAAAAAATTTTCATTTAGTCATTGTAAAAGTGCAGGAAATTTTGTAAAATATATATATTGCAAAAAGAGTATCAAATTAACGGAGGTAAAAACTTTGATCGAAGTACAAAACCTTGTAAAAAAATACGGTCAGAAAACTGCCGTGAAGGGTATCAGCTTTAAGGTTGACTCGGGGAAAATATACGGATTTCTCGGCCCAAACGGTGCAGGTAAATCGACTACTATGAACATAATGACCGGTTGTCTCTCTTCTACGGAGGGAAAGGTCCTTATTAACGGACACGATATATTTGAGGAGCCTAAGAAAGCAAAGAAGTGCATAGGCTATCTGCCTGAAATCCCGCCTGTTTACACCGATATGACTCCTTATGAGTATTTGAGTTTTGTCGGCAAGGCAAGGGGCGTAAAAAAATCGGAGCTTGTCAAGCAATTAAAGGATATAATGGAGCTTACCGGCATAACGGGAGTTGCAAACCGTTTGATCGGTAACCTTTCAAAGGGTTACAGACAGAGAGTGGGTATTGCTCAGGCAATCGTCGGCTATCCGGAGATCATCATTCTCGACGAGCCGATGGTCGGTCTTGACCCCAAGCAGATCATCGAGATTCGCGAGCTTATAAGATCCCTTGGTGAAAACCATACGGTGTTTTTCAGCTCTCATATTTTGAGCGAGGTCAATGCCATTTGTGACTATGTAATGATCATTGCGGACGGAAAACTTGTCGCAAGTGACACTCCCGAAAACCTCAGTAGGCGATTGAAGGGTAATTCGATCGAATTGACCGTCAAGGGCAACGAAAAGGCGGTAGTAGCCGCTTTGAACAAGATAAAGGGTGTAGAGGCTATTGAAGTCATTTCTTCCGATAACGGACAGGTAGTGCTTAAGATCCACGCAGAGAACGATATCCGCTCAGAGATATTCTTTGCGCTCTCCGAGATCAAGGCGTCCATCCTCGGTATGACTGCAAGCAGCTTCAGCCTTGAGGATATCTTCTTGAAGCTTACCGACAAAGACTCTTTGGAGGAAGATGATTCGGACGACGAAGACGATGCCGACGAGGAAGACGAAGATGATGACGATGACGGCGAGTATACGCCCATGTTTACGTCAGATATTGAAGAAAACGGCGGAAACGACGAAGAAGATAATGATGATGAAGAAGATAAAAAAGAAAAGAAGGGGGATGAGGAATAATGTTGGCTGTATATCAAAAAGAATTAAAGTCATATTTCGGTAACGTGTTCGGATATCTGTATATTTCCATCCTGCTTTTGTTTATGGGAATATTCGTTACGGTCAATCAGGTGAATTCTTTGAATTCCGACTTGACGGAAACCTTCGGTACTTTCGGCTTCGTTCTCATTCTTGCGACTCCCCTTCTCACTATGAGGATAATAGCAGAGGAGAGACAGAAGAAGACCGACCAGCTTTTGTATTCGCTTCCCATTTCCGTTTCTTCTATCGTAATTGCAAAGTATCTTGCAATGCTGACGGTGTTTACCGTGCCAATGGCAGTAATATCGATCTATCCTTATATTCTGTCACACTTCGGATTTATTGATGCCCCCGTGACCTACGGCGCACTTTTGGCTTTATATCTTTTGGGTGCTTCGCTTTTGGCAATCGGTATGTTTGTGTCAGCACTTACGGAAAATCAGATTGTATCCGCCATCCTGTCTTTTTTGGTGATGCTGATCATCTATTTTTCCGATGCTATTGCAAGCAACCTTCCCACAGAACCCAAGGTTTCCTTCATTGCAATAACTGCATTGGTGCTGATACTTGGACTGATAGTTCAGGTGATGGTAAAGAACTATATCGTGTCGCTGTCGGTCATGGCGGTGTTCGAGGTAGTGCTTGCCGTATTGTTTAAGAAAAACCCCGCCTTGTTTGAGGGCTTATTCGCCAAGATCGTAAGTTGGCTTTCGGTTTCCTCAAGATGGGTGGTATTCAGATACGGCGTATTTGATCTTACGTCGGTAGTATATTTCCTTTCGGTCATCTTTCTGTTTGTATTCCTTTCGGTACAGGCAGTTGAAAAGCGCCGTTGGAGCTGATCGGAGGGTAAGAATATGAAAAAACTTAACACAAAATATTTGAAAACCGGCGGTTATGCCGTTCTTATGTCGTTGGTGGTTTTGGCAATAGTCATTTTTGTCAACGTGTTTATAAATAAGCTTCCCGCGACACAAACAAAGCTTGACTTAAGCTCTACCGATATGTATTCAATCAGCGAAAAAACGATCAAGCTTATTGACGGTCTTGAAAAAGACGTTGCCATTTATTACGTCGTCGAAGAGGGAAGTGAAGATCCTTCCTACACTACGATGCTCGGCAAGTATGACGGACTCAGCATGCGAGTTTCGGTAAAAAACGTTGACCCTGCGAAGAACCCCAATTTCTTTAAGGAAGAGGGCAGAAACGGTGCTTCGACAGGCAGTGTGATCGTTGAATGCGGAGACAGATCCAAGACGTTTGACTATTTTGACGTGTATTATCCCGGAATACCGTTTGATACGATTTATAATTATTACTACAGCTACGGTCAAATGCCCCCTGCACAGGGCTTTGATTTGGAAAATCAGCTTACCTCGGCGATCAGCTTTGTATTATCCGAGGTCAGTCCCGTTGTATATTCGATCGGCGGACACGGAGAGCTCCCCCTTGACGACACCTACAAGGGTTATCTTGAAAGCCAGGCTATAGTTCTTCATGAGAATTTCAATCTTGCGACCGAGGGCGCGATTCCCGAGGATGCGGATTGCATTTTGCTCTGCGCTCCCGAGACGGATATTTCGGAGCAGGAAAAGGAAATATTGCTGAGCTACCTCAAAAACGGCGGCAGAATGATGTACTATTCCTATTACGAGTATACAAGCGTCGAGAACTACAAGAATCTTTCAGAAGTGCTTGATTATTACGGTGTTTCCGCGACGGATGGTATTATTTATGAGGGGGATTCAAGCTATCACCTTAAGGATTTCCCCGCAATGATGCTTGCACAGTACGGTGAACACGAGATAGTTACACCCTTTAACGGTTTTACAATGATTCTCGGACTTTGCCAGGGAATCAATACTTCCGAAGATCTCAGAGAAAGCGTAGAGGTAACGCCCTTACTTTATACCACCGATAAGGCGTTTTCAAGAGTGGAAGAAAGTGATTCTGCCGAAAAGATAGAAAGCGATATTGCAGGTCCGTTTGACTATGCGGTAGCGATCACCGAAACTGTTGATGATACAAAAGAGACACGTATAGTCTGGATCAATACTCCCATCGTTCTTATGTCCGATTATGACGTATACGGAAACTATGAAACGTTGTTCCTTAATTCCTTCGGCTGGCTTTGTGATGCCGAGGACGTGATCACGGTGCCCACAAGAGAACTGGCAAGCGGTACACTTGAGATCAACGAGGCACAGAGCAAGATACTTCTTGCAGTATTTGCCGTTATAATTCCCGTAATCTTCGTAGGTCTCGGCGCGGGTATCTGGTTCAGAAGAAGGAGCAAGTAATGAAAAAAGCGATCAAACTCATAGTTCTTTTGCTTGTTTTAGGCGGTCTTGTTGCCGGATACTTTGTGTACACATCAAGCACCAAAGGTGATTCTACCGAAAACGATGGCGAAAATGATGTGAATACAGTGATCGAGGTTTTGGTGCTTGACTCGGCTACCGTTAACTCGATTGAGTACGTTTTTGACGAAGAAACGGTCAAGTTAAAGAAAGTCGGCGACGTATGGCAGTGGGCTGAGGATCCCGATTTTCCGCTTGAGCAGAGCTACGCTAACGATATGGCAGCATCTCTTTCGAATATAGTCGCCAACAGAGTGATTGCAAATACGCTCGAAAACGAGGCGGATTTCGGTATGGACGATCCCAACTTTACGATCAAGTATACCGTTTCCGACGGTACGGAATATGTCTATACCATGGGTAACTATAACCAAGCGGCAGAGGGCTATTATATAAAATCCAGTGCACAGGACTGTATATTAATGACGAGGACCAACCCGGTATCGCCGTTTGTGTATACTGTGCTTGAGATGGCTGTGGTGGACTCATTTTCAGCCCCCGATGCAGAGAGCATAACCAAGGTCGAATACGTTGTTGAAGGAAAGTCCAACATTATTACCAAGGATTCAACAGACGTTATTTACTCAGATCCCTACACTTACTTCGTTTTCGATGAAAACGGAGTGAAGAGAGGTGCGGACGGAAAGGCTTCCGGTGAATTTATGAGTGCCGTATCGTCGATATCTCTCGGTGACGTGCTTGCATTCAAGCCCGACGAAGAGACCCTCGAAAAGTACGGCCTCGGAGAGGTAAAGTCGCTGTGTTTGTTTATTGATTATGAAGTGGCGGTCGGTGAAGATAACACAGATACCAGTGTAAACGTTACGGCAAAGAAGAATTGTAAGATCAATATCGGCAGATACGTAAACGAAGAGGGAAAGACAGAGTATTTTGCAAACGTTGACGGCAGTCTTTTGTTGTACGAGTTGCGCGGCGGAGAAGAACTTTTCACAGCCTTGGAAGCCGACTTTGAGTCGAAGCTCGTCTGTCCCGTTCTTGCCGACGGCATAGTATCGTTCACGGTAGAAGCAGGAGAAAAAGCAAAAACCTATACAGCATCCGATCTTGAGGAAAAGGAAGAGGCTTCTACCCTCCTTAACACCATCACAAGCATTATAAGCAAGGAGACCGTCGAGGGTGAAAAGGGAGAGCTTGTTTTGAAGGCTGTTTTCGATATGGGAGGAGATACTCTCGAGCTTAAAGTATATAAGGTAGACGAGCAGAATTGTATAGCAACCTTCTGCGGTGAAGACAGATTTGTCGACATGGAAAAGATACAGAAAATAATTGAATTAATTGTATGATCGTAATAAAGTGCCGTTATTGTTTGCGGCACTTTATTTTATTAAATAATTACTTATTTTGTTGACACTAAAGGGAAATAGTGCTAAAATGAAAATAATAATGAGCTTATTGGGGGAAAACGAAAATGTATAGTCAGGTTTTTGAAAAATACAGCGATATCGTGGAAAATTACAAAGAACTGATCTTGAAAACAGAGAAGTATCTTTATGCGAACCCCGAAACGGGTTTCAAGGAATACAAGACCACGAAATATCTTTCGGAAGAGTTTGAAAAATTGGGTTATACCCTTCATTATGCAGAGGGTATTACCGGATTTTACACTGAAATAGATACGGGCAGACCGGGGCCTAAGGTGCTCATTTTCGGCGAGCTTGACTCGGTTATTTGTGCAGAGCACGAATTTGCAGACAAGGAGACAGGTGCTGTTCACTCTTGCGGTCACCATTGCCAGGGCTCGGCGCTTTTGGGTATTGCCGCGGCTTTGACACATCCCGAAGCATTGGAGGGACTTTCCGGCTCGATCATGCTTTGTGCCGTTCCCGCCGAGGAGCTTCTCGAGACAGAATACAGAGAAGAACTCCGTAAGCAGGGTGTGATCAAGTACTACGGCGGTAAGGTTGAATTTTTGTGGAGAGGTT
>JAFSAM010000061.1 GCA_017441005.1 Clostridia bacterium | reverse complement strand
GCAAAAGACTGAGGGAGAGTGCGAGATAATCAAGTTTGCACAAGTTTAAACATTTCGCAGGCTCCTTCCGTCACGGCATTGCCGTGACACCTTCCTCTCGGAGGAAGGCTTATTGAGTGCCACATCTGTGGCGGTAGAGCATGTTTGCAAGTGTCAAATGCTTCGATGGGCTTTCAGCCCCGCCAGTAATATGGCGTTATACGCCTGAGCAAACCACGGGCTTAGCCGGTGGATTTTTATTATGCATTATTTTTCTGTTATAAGATTGATCAAAAAGCTTATTCCGACAGTTATTGCGGAATACACGAGTGTATACAGTATATATATCGGCTGATGTACTGCATACAGATAGTAATAAGTAGGTAAAAATATTTGAAATGGCTTTAATGCAACGAAGTTAAAGAATATCGGTGAGATCACCAGCCCCAATATAATTAAAAAGGGGATGATCTGCCCGGTTCTTTTAGCTTTTCTTGTAAGTGTGCCGACGAGGGTACAAAATGCCGTTGTCGCCAATACATACGACAGAGAAGCTGTTATTTCGAGTATCGGGGATCCAAACAGTCCCGATAAACCAAGTGCTATCACAGCGATCACAGTCGAATCAAATACGGCAGCACTTATTGTTGCAATACCGGGAATAATGTGATTTGTCGGAGAAAGCAAATCGTAAACTCTGTTTTCCCTGTCAGCTTGGTGATACATTGCGGCGGCAAGACCGCAAAGAAGAACAGCAAGTGCCAGAATACCTCGCAGCGGTGCAGTTAAATAATTGGAATCGGTAGCGTTGGGGGTGCCGTCTATCTTTTTAAATGTGATCAGGTTTCCTCCGCCGAGAGCTTTTTCGTAGTATTCATATATTTGCTCTTCGGTTATTTCATTGGTGGTGAAAACGTTATTGAGCATATATTTTTTGAATATCTCACGCGAAACGTAGGGAAATACCGCGCCGCAAAGCTTTTCGTGTGACAGCTGTAGCGCGACGTCGTTTTCCCGTTGGACGACCGTTATGAACGGAGTATTTATTCCCGAAACAAAGCTTTCTATTTTGTCTTGTAAATTGCTTGAAAATATCCAAGCGGCATCTGACTTACCGTATACGACACTGTCGTGGGCCTCGTCTGCAGTTTTCGCTTTTACAAAACGAAAAACGTTTTTGTTTTCCAAAAGGTCGTCTATGACCGCATTTGCAAGATCGTCACTGCTGTCCTCAGCGCAGAGTGTTACCGTAAGTATTCCGCTGTCTTCGTTTGCGAAAAAAACCATAGATACTGTGAGAAGCGGAATCATACAAAGGATCAACACAAAGCTCGGTTTTTTCAATAATCTTTTGTTGAGCAACAAGGCGCGTAGCAATACTGTTTTGATCTTCTTCATATTATCGCCCCCTCATTTCTGTGTTTTCTGACGGCGATAGCAATGCCTATGAATAAAACGAAATAAAGTATTACACCGACAAATGTCATTCCCGAAAGGGACTCGGAGAGGGTTTGTCGCATATATTTGACGCCAATTCCCGTCGGTAAAACGGCGGCGAATTTTTGAATTGAAACAGGGAAGTAGTGGCTTGGGTACAGACATCCGCAAATATATCCCGTACCGATTGCAAACACGAACTGACTGAGTATAACACCGACAGTTCCCGAAATCATTTCGTAAAACAGAAACTGCAGTGAGGTGATCATAAGCAATACGGGAGATATTGCGATCATATACTTAAGAAAGTCGGAAATGTATCTGTAATCAAGCTCGTTTATACCGATCTGAGTATACTGGAGCACAGTGCCTGCCAATGCGGAAAAAATGAGAAAAGTCACAAAAGTCAAAATGAAAAACGTAAAATATTCGCCGAATATCTGTGACGTGACCGATTGGCCTTTTGATATAAGGAGCGTTTCTAAAGCTCTGTCCTTTTTCAGAAGGATAGAACTGCACGATATTCCCCACAAAAGCAGAAAGATCATTATTCCGCCGCAAACAAAATAACCGCCCGAAGACAGACCGTCAGCCATACCGACATACTCGGTCTTATAATTATTTGTTCTGTTTAAAACGGACATAATATATTCCAAATTGATATTGTTCGTGTGTACCCGCAGACCTTCTTTGTTATATTCCCTTATAAGCTTTTGGAGGGCGAATATACCTCTTTGGGTCTCGTTTACAGTAGAGGAAATGGTCAAAGCCATTTCGTTTACCAGTATTGATCCGAGTCCCTCGGGAGCATTGTTTGTAACGTAAACGAGCGGAATATTTTCCATCTCTCTTACGGCACTTACGAATTCGCTCGGAATGTGCAAATATCCGGTAGTTTCGCCGCTTTTCAATGCCGCCTTTGCTTCATTCTCGTTTTTATGGGTAACGAGCTCGACGGAAAAACGGCTTGAGTCAAAGTTTTGAACGGCAGTTACGCCAACGTCGAGATATGTGTTTGACATATCGCCTACAACACCGATCTTAATTTTTTGTTTATCCGATGATCCGACGTTTTGCTTTATGACAAGTATGCAAGCCAAGGCTATACATACGATCAGTACCAGATTCAGTGCTATAATTGCCGGATAATGCTTCGAGGCTTTTTTTAGCTGCAGGCTGAAATATTTTTGTGTTTTCATATTACAAGCTGCCTACCAATCTGTGTACGTTTCCGTCGTAGTTGAATTTTGTCAAAAAACCGTTTTTCAATATGTATATTTCATCGCATAATTCAAGCTCGCCGGCATCGTGTGTTGCCAAAAGAATAATACCTCCGTTTGCTTTGAAGCTTTTTAAGTAGTTTGCTATACGTTCCTTGCAAACAAGGTCGAGTGCCGCAGACGGCTCGTCGAGCAACAGAATTTTCGGTGAATTTGCGACAGCGCATCCGATCGCAAGCCGTTTTTTCATACCGCCGGACATTTTGCTTACGGGCGTTTTGAGGAAGGTGTTTAATCCCAATATTCCGAGCAATCCCTCGGAAAGCTGGTACTCGATCTCCTTTTTATCATACCATAAAAGCAGATTGTCGTATGCGCTGAGCTCCTCAAAAAGAGGTGTACCCTGCGGAACGTATCCGACTAAATCGCGGCGTAGCTTTTTGTTTTTGAAAAGCTCGTTTCCGTCGCAGGAAAAGCTTCCGCCGTTATGCTTGTTTACCCCCGCGAGAATGCTGAAAAGCGTGGATTTTCCGCTTCCGTTTCCGCCGAGTATGCCAATACATTGTCCGCTTGCGGCTTTGAGGTTGATGTCTGTCAAAACCTGTTTTTTTCCGTAATTTTTCTTTATGCCTTTTAACTCTATATACATACTAAAAGCCTTTCGGTCGTGTGCAAATAAATAACAGCGTCCCAAACAGTAATATGTTTGGAACTGTTTGATGACGCTGTTGTCGGTGTTATTTTTGATTATTGGGGAATAGAGTCTTGGATAAGCTCAAATATTTCGTCCGGTATACCTGCTAACCTTAACTTAATAAACAGTGATGTCAAAACGGATTCAAGGTTAATACCAAGATCGGAAGGTTCTGTGATCGTGGATTGGTCTACAGATTCTTCGGGAATCTTGATATCTGTGGGAGTTTTCATTTCTGCACCGGCGGAGACAGAAACAAGATTATCATTTCCGGATAATATCGATATGATGGATACTCCTCCGTTTCCGGATGCCTTGCTTTCGAGTCTGATCTTAATTCCGTTTTCGAGCAGTCCTCTTATCTCTGCGGGAACGGCATTGCTTACAAGTTCGCTTGTGAGCATATTCATAATCGAGGCAGAGGGAGCGATCTCGATCGCACCTTCTTTGATACCGTATTTGTTTGCCTCTTCATCGTAATCGATGAGGTCAATAGTAATGATCTCCTGACCTTGGAATACTAAAGTGTATTTGCCGTTTATTTTTTCGTCGGAAACAACAGATTCACCCGAGAAGGAGATCGTGCCGGTGTTTCCGCTTGAGATTTTAAGTTCCAAAGCAGACTTTTTGCCTTTTTCAGGAGCGACGAAGGAAATAATGTTTCCGTCTACGTCGATCTCAATTCCTTTTATGTCGCCATCACCGTCGACCCAGAAGGAATAGAAGAATTTTATATCTCCGAACATTTCGGGGGTGATCATATCGGGAACAAACCTAAGGCTTTGCTCAAAGTTTTGAACAAGGGAACCCTCGGTTGGTAAATCGTCACCTAAAAGCGATTCGAATGAACGTAAAATATTCTTGATGTCATTGTCGTTTGCCGCCTTCTTGAGTACAGCTTTAAAAATATTTGAAATGGTATTCGCGTCTATTGTGACAGTGTATTTTTCATAATTTGCTTTTACACTGCCGATTTCGATGGTATCATTCTTTTTATCGACATTTTCAAATTGTTCAACAATGATGCCGAGATAACGGTTGACCAAACGCTCCATAACAGCGGGGCTGGGAAGCTTGGAGAGAATTTGATTCAACTGGTTTGACGTTTCCAAGGAGAAGTCTTCGGGGAAGGGGAAAGATATATATTTATCTATAAGCTCCTTCGAAGTGATATACATCTTGTGGGTGTCGACAAGGTCAAGGATGACGTCAAAGGAAATGATGTCAACATTATTCAGAACAACTGCAACCTCGTACATCATTTTTCCCTTGTTTTGCACCAGGTTGTACTTAAAAGAAACTTTCTTTGCCCAGCTTAAATCGACTCCCGTTTCTTTTGAGAGTATATTCAAAACCTTTTCTCCGACTTCAAGATCCAGGTCAACTTGGGCGGCATAGCTCTGAACGCCGTTAACTGAGGATGACGAAAGGTTTCCTTTAAGCTCCGCATAGATTTCGGAGAAATCGTCTGCTACATCCTCAACTGCATTTTCGTGTACGTATTGAGCATAGCTTTCGTCCGACGCGAACAGCTTCATAAAAAAGTTTCCGAACATACTCACGCAGAGCACAACGGGGACAGTGATCAATGCTACGATCAACGCAGTAACTATCCAGAATTTCGGCTTTTTATAGAATTTCTTTTTTGTCGAGGTTTTTTCGCTCGGAGACTCGTGCTGTATTTGCTGAGGCTCGACCTCGTTTATAAAGGGCGCAGGCTGTGCATACATAGGCTGCTGAACCGGTTGATCTTGAGCCTCGGGCTGAGCCTGGGGAGCAGTGTAGTAATTCTGCTCGGGCTGAACCTGGGGAGCAGTGTAGTAATTCTGCTCGGGCTGAACCTGGGGAGCGGCATAATAATTCTGCTCGGGCTGAACCTGGGGAGCAGTGTAGTAATTCTGCTCGGGCTGAACCTGGGGAGCGGCATAATAATTCTGCTCGGGCTGAGCCTGGGGAGCGGCATAATAATTCTGCTCGGGCTGAGCCTGAGGAGCAGTGTAGTAATTCTGATCCGGCT
>JAFSAM010000060.1 GCA_017441005.1 Clostridia bacterium | reverse complement strand
GAAGTGAAAGCATATCGAGTCAACGAAGTTGACATATCGACAGAAAGAAAAAACAGAGCAAGAATAGAAGGTTTTATATCCTTTTATCCTTGCTCTTTTCTGCTTGTATAAGGGTTTGGGCTTAGCCCATTTGCGTTTGACACGACAAACGCGATGCTCGCACTTAGCGACATTTTTTAAATTCTCCGCTAAGAGTATCACCCATAAACAGACGGTGTTTTGAATCACGGTATAGTTATTGAATTCAAAAGACGTTTTTGAGAACGACGGTTTTAACTTTCACCATTTCGTGGAGAGTGTACATTGTACCCTCGGAGCCGACACCTGACATCTTGTGACCGTTGAAGGGCTGCTGTGTCAAGCGGTAGTTACCGTTTGCGCCGACGACCACGCCGCCCGCATCGACTGCGAGAGCGAACTTCATACCGATTTTGATATCATTTGTAAGAATGCCGGAGGACAGACCGTATTGGCTGTTGTTTGCGATCTCGATCGCCTCGTCAAGGGTGTCGAAGCCGATAACAGGGAATACGGGGCCGAATATCTCCTCATCGGTAGCGACGGAGGAATTCTTCGGAACGTTGTTCAATACAGTGGGCGTAACAAAGCAGCCGTTGCGCTGACCGCCGTATACGAGGGTAGCACCCTCACCGATCGCTCTTTCGATCTGCTCGATGATGTTTTTTGCGGCCTTCTCGTTGATGACAGGTCCGATCTGCGTATCTTTTTCGAGAGGATCGCCCATTTTCATTGCGGCAAGCTTTTTGGCGAGAGCATTTGCGAATTCGTCTTTGATGGAATTGTGAACGATAAAGCGCTTACTTGAGCAGCAGATCTGACCTGCATTTGCGATCCTGCCGCCGAGTGCCTGATTGACAGCTTCGCCGATGGGAGTATCGCCCATAATTACAAGCGGATCGTTTCCGCCGAGCTCGAGTGAGTAGGGCTTAAGCTGGGATGCGCACTGCTTTGCGACGTTGATGCCGACGCGAGTGCTTCCCGTAAGTGTTACCCCTGCAATTCTCGGATCAGCAACAAGACCGTCACCTACAACAGCTCCCGAGCCTGTAATGCACTGTGCGGCATTTCCGGGAACACCCGCTTCAAGAAGGAGCTTTGTCATCATAAGTGTTGCTCCGGGAGTGTCGGATGCGGGTTTAAGAATAACGCTGTTGCCTGCACAAAGGGCGGCAGCCGCCTTGTGAGAGAAGAGAACGCCGGGGAAGTTAAATGCGCATATTGCGGCAATAACGCCGAGCGGCTCATAAACTGTAAAGCAAACGTCACCTATTCCGCGGGGCTCGGAGTTAAGTGGGATAGTCTTTCCGTACATAGTACGTGCTTCCGCCATATATAGTCTGAATGCATCCTTAACTCTGCCGATCTCACCGATAGCTTGTCCGATGGGCTTACCGCCCTCGATCGACATAGTACGAGCGATCTTTTCTTCGTTTTCCTGAATGAGTATAACGAATTTTTCGAGGATCTCCATTCTCTTGTGGAAGGGGATGGCAAACCATTCCTTCTGACCGATCACTGCATTGGATATTGTTTTTTCAAGGTCCTCTGCCGTCGCCGTGGGAACGGTGTCGATGACCTCGCCAGTTGCGGGATTGATATTGTTCACATAGGAAAGATCGGAAGAATCAACTTCTTTTCCGCCGATAAGCATTTTCATAAGATTACCTCCTCAATAGAAAGATTTGCAAGCTCTGCTAAGGTTTTTGCCGCTTCTGCAGTAGCATCGGGAAGCTCAAGTCCTTCTTTTACAGCCTTGTCGTAGTTTATCCAGTTGGGCTCTCCGGGATAGAATATCTTGTCCGAGCCGAGGGCTTTAGGTGCATTTACGATCTCGTCGGTGTATTCACGCAGTCTTGATGCAAACTCCATAGGATCCATCATTTTTTTGAGGTCGATTACGATCATCGTATGACCGAGGTTAGCCTGAGTTTCAGGGGGAGAGAACAGCCAGCTCTTAATGTCAAAGCTTCCGCCAGAAAGAACGGTGGTAAGAGTTTCGACCAGGAACGCGAGGCAATATCCCTTGTGTGCGGACATGGGGCACATAGAGAAATTATTACCCTGAGGATCATTTGTTGGCAGACCGTTTTCGTCAACGACCCATCCGTCGGGAACCTTTTTGCCCTGCTTTTGGTACTGGACTACTTTAAGCTTTGCGACCTCGCTGAGGGCGATATCCATAAATATGGGGTGCATACCGTCCCTCGGGATCGCATAAGAAATAGGCGCATTTCCGATTATATTGCCCTTACCGCCGGGAACGCACATAAGCTTGTTAGTGTTTGACATAGCGATTGCGAGATAGCCTTTTTCTGCGGCATAGACGCTGTAGCAGCAACAAGCACCGAAGTGACCGCTGTCGCTTACAGTAACGATCGACATACCGACCTCGTCAGCCTTTTTCATGGCAAGATCCATAGCGTATCTGCCGTTATACATACCGAATCCGCCGTTGCCGTTAAGTCTTGCCCAGGTAGGTCCTTCGTTTATAACGGAGGGAGTAACGTCACCGAGCATACCGCCGGCCTTCATTTTATTGATATATTTAGGGAGGTTAACGGAGCCGTGAGTGGTAATTCCCATCATGTCCGTCATTACGCAACAGTCTGCCGTAGCCTCTGCAACGTCACCGGAAACACCGCAGTTTATAAGAGCCTGACGGCAAAATTCCTTGTATTTAACAGCATTTACTTTCATAGTATGCTTTCCACTCCTTCTTTACGGAAGGTCTCCTCGCAGATGGCCATTTGTGCGTGGATTTTAGCTTTTTCCTCCGGAGAACATCCGTCCTGCGGACGAATGATCCTCTCGTCGATGATGCCGAGGGTGGATACTGCATATTTAACAGCCGCCGTGCCGTTTTTAGCGGATGCGTAAACAGAGCCTGCGAGGCAGATGAGCTTGTTGAATTTCTGCATAAGGTCGACGTCACCTGTGAGAGAAGCTTTGTACGCTTCGGAGAATACTTTGGGGTACATGGAGGCCATACCGGGAACACAGCCGTCGCATCCGAGAAGGGCGGAGGGCATATACTGTACGGGAGTGCCGTTCAGAATGGAGAAATCGTCTCTGTCTGCAAGCATATTACATACTTTTACAGTATCGTTAAAATTGGCTGCACTGTCCTTGTATGCCTTTACGGAGTCGATGTCTGCGAGTGCCTTAACCGTGGCAGGCTCGATCTTTTCGACAACGAAGGTGGGAATGTTGTATGCAACAAGGTCCATGGTCGTAGCCTTTGCGACGTCCTCGAAGAGACGGATGATCTCGCCCTGAGACGTATGCCTGTCGTAGAAAACGGGGGTGATTACCGCCGCATCACAGCCGCAGTCCTCGATCCTCTTGATGTTTTCGATAACTCTTTTTGTGGATGTGTCCATAACTCCCGCAAAAACTTTAGCCTTTCCGCGGCATTCGTCTGCGGCAATACGGATAGCACGGTCGCGCTCGTTTTGAGTGAGGGACATCGTTTCGCCGAGAGTACCACAGGCAAAAATACCGTTTGCGCCGTTGCTTACAATGTAGTTGATAAGCTTGCGGTAGCCGATCTCGTCAACCGTTTCGTCGGGGAGCACGGGAGTTAATACGGGAACTGTAATACCGCTGTATTTTTTTTGTTTGATCATAATAAAAAGATCTCCTTATATAAATTATCTTGACTGGTCGGTGTGAAAATGCTATAATATAATTATGGAATACATAAATTTCGGATGATTTTTGACCGATTGGGGTGAAAAAGACTTATATGGAATCTTCAAAACCGTATCCGTACCAAGGAATAGAGATAAAAAGCGTGTTGCGTGATGAATCCATGGTGGGCACACGGCAAATGTCGGGAAGGAAGAACCACGGGTTTATTATTAAGCTGAAGGGTGAGACCGAGTATTTCATAGGAGATAAGACCTGGCTTTTGGCTCCGGGACAGGTGCTGTTTGTCGAAAAGGGAAGCTCTTACTATATAAGAGAGGTAACTCCGGGATATTCTTACGTTGTGAACTTCGAGGCTTCCGAGTGCTTTAAGCATGATATGGAAAAGCTACCGATAAAAACAAGTACCGATATAGGCTCGTATGCCGAAAAATTATTTTGCTGCTGGCAGAAGGAAAATGTATACGGTGCGCTGTCGTGGCTCTACAGCTTGCTTGAAAAAACAAGCAGAAGCGATACGAATTATATATCGAAGAGAGACCGTCAGCTGCTTGAACCTACAGTGGAATACATAGACAATCATTTGATGGATCAGGAATTTTCTCTGGAAAATCTGTCCGAGATAAGCGGTGTCAGCGATGTGTATCTGAGACGTGTGTTTAAGAGGAAATACGGATTATCGCCCGCAGGCTACGTGACGAAGGAAAGAATACGTCTTGCCTGTATGATGTTGGCTGACGGCAATGGGAAAAGTATATCCGAGATTGCTTCCGAAGTAGGGTATAAAGACTCGCTGTATTTCAGTCGTGTATTCAAAAAGAGTATGGGTGTCAGCCCGACTGAGTACAGAAGCATTTATACAGACGATTTATTTTGATCTTGTTTTTATATTACATTCAACAAAAAACAAAGTCAATACACAATGCAAGCAATATGGACAAAACGAAACTTTATTGAAGGTTTATTCGAAGTGGATACCGGTTGGTAGAATTATTCATCCGTAAAACAAAAAAATAATGTTATTTCGAAAAAAACTTTTAAAATACCACACCAAAACTCAAAAAGTGTGTGGAAATGTTAAAGAATATGAGTTATAATATCATAAGATAGGAGTGATTGTAGTGAAAAAACCTAACGGAATCGTAAGCTTCTTTTTGTGTTTTTTGATCAATATGCTGTTCACGTTGGAATTTTGCATTCCCGCATTGGTGTTGCTTATTCTGCATTTTTGTATCGATCTGTCGCTGATGTGGTTCTGGATAGCATTGGGCGCTTGGCTTGTGATCATACTGATCTGGATGATCATAATAACTTGGGCAAGGGGCTGTGACACAAAGCAGGAACCGAGAGAAAACAAAAATCCATACTCTGTTGGAAACAATAAGAATAAAACAATCCCCGACAGTAAGGCAGATAGGGACAATGTCGGTGAAAACTGAAAAATAATTATTTACATACCCGAAAGGAGAACAAATTATGGGACTTATTAAAGCAGGACTCGGAGCACTCGGAGGAACACTTGCAGACCAGTGGAAGGAGTTTTTCTACTGTGACGCATTGCCTACGGATGTGCTTGTAAAAAAAGGTGAGAAGAGGGTAGGAGGCAGATCCTCCAACACAAAGGGCAGTGACAACGTTATATCAAACGGCTCGGGAATCGCGGTTGCGGACGGTCAGTGTATGATCATAGTTGAACAGGGCAAGGTAGTTGAATTTTGCGCAGAACCCGGTGAATTTACTTATGATAAATCCACAGAGCCTTCACTTTTCTCGGGCAAGTTCGGTACTTCGCTCAAGGAGACCTTCAAAACGATAGGTAAGCGTTTTACATACGGCGGCGATACCGGTAAGGATCAGAGAGTTTATTACTTCAATACAAAAGAGATAATCGGAAATAAATTCGGCACACCCAGCCCCATTATTTTTGAGGTTATGAATAAGAGAATAGGAATGAGCCGTACCGTAAACGTTCGTTGCAACGGCGTATATTCTTATATAATCAGCAACCCCCTTTTATTCTACACAAAGGTCTGCGGAAACGTAGAAGACGAATACAGACGCGAGGAGATCGACAGCCAGCTCAAGACAGAGTTTGTTTCTGCGCTCCAGCCCGCATTCGGTGCGTTGGCAGAGCTTGAATTACGTCCCGCACAGCTTCCCGCAAAGGTCAACGAGCTAAAGAAGGCGATGAACGACTCCTTGAAGGCTGAATGGGAAGAATCAAGGGGTATCACTGTAGAAAAGATCGCACTTAACCCCATCACTCTTACCGATGACGATATGAAGAAGATCAACGATATGGAGGATGCGGCAACTTATGGCGGAAATGCGTTTATGATGGCGGGCAGAATGACTACCGCTACAGCAAACGCAATGGAAAATGCGGCGACAAACGAAAGCGGAGCTATGACCGGCTTTATGGGCATGGGTATGGCCGGCGGTGCTATGGGCGGCGGCTTCAATGCGGCACAGCAGTTCTATAATATGGGTGCACAGCAGCAACAGCAGCAGCCTAAGGAAGAGCCTGCAAAGGATGGCTGGAAGTGTGCTTGCGGAGCGGTTGCGACGGGTAAATTCTGTCCCGAATGCGGAGCAAAGAAGCCTGAAAACGACGGTTGGAAATGTACATGCGGAGCTGTTGCAACAGGAAAGTTCTGCCCCGAGTGCGGAGCAAAGAAGCCTGAGAACGACGGCTGGAAATGTGCTTGCGGTGCAGTAAACAAGGGCAAGTTCTGTTCTGAATGCGGCGCAAAAAAGCCTATTGGCGCACCCCTTTACCGTTGCGACAAATGCGGATGGGAGCCCGAAGATCCCAAGAATCCGCCTAAATTCTGTCCCGAATGCGGAGACCCCTTTAACGACGGAGACGTTAAGTAATTTTTTTTGAGAAAGAATTTATCGCGTAGGGGGCTTTACGCCCCCCCACGCGGTAGAAAGGCATAAAGCGATGGCAGTAATACAAGAGTATAAATGCCCGTGTTGTGACGGTGCTATAGAGTTTAACAGTGAGCTGCAAAAGATGAAGTGTCCTTATTGCGACACCGAGTTTGATGTTGAGACTTTGATATCTTATGATAAAGAGCTGAAAAACGAACCCAAAGAAAAAATGGAATGGGACTCGAATGTCGGAGGCGAATGGTCAGAGGGTGAGGAAGACGGTCTCAGAGTGTACGTGTGCAATTCCTGCGGCGGCGAGATCGTCGGTGACGAGACTACGGCGGCTACCAGCTGCCCGTTCTGCGGTAATCCCGTTGTAATGATGGGACAGTTGTCGGGATCGCTGAAGCCGGACTGCGTTATACCGTTCAAATTGGATAAAAAAGCGGCAGTCGAGGCTTTGAAGAAGCATTATAAGGGCAAATGGCTGTTGCCGAAGGCTTTTAAGGACGAGAATCATATCGATGAGATCAAGGGTGTCTATGTTCCGTTTTGGTTGTTTGATGCCGATGCCGATGCAAATATAAGATATAAGGCGACAAGGATCACGATGTGGTCGGACAGCAATTACCGATATACAAGAACGAGTTTTTATTCTGTAACGCGTGCCGGCGAGATTGGCTTTGATCTTATTCCCGTTGACGGCTCGTCGAAGATAGACGATAAGTTGATGGAGTCGATAGAGCCTTTTAACTTTAATGAGGCTGTTGATTTTCAGACGGCATATCTTGCGGGATATCTTGCCGATAAATATGATGTCGATGCCGAGGAAAGCGTAAGCAGGGCAAACGAAAGGATCAAGCGCAGTACCGAGGAGGCATTCGCAAGCACGGTCGTAGGCTATAATTCAGTTTTACCCGTATCTACCGGCATCGAGCTTAAAAACGGCAAGAAAAAGTATGCTTTGTATCCCGTGTGGTTGCTCAATACCTCGTGGAACGGCCAAAAGTATATGTTTGCAATGAACGGACAAACGGGCAAGCTGGCAGGAGACCTGCCTATGGATAAGGGCGCGTTTGCAAGGTGGTTTATGGGAATAGCGACGGCGGTCAGTGCCGCGGCATTCGGCATAAGCTATCTCGTTCACATACTGTAAGGAGGTCATGACGATGAAAAAAAGATTGTTTATCTTTGTTATGACCGTCTGTCTTTTGGTTTCTCTCTGTATCACTTCTTCTGCATCCGAGGCAGGCGAAAAGGTCAGAGTATTTGATGATGCAGATCTTCTCAGTATGCTCGAGAAAGAGGATTTGGAGGGTTTGCTCGACAGGATCAGCGAAGAATTAAACGTTGACGTGATAGTTTCGACAGTAGACGGTACGGACGGTTACGGTATAGACAGATATATTGAGTTGTTTTATGACGGCAATGATTTTGGTGTCGGAGATACCAATGACGGCGTTATTCTTATGATCGATATGGAGTACGGAGAATATCGTATAATGGCAAACGGACTTTGCGACGATGCGATAAGCTATGACGACATAGATTCGATAGGTGAGGATATTGTATCTTACCTGAGTGACGGAGACTATTACGAGGCCTTTGAAATGTTTGCCGAAAAGTGCGAATATCTGATAGACGGGCATATAAACGGATTTCCTTTTAAGTTTACACAAAATCTGCTGATTTCAATCGGCGTCGGACTTGTGGTTGCTTTGATCGCAACTCTTGTGATGAAGGGTCAGCTCAAATCGGTAAAAGAGCAAAAGACGGCAAATCTGTACACACGTAAGGGTAGTATGAATCTGAGTGTGAGAAACGATCTGTTTTTGTACAGCAACGTGACAAGAGTGAAGATACAAAAACCAAGCGCAAGTGCGGGAAGCTCCGGAGGCTCACGAAAGATAGGCGGCGGAAGATTCTGACAAATATTTGGAGTATGAGTTTTTTTACCCATACTCCTTTTTAGTTGTAAGTCTGAATAAAAAAGTTGAAAAAAATTACGGTGTGTGATAGAATACAGTCGGACGAACCGAAAAAAGGATGTGAAGCGGATGCCTTTAAAAATAGTAAGAAACGATATCACGAAGATGAAATGCGATTGCATTGTAAATCCGACAAACAATGATCTTTATCCGTACGGAAGTGCCGATCTTGCCATACACAAGGCGGCGGGCAAGGGTCTGCTTGAGGCGTGCGGTAAGCTTGGCGGTTGCTCGGTCGGACAGGCAAAAATAACGGACGGCTATAAGCTCCCCTCGAAATACGTGATACATACCGTAGGCCCCGTATGGAAGGGCGGCGGCTGCGGCGAAACCGAGCTTCTTGTTTCCTGTTATAAAAGCTGTTTAACGTTAGCTTTGGAAAACGGATGCAGGAGCATTGCGATCCCGCTCATCTCCTCGGGTACGAACGGCTATCCCAAGGACAAGGTAATGAGGGTAGCCATCAATGCTGTCGGAAGCTTTTTGCTTGAAAATGAAATGACGGTATATATAGTCGTTTACGATAAGAATTCATACGAAATAAGCGGCAAGCTTTTCGATGAGATCACTTCATATATAAATGACAGATATATCGAAGAATATGAATTGACCGAATGTCAGGAGTGTATGCTTCCTCCCACGGATGATGATACTGCTGATATGTTCCGCGTTTCACGAAATATAGATGCGGCGGCGGGAGGGGGCATATCGAAGTCTCGTAAAAAGAAGAAACTGATGACCACGGTCTGCCCGACGGCGGCATCAATGGCAATGCCGATGCCCTGTAAAAGCAAGAGCCTTGAGGATATGTTGAGCAAAATGGACAAGGGCTTTGCCGAAACTTTGTTTGAATTTATCGACCAAAAGGGACTTACCGATGTAGAGTGCTATAAAAGATCAAACGTGGACAAAAAAACGTTTTCGAAGATCAAGTGCAACAAGGATTACAGACCGAGTAAGGTGACTGCTGTTTCATTTGCGATAGGACTGAAGCTTAGTCTCGAGGAAACGAACAGACTTTTGAAAACAGTCGGTCTGTCACTTTCGGGAAGCAACAAGTTTGATATAATAATCGAGTATTTCATAACAAGCGGAAAATATGAGAATATATATGATGTAAATGAGGTTTTATATCAGTTTGATCAGGTTACTCTGGGGGTATAAAAAAGTCTCCCGAAGAGCGACCATATAACCCCCAAAAAACAGTACAATAAGACCGTAAGGAAGAGAAAGCTCCTTACGGTCTTAATTTTTTAAATATGGAGGAAACAAAAGATGAAAGAAAGAAACAACGTAACTGAGATCGTATTTATACTTGACAAAAGCGGCTCGATGTCGGGCTTTGAAAAGGATACCATAGGCGGCTTCAATTCAACGATCGAAAAGCAAAAAAAGGAGGATGGAAAGGTGTATGTATCGACCGTTCTGTTTTCGAATGAGAGCGAGGCTATTCACGACAGAGTCGATATCGAAAAAATAGGAAAAATGACCGAGGAAGACTACGTCGTCGGCGGATGCACAGCACTTTACGATGCGATCGGAGATGCAATACACCACATAGGTAACATACACAAATATGCCCGTCCCGAGGATGTTCCCGAGCATACTGTCTTTATTATAACCACCGACGGAATGGAGAACGCAAGCCACAGATACAGCAGTAAAAAGGTAAAGGAAATGATAAAGGAGCGCACCAAAAAGGACGGCTGGGAATTCATATTCATGGCGGCAAACATCGATGCTGAGGATACGGCAGAAAAAATGGGTATTTCTCCGCAAATGGCTGTAAATTTTGTGCAGGATGAGGAGGGAATAGGCGCCAGCTACGATGCTATGTCAATGGCGATTACAGGCGTGCGTAAAAACAGAAGCCTGCAAAGCTGCGGTTGGCGTGACGAGCTCGACAAAAGAAATGTGAAGAAAAGAAAATGATCAAACTAATGAGGCGGAGGATTTTTCTCCGTCTTTTTGTTATTTTTGCTTGGAAATAACGGAAATCGACAATTGAAAAACGTGATAAAATGCGACAAAATTAACTTTTTTATGACAAATGTCAATTTACGTTGTAAAATTTAATGTAATGTTGCTAATTGATTAATTTTGTTAAAAGTGGTATAATTAAACTGTTATTTTGTTAAATAGATACAAGTACTATCTATAAATAATTTACAGATTTATCGTTTTGCTGATAGACTTGTCAGAAAAAGTGTGATATAATTACTGTATATAGTATTAAAAAACTGAAAATATCGCTTTACATATAATTGCAGAAAAAATACGTTGATATATGGAGGTCAATGCGGATGAAGGTCAGTTATTTTCCCGGATGTACACTAAAAAACAAAGCGAAGGATCTTGACAGGTATACTTACAGGACCGCCGAGGTTTTGGGTGTTGCTCTGGAAGAGATCGAGGAATGGCAGTGTTGCGGAGGAGTATTCTCGACGGCGAAGGATGAGATCGCAAGTAAGCTTTCGTCTGTGAGAGCGTTAAAGGCGGCATATAAAAAGGGTCAGCCCCTGGTAACCGTATGCTCCGGCTGTCACAACGTCATCAAGCAGACCAATTACGTTATGCAAAATGACAGAGATTTTGCCGACAAGGTAAACAGATATATGGCAGAAGAGGATGCATATAACGGTGAGACCGATGTATACAACTATCTTGAATTGCTGAGAGACGTCATAGGTTTCGACAAGATCAAGGAAAAGGTCGTTAATCCTCTGACCGGCAAAAAGATCGGTGCATATTACGGATGCTTGCTTTTAAGACCGTCTACGGTAATGAAGATGGACGATCCCGAGAATCCGAGAATAATTGAGGATCTTATTTCCGCGCTTGGTGCAGAGCCTGTTGTATATGCAAACAGAAATGAGTGCTGCGGCGGCTATATTGCACTTGAGGACCCCAAATCGGCAGAGAAAAGAAGTCTTGATATAATCAGAAATGCAAAGGCGAACGGTGCTGAAATGATCATAACGGCTTGCCCCCTTTGCAAATACAATCTTATCAAAAACGGGGCAGACATTCCCGTAGTATACTTTACCGAGCTTCTTGCGGAGGCGTTCGGGGTAAAGGAGGAGAACGATGGAGAATAAGTATTTGAAGGATGAAGTGGTACGGATAAGCGGAGTTGATCCGAAAAAGTGTATGAGGTGCGGCAAGTGCACCGCGACCTGTCCGTCATTTGACGAGATGGAGTACCACCCCCACCAGTTCGTATATATGGTCGAATCCGGTGACATCGAGCCGTTGCTCCATTCCGAATCGCTTTATAAATGTCTCTCCTGCTTTGCCTGTGTAGACAGATGCCCGAGAGGTGTCGAGCCCGCAAAGCTGGTCGAGGCGGTTAAGCTTTCTGTGATAAGGCAGAAGGAATCCAACAGACTTAAGGCTGACGATATTGCAAAATATCTTGACAGCGATATGCCGCAGCAGGCGATCGTCAGCGCATTCAGAAAATACAGTAAGTAAGGAGGAAAAGAATTATGCAGAGAATTGGCGTATTTGTATGCTGGTGCGGAAGCAACATCGCGGGAACGGTCGACGTAAAAGCGGTTGCCGAGGCATTGAAAAATGAACCCGGCGTTGTCTTTTCCACCGATTATCAGTATATGTGCTCGCAGGCGGGTCAGGATCTGATCAAGAATGCCGTAAAGGAGCATAACTTAACGGGAATAGTTGTTTGCTCGTGCTCACCTCGTATGCACGAGGCTACCTTCCGCAAGACTGCGTCTGCGGCAGGGCTAAACCCGTATATGGTAGAGATCGCAAACATCCGTGAGCAGTGCTCGTGGGTACATAAGGAAATGCCTCTTGGTACACAAAAGGCAATTATATTGGGTAAGGCGGCGGTCGCAAAGGTCAACCTCAATACACCCTTGACTCCGGGCGAATCACCCGTAACCAAGAGAGCACTCGTAATAGGCGGCGGTATTGCAGGAATACAAACCGCTCTTGATATTGCGGATGCGGGCTTTCCCGTTGATATCGTAGAGAAAAAGCCTACCATCGGCGGCAAGATGGCACAGCTTGATAAGACGTTCCCCACGCTCGACTGTGCGGCTTGTATTTTGACACCGAAGATGGTCGATGTTGCGCAAAATGAAAATATCAGAATATTCTCATACAGCGAGGTTGAGGCTGTAAAGGGCTTTGTAGGTAATTTTGAAGTAAAGATAAAGAAAAAGGCGCGTTTCGTTGATGAGACGAAGTGTACCGGTTGCGGTGCTTGTATCGAAAAGTGTCCCCAGAAAAAGGTTCCGAACGAGTTTAACCTCGGTATGGATACAAGACGTGCAATATATATTCCGTTTGCACAGGCAGTACCGAAGGTTGCGACCATCGACCCCGATTACTGTAATATGCTGAAGAACGGCAAGTGCGGAGTTTGTACAAAATTCTGTGCGGCGGGAGCTATTGACTACAAGCAGAAGGACGAGATGATCGAGGAGAAGTACGGCGCGATCGTTGTTGCTACGGGATTTGAGCCCATTTCAATGGACAAATTCGATGAATTTGCATACAGTCAGTCAAAGGACGTTATTACGTCACTTGAGTTTGAAAGACTTACCAATGCGGCAGGTCCTACAGCGGGTAAGCTTCTCCGTCCCTCCGACGGTAAGCATCCCGAGAAGATAGTATTCGTTCAGTGTGTCGGCTCAAGATGCTCTGCGTGTGCTGAAAAGGGCAAGGAATACTGCTCGAAGATATGCTGTATGTATACTGCAAAGCACGCAATGCTTACAAGAGATAAATATCCCGATACAGAGGTCACGGTATTCTACATAGACGTAAGAACTCCGGGAAAGAACTTTGACGAGTTCCAGAGAAGGGCCGTTGAAGAATACGGCGTAAATTATATAAAGGGTATGGTCGGAAAGATCACGCCCGAGGGCGATAAGCTCAAGGTTCGCGGATCCGATCTTATTGCCAATAAGCAGATCAAGATCGATGCCGATCTCGTTGTCCTTGCGGCGGCGATCGAGCCCGACAAGTCGGCGAGACCGTTGGCAACAATGCTTACTGCAAGTATGGATACAAACGACTTCTTTACAGAGGCGCATCCCAAGCTCCGTCCCGTAGAAAGCCCGACGGCAGGCGTGTTCCTTTCGGGAACGTGTCAGGGACCGAAGGATATCCCCGAGACCGTTTCGCAGGCGGGAGCGGCGGCATCCAAGGTAATAGGACTCCTTCAGAAGGATAAGCTGGTTGGCAACCCCTGTGTTGCAAGCTCGGATCAGCTTATGTGTAACGGATGTTCAAGTTGTGAAAGAGTATGTCCTTACGGTGCGATCAGCTATGAAGACAAGGACTTCCCGGGACCAAACAGAACGACAAAGACAAGAAGAGTCGCAGTTGTCAATCCTGCCGTATGTCAGGGATGCGGTGCGTGTACAGTCGCTTGTCCTTCGGGAGCTATGGATCTTAGCGGATTTAAGAATACACAAATTATGGCGGAGGTAGACGCGATATGCAAATGAAAGAATATAAGCCTTTAATAGTAGCATTTTGCTGTAACTGGTGTTCGTATGCGGGCGCAGACCTTGCAGGAAACAACAGACTGAACTATCCCGCAGAAGTAAAGATAATAAGAGTGCCCTGCTCGTGCAGAGTAAACCCGATGTTTATTTTGAGAGCATTCCAGAGGGGGGCAGACGGTGTGATCATCTGCGGATGCCATCCCGGCGACTGTCACTACACCTCGGGTAACTATTACACGAGAAGACGTATGGCGACGCTTTTCTCGATGCTCGATTATCTCGGCATAGAAAAAGAGAGAACTCGCGTTGAGTGGGTATCTGCGGCTGAGGGAGCAAAGTTTGCAGCTACAATGAACGACTTTGTCAAGACTGTCGCATCCCTCGGAGAAAACAAGAGATTGGAGGACTTACGATGCAAAAGATAACTACAGAACAGCTTATCGAAAAAGCGGCTGAGCTTATGAACGAAGGCAAGGTTGCCTCGGTCCTCGGATGGGAGAAGGGCGAATTCGGTTATGACGTTACTCCCGGTATTTTCGGAAGCGTTGATGAACTTAAGGCTAAGTTTGTCTACGGCGACTTTTCGGCGGCAAACCTTTCCAAATATCTTGTAAAAAAGACCGAGATGGTGCAAGGCCAGGCACTTGTATTTTTGAAGACGGAAAGAAAGATACTAATATTTTTGAAGCCTTGCGACTCATATAGCTTTAATCAACTTCTTACAGAGCATAGATTCGACCGCGAGAAGGTATATGCCGTGGGCGTACAGTGCGACGGTATGGTAGATATTGAAAAGGTAAAGAAGATCGCAGGCGACGGATTATTATCTGTCGACACAAGCGGCAATGACGTTGTTGTAAAAACGCTTTACAACGGAGATATGAAAATTGCAAAGGCAGACGTTCTTGCCGAGAGATGTGTAAACTGTAAGAGCAAGAAGCACGTTGCTTATGACGAACTGCTCGGAGAAACGGGTGAGGTCATTGATTCCAACCGCTTTGATGAGGTTGAAAGAATAGAAAAAATGACTCCCGACGAAAGATTCGCATTTTGGCAGAACGAGCTTTCGAAATGCATAAGATGTAACGCCTGCCGCGATGCTTGTCCCGCTTGCACTTGCGAAAAGTGCGTATTTGATAACCCGAAATCGGGAGTAGAAAACAAATCACCCGCAAACAGCTTTGAGGAAAAGCTCTTCCATATCATAAGAGCATATCACGTTGCGGGCAGATGCACAGACTGCGGCGAATGCTCGAGAGTATGTCCGCAGAACATACCTCTTCATTTGTTGAACAGAAAGTTTATAAAGGATATAAACGAGTTTTACGGTGATTACCAGGCGGGAGCAGAGGTTGGCTCGCGCGCACCGCTGGTTGACTACACCGTAAACGACGTTGAACCCGGCGAAGTATTTGATAGGGGGGACGAAAATGCGTAAGATAGCTTTAGAAAACATCGATATGCTTTTCAGTGCAATATCGGATAAGATGTCCCTTTTTCTTCCCGTAGATCAGAACGACGGTAAGGCTGCTTATACCAAATGGGAAGAGGGTAAAAAGTGGAGCTGTGCTCTCAATACCGTAAAAAGCCCCAAGGATTTCTTCTTTCCTCAGACAGAGGATATGATGGAATTTAAGGTCGACGGCAAAAACATCGAGGTCATCGACACACGTAAGGCATCGGAGGATTTCGTTGTATTCGGTGTCAGAGCTTGTGACGTAAGGGCGTTTGATATACTCGACAGAGTATTTCTCACCGATCCATGCGACAGCTATTATGCAACAAAGCGTGAACACGGTATTATAGTTTCACTTGCTTGTACAAGACCGTCGGAAACCTGCTTCTGCACAGCTTTCGGTATCGATCCTTCAAACCCTAAGGCAGACGTATCGGCTTGGAAGACCGAAAAAGAACTTTATATGCAGTCAAACACCGAAAAGGGCGAAAAGCTTTTGAAAGTGCTTGCGGATGTAACGGATGAAGCTGACGAAGAAAAGGTAAACGAACAAAAGGAACAGATATCTTCTATAATGAAGAGACTTCCTCTTGCCGGCCTTGACACGTCGGAATTCGGCGGCGGAAAGACAGACGAATTTTTCCATTCTCCCGCGTGGGATGAGCTTTCGGAGACCTGTCTCGGTTGCGGAACCTGCACATTTGTATGTCCTACCTGTCAGTGTTATGATATTAAGGACTTCAATACGGGCAAGGGAATAATAAGATACAGATGCTGGGATTCGTGTATGTATTCCGAGTTCACAAGAATGGCTCACGGAAACAACAGAAACAGTCAGAAGGAGCGCTTCCGCCAGAGATTTATGCACAAGCTTGTATACTATCCCGAAAACAACGAGGGAATATTCGGCTGTGTAGGCTGCGGCAGATGCTTGTCGAGATGCCCCATATCAATGAATATAGTAAAAGTAATGAAAGCACTGGGAGGTAAGGAAAATGAATAAGACAGAGACCCTTATCCCGAAGGTAGGCGTAATTACCGACGTAAGAATAGACACTGCCGACATAAAGACCTTCAGAGTAGTCACTCCCGACGGCAAGAAGGCGTTTGATCACATGCCGGGACAGTGTGCTATGCTTTCGATTCCCGGCGTCGGCGAGGCAATGTTTTCGATAACCTCGTCACCCACAAACACCGAATATATGGAGTTTTCCATAAAGAAATGCGGTTGTGTAACCGAATGGTTACATCAGGCAGAGGTAGGTCAGCAGATCACGATACGCGGACCTTACGGAAATGCATTTCCCGTTGAGTCGACCGAATTCAGGGGCAAAAAGCTTTTGTTTATTGCGGGCGGTATCGGTATTGCTCCTCTTCGCTCGGTAATAAATTATTGCCGTCACTACAGAGATAATTATAAGAGTATAAACCTTGTTTACGGCTCAAGAAGCATGGATGACCTTGTAAACTACGACGAGATACTGAACGAGTGGACGAAGGATAAAGAGATGTATATTTATCTCACCGTCGACAAGGAAGACCCCGACTGGGTCAAGCACGTCGGCTTTGTACCCAACTACGTCAAGGAACTTAAGTATACCCCCGACCGAGTTGCTATTGTGTGCGGACCTCCGATCATGATCAAGTATACAGTAGCCGCATTGAAGGAGCTCGGTTTCAAGGATAAGCAGATATACACCACAATGGAGCTTCGTATGAAGTGCGGAGTAGGCAAGTGCGGACGTTGTAACATTGGTTCCAAGTACGTATGTAAGGACGGACCCGTATTCCGTTACGATGAGCTCGGTGAGCTTCCCGACGAGTATTAAAGGAGAAAAAGATATGGAAAATATGGTAAATATATTTCTTTTCGGGAAAAAGTATTCCGTTCCCGAAAATCTGACGATCATGACCGCGATGGAATATGCGGGATACCAGCTGGTACGCGGATGCGGATGCCGAAACGGCTTCTGCGGTGCTTGTGCCACCATTTACAGGATCAAGGGAGACAGAGAGCTCAAGGCTTGTCTCGCTTGTCAGACCAAGGTAGAGGACAATATGTATATTGCGACACTGCCTTTCTTCCCGCTTGTAAAGCAGGTATACGACGTAGAAAAGATACCCGCGACAGAAGCTGTTATGATGCAGCTTTATCCCGAGATATACGCTTGTGTCGGCTGTAATGCCTGCACGAAGAGCTGTACTCAGGGACTTAACGTAATGCAGTACATAGCTTATGCGCAGAGAGGCGATTTTGAAAAGTGCGCCGATCTTTCGTTTGACTGCGTAATGTGCGGAGTATGCTCGTCGAGATGTCCCGCAGGTATTTCACATCCGCAGGTTGCGATGCTTGCAAGAAGAATAAACGGCAAGTATTTAGCTCCCGGATGCGGTCACCTCGAAGACAGAGTAAAAGAGATCAAAAACGGTGATTTCAATGAATTGATCGAGGCTCTTATGCAGAAGCCGATCGATGAATTGAAAGAGCTCTACAACACCCGTGAGATCGAGAAATAAGGGGGAGGGAAAGCACAATGTATTCAGAAAACTTCAAAGAATCTTTAGCTGCGGTTGAAGCGGCAAGAGACAAAAATATAGCGTATGAGCCCGTCAGAATGACGGCAAAACAAAAGGAAGACCTCCTTGCGGCATTCCATCCCGACTATAAGAAAGAAGAATTCAGCGAGCTGAAGATTGGCGCAAACAAGGGCGACAAGGTTCCTCACGAGCTTGCGGAAATGCTTCAGGCGCACAGCAGAATTACTGCTGATGCAGTTGATCTTGAATCTCCCGATTATGACGTAGACGTGCTTGTAATAGGCGGTGGCGGAGCAGGTTCTTCTGCGGCAATCGAGGCGCACGAGGCGGGAGCAAACGTTATGATCGTAACCAAGCTCCGTATCGGTGATGCAAACACAATGATGGCAGAGGGCGGCATTCAGGCTGCCGATAAGCCGAACGATTCGCCCGCAATTCACTTTGTCGACGCATTCGGCGGCGGTCACTTTGCGGCAAAGAGAGAGCTTTTAAGCAAGCTTGTATGCGATGCACCCGAGGCTATTCAGTGGCTTTCAAACCTCGGTGTCGAGTTTGACAAGGATAAAGACGGAAATATGATCACTACCCACGGCGGCGGCACCTCGAGAAAGAGAATGCACGCGGCAAAGGACTATTCGGGTGCCGAGATCATGAGAACACTCAGAGACGAGGTTTTGAACCGTCAGATCCCCGTTGTTGATTTCACTGCGGCAATCGAGCTTATACTTGATGAAAACGGCAAGGCATCGGGCGCCGTCCTTATGAATATGGAAACCAAAGAGCTTTACGTTGCAAAGGCAAAGACTGTTATTATCGCAACGGGCGGTGCGGGACGTATGCATTATCAGGGCTTCCCGACCTCCAACCACTACGGTGCAACGGCGGACGGACTTGTTCTCGGTTACAGAGTGGGTGCTAAGCTTATGTATGCCGAAACACTCCAGTATCACCCAACGGGTGCGGCATTCCCCGAGCAGATCTTCGGCGCACTTGTTACCGAAAAGGTCAGATCGCTCGGAGCGAAGCTTGTAAACAAGAACGGCGAGGTGTTTATGCATCCTCTTGAGACACGTGACGTAACCGCGGCATCGGTCATTCGCGAATGTCTCGAAAGAGGAAACGGCATTGATACAGGAAACGGCCTTGCTGTATGGCTCGATACGCCTATGATCGAAAAGATAGGCGGCGAGGGCACGATCGAGGCGAGAATCCCCGCAATGATGAGAATGTTCGGTCAGTACGGAATCGATATCCGCAAGGAGCCTATTCTTATTTATCCGACTCTCCATTACCAGAACGGCGGTCTTGATATTACTCCCGACTGTATGACGACAAACGTAGAAAACCTCTTTGTTGCCGGCGAGGCAGTAGGCGGAATCCACGGCAAGAACAGACTTATGGGCAACTCTTTGCTTGATATAATCGTGTTCGGACGTTCTGCGGGACAGTCTGCGGCGGCAAAAGCGAAGGAAACGACTGTAGGTAAGCTTACACTCAGCCACATCGAAAAGTTCGAAAAAGAGATCAGGGATGCAAAGATCGAAACAAACGCAGTTTCTCCCAAGCTTCTCCCCGACTATACAAACAGAGCAAAAAAATATTTATAATATAGGAGTACCAAACTATGGATCTTCATCTTTTGACAGAGCTTTTCGAGGCTCTCACAATATTCTGCTTCGGTCTTTCCTGGCCGGTATCCATCCGTAAATCTCTCATATCAAGAACTGCAAAGGGAAAGTCACTGTTTTTTGAGGTGTTCTTGCTTGTCGGTTACGCATTCGGAATCGCAAGAAAGATAATTCAGGTATGTTCGCTCGGTTATCCCACAACAGGCGGCTTCGGAGCATTCGTATTTTACCTCGGCTTCTTCTTCTACGTACTGAACTTCATCGAGATATCCATCGACGTTGCGCTCTATTTCCGCAACACCAAGCTCGACAAGCTCAGAGACGAAGGAAAAATACAGTAAAAAAACAAAAAGTATGCAGAGATGCATACTTTTTTGTTTTTTTAGATAATCATCTGTTACCCGAAAGCTGACTGACGATCGCGTTATAGTCCTGCGGGGAGAGAACAGCATAAAAGCCGTTTCCGACAAAGGCTACGTCGTCGATAGCGATGAGCTTTGACTTTTGACCGTAACTGAAGTTTACGACACAGTTACAGCCGTTTGCACGTGCGGTTTGCGCCATAATGCTTTTGAGGTCGTTAAGATTACGGAGCTGTGCACCGAATCCGCCGACACGTGTTTCAGCGGAGTAATATTTGGTCGCTCTGGGGTGATCGCCTTCGATAAAGACAATACCCTCGTGCATAGTGACGAATGCCATTATTTTACCTCTCTTTCAAGTAGGGTGATAAACTCCTGTCTCGGACCTCCGAAGCCGGGAATATCGGCAGTAGCGCATCCTATCACACGCCAGCCCTGCTGTGCGTAGGCGTTGATCGCCTGCTCGAGCAAGACGGGATCGAATTTACCCGAAAACCACTTATCCTTTTGAGAAAGGATCTTGTACTCAAAGCGAGCAGAGGATGCTTCTGAAGCGGTATTGGTGTCAAAGTCAAAATTCATTCCTTGATTCGATGATTGTGAAGGGGGAGTAAAGCCTTGAATGGGAGCGAGCTTAGCACCGCATACGGTGCAAAAGGCAGTACCTTCGGGGAGATTTGCTCCGCAAGATGTACAAAACATAGAAATGTCCTCCAAAACATTAGCGTAATTATTTGGCAGATATTACTGCTCACTCTTGAGTATATCATTTTTGTCTTTGGGTGTCAACAATGTTTTTAACGTAAAAAAGGTTGAATAATAAAAAAATATATGATAATATTGTTTTAGAAAAGAATATGAAAAGGAGAGAAATGCTTTTGCAATATTTGATAACTTTTTTAGAGGGAATAATAACGTTTATATCGCCTTGCTTGTTGCCGATGCTTCCGATATATATTTCGTATTTTGCAGGCGGAGAGGCAAATAGGGCAAAAACCATCAAAAATTCTTTGGGCTTTGTTTTGGGCTTCACCGCAGTGTTTGTGTGTATGGGCGCGTTGGCGGGAAGTGTTGGCAGCTTTTTGAAGGAATACAGGACATTTGTAAATATAGTGACGGGCTTGGTAGTAATCGTGTTCGGTCTGAATTATACGGGAATATTAAAATTCAACATTTTTAAGGGAATAAGCAACAAAGGCGACGTAAGCAATATGGGCTTTATATCGTCAATACTGTTCGGAATAGTTTTTTCGATCGGCTGGACCCCCTGTGTCGGTGCTTTTTTAGGCTCGGCTTTAATGCTTGCTTCTGTCGAGGGAAAGGTACTTTCGGGCATAATTATGCTTTTGCTGTATTCGCTCGGTCTCGGCATACCGTTTGTTGTAAGCGCATTGCTTATTGACCGCTTGAAGAGCGCATTTGACTTTGTAAAAAGGCATTACAGAGTTATAAATATTGTGTGCGGATGCTTGCTTATATTGGTCGGTGTATTGATGATGACAGGAGTTTTGGGCAGAGCATTGACAGTTCTTGCTTGATGAAACGGAGGAAAATATGAATAAGAAGATTAAATTAGCTGTGATATTATTATTGGCAGTAGTATTTTTTTGCGCTGCTGTATGGGGATACGGAATATTGAGCGAAAAATATGCTCCCGATACTTTTGCCGATCCGCCCGCTTTAAACGGAGAGGAGCAAACAAACGATAATAACGAAAACACAGAGAACGACGGCAGAATGATGGCACCCGATTTTACGGTTATAAACGAAAATGGCGAGGAGGTAAAATTATCAGACTACTTCGGAAAGCCCATAGTTATGAATTTCTGGGCAACGTGGTGCTACTACTGTAAGGAAGAGATGCCCGATTTTGAAAGGGCATACAAGGAGTATCCCGACGTACAGTTTTTGATGGTAAACGCTACCGACGGAGTAAGGGAAACCGTCGACATCGCTAAGGAGTATTTAGAGGAGAACGGTTTTACTTTTCCCGTTGTATTCGATACAAGAGGGGAAGCGGTATACAGTTACTATATAACGGGATATCCGACAACCTGGTTTATAGACAGTGAGGGATATCTTGTGACTTATGCAAACAGTATGCTGCCGTACGAGGCTTTGATTGAGGGAATAAGCTATATAACCGAATAATTTTTTGTTTTGTCAGTATGTAACCTTTTTGGTGTTTTTTGGGTCTATATAGGTGAAGGCCTTTAAAATAGACAGAAAACGGAGGGGAATATATGGAAGATAAAGATATAATACAGCTTTACTTTGAAAGATCAGAGAAAGCTATAGAAGCGACAAACGAAAAGTACGGAAGGTACTGCCGCAAGATCGCTTACAATATTTTATATTCCGATCTTGATGCCGAGGAGTGCGTAAACGATACGTATTTGAATGCGTGGAATGCGATCCCGCCGCAAAATCCCCATCGACTGTCTGCGTTTCTGGGAAGGATAACCCGTAATCTTGCTTTAAAGAAATACGCTCATTCAAATGCGAAAAAGCGAAAGGGCGAATGTGTTTCTGTGATATCCGAGCTTGACGAGTGTATTCCGTCGACCGAAGGAAGCGACGTTGCCGACGAGATCGCATTGAAAATGGCGGTAAACGGATTTTTGGAGAGCTTAAATCCAAAGACAAGAATAGTGTTTTTCCAAAGATATTGGTATTTTCTAAGCATAAAAGAGATAGCTCTTGAAAATTCCATGACAGAAACGAACGTAAAAGTGAGCCTGAAAAGAACCAGAGAAAAATTCAAGACGCATCTTGAAAAGGAGGGGATCATACTGTGAAAAATGAAAAAATGACAGAAATACTCGATCTTGCAGACGATAAGTACATCGAAGAAAGCGCCCCTAAGCATTTAGATAGAAAGCAAAAAAGAAAGACGAAAAGAATAGTATCGATACTTGTTGCGGCAGTGGTGCTTATATCATTGACAGCACTTTGCCTGTGGCTTTTCCTGCCATTCAGCTGGTTTGAAGACGTAGCGGCTGAATATGAAGACTATGAGTATTATAAGCTTATAAAAGAAATGGAGCAGGACAAACAATACAGCGAATATGTATCGAATATGTTTCACCCTGTTTATAAAAATAATTTTGAAAAGTATATTCTTTCAAAGATCAGAGGAGAAGAATGGTTTGAAAACCCAACGGAAAGGGTTGCTGTTTCTGGGGATGGTAATAATACGACGGCCGAACAAACATATATCGAGGTGACCGACAACGAGGTCGAAGCGGTGATCGAGTCCGACTATCTGAAATTGACCGATAAATATGCTTACTACGGTGCAGGGGGGCTATCGGTAATAAAATACGATGGCGAAAACAGCGAGGTCGTAGGCTCAAGTTCCGACGGTGTCGGAGAGATACTGCTGACAAATGATTGCAATTCCGTAATTCAAGTCGGCAGAGGGGCATTGTGGTTGCTTGATGTGTCCGATGCAAAGAATATTGAGACAAAAAACAAGGTTGTATTTTCAGGTAGTATACAGGGCGCAAGACTGTACGGAAATACCCTTATCATTACAGCATATCAATCCAAAAAAGATGATAAAGATATAGATTACGAAAACAAAGATACCTATGTGCCGTATATAGAAATAAACGGAGAAAAGCGTTATATTCCGTCCGAGGATATCAAGGTAATGGGGTACAACGGCTGGAGAACGAGAATGAATTACGCGTCCGTCTGGCTGTTTGATGCAACTACCCTTGAATACAAGGACTGCAAAACGATATTTGCTCCCGTACATCGGAGTACGATCACCGATTACGTAACAAGGGACAAAATATTTTTAGCTTACTCTTATTACGAAGAAAATCTTAACGATTCCAGAACAGTTCTGACTAATGGGTATTATTCCGATATTATATGCTATTCTTATGATGAAGAACATATAGAATACAAGGGTGATACCAAACTGAACTGCAATATAGACGGCAGATATCAGATGAGCGAAAAGGACGGGATATTGCGAATTGCGGCAGACTATTACGAGAAAGTCAGCAAGAGAATCACCGACGAAACTTATTTCGATTATTTCGGAGAGATTAAACGGAATGCCGTTGTACTGTGCATAGATACCGATAGCTGGAAGACCGTAGGGAAAATAGAGGGCTTTATGCCAAAGGGCGAGTCTGTGCAATCGGTAAGATTTGAAGGTGATCTGTGTTACGTTTGTACAGCAAAGGTCGTTAAAGCACAAACAACAACAAAGGTGACGGATCCCGTTTTTTGCTTTGATCTTTCGGATCCCAAAAACATAACTTATAAGGATACCGGCGAAATAGTGGGATATTCAAGCTCATTGGTTCGTATAGGCGATTACCTTCTCGGAATCGGAGTGGGTGAAACAGGGGAGGATTTCAAGCTGGAGCTGTTTAAGGAGACCGAGAATGCAGTCGTGTCGGTCGATACCTACCTTGAAAAAATGGAGTATATTACTCCTTCATATCCCGGCTACTCCCAAAACTACAAGGACTATTATATCGATAAAGATAATTTCCTGATCGGATTTTTGCTTAATTCAAAATACACCTTGGTAAGCTGTCGTGACGGAAAGTTTGAAGAAATATTCAAGAAAGAAATAGTATATTATTCCGACGGAGTACGAGGCTATTACAGTGACGGCTGGTTTTATATCTTTGCGTCAAACGATGAAAAGATAATTCCCGTAAAGGTCGATATCGGGTGATAGAATAAAACAAAGTGAAAAAATGCCATTTATTTATTGACAATACTTTTTGAATATGATAGGATGAAATCGGTCGAGGGACTTCGGCCGATTTATTCTATTACAGAAAAAAGTGAGGTACAAACAAATGGCAAAAAGATCGTTGTTGACAGGTGTTGCATACCACGGAAACCGTATGCCGTCTCATGTAAGAGACGATATGCGCGAGATCGCAAAGGCTGATATGGACATTGTAGTTCATATGCTTTCCCACACAGACTGGGACAGACACAAGGACAGAATGAAGGACATTTTCGCAATCACAGAGGATGCGGGAATGGAGGTATGGGTTGACCCGTGGGGACTCGGAGGCCCTCCCGGAGACAAGTCTCATTTCCTGGCTTACTATCCCGATTCACACATGTATTTCAGTAACGGCGATATGATGCCCACTTATGCTTGCCTTAACAGCCCCGACTTCCGTAAGTTCATAAAGGACTGGATCGATACCGTAGCAGAGCTCGGCGGCAAGACGATCATTTGGGACGAGCCTCATATTCCCAAGAAAAAGGTATCTCCCGAATCCGAGGACAGATACTACGGCTGTTGCTGCCCAAGATGTAAGAAGCTTTTTGAAGAAAAGTACGGAAAAGAAATGCCCTTGTTCGCAGATGAGGATGTGGAAAATTTCAGAACGGATACGATCGTTGATTATTACAAGGACGTGACCTCATACAGCGCATCCCTCGGAATCAAAAACGTTATCTGTGTAATGCTCCGTCCCCATACCGGTATGGATCTTAACACAATCGACAAGCTTTGCAGCATTCCCACGCTTGACAATATCGGCTCTGACCCCTACTGGCTCAATTACAAGGATGCCGATCCTTATGATTTTGTGTACAGAGGAACCAAGAGAACGCTCGAGGTTTGTGAGCAGTTCAAAAAGGATCACAATATCTGGATCCAGACGTATAAGACTCCCCGTGGCAGAGAGGAAGAGATAATTCAGGCTACCCACGCAGCTTATGACGCAGGCGCAAGAACACTTCTTGCTTGGGGCTATATGGGAAGCGAATCCAATAACTATGCGGCAAAGAACCCTGCAAGAGTATGGGATATGACTGTTGAAGCTATGAAGCGAGTTCGTGCGATCGAAAGAGACAGGATACTCGAAGAAAACCGCAAAAAATATATGAAATAAGCGATAAAGCATATTTTTGGCACCCTTCGTTGAGAGGGGTGCTTTTTTTTTAACATATTTGTGTTGAAAAAGAATTGACAGTATGGTATAATCAATGTGTCTATCTTGTATATATGACGGATATTATAATAATAAACGGGAGAGAATATAATGAAAAGATTATTTGTAATGTTGATGGCACTTGTTCTGGTCATATCAATGACTGCTTGCGGAAACACAAAAAAGGATAACGAAGAGGAAGAAGAAACAACGGAAGAAGCACCACCCGCGGCTTACAGTATAGAGTCATACAGAGAGGAAATAGCCGGAAAGGATGCTCTCATCGGTGTTGCTTATCTCGGAAGCTTCGATCATACCGCCGGAGAATTAATTGAATTTTTGAACGTTCAGGATTATTGGGATCAGATGATTTTTCTTGAAAATGTAGATACGTCTAAAATCTGCAGAGTTGAATTCGGATATGAGCTTTACGTTGTTCTTCCTTTGGAGGGAGTATCGGTAACCGTATACGAATGCAAGATAAGTGAAGAGGGTGAATTGTTAAAGGGCAACGAGCTTTTGAAATCGGATGGCGAACCCTTTTTCCTTAACGGTAATGTTAGCGATATAATTCCCGATTTTATCGTTGTAGCAGAAAAGGACGGCAAGACCGTTGAATACAGCCCGCGCTTGAGTCTTAAAAACGGTCTTCTTGAAGTTGCTGTCGAAAATGTACACGATATAACTCCATACGGTAAGATGTCCGATTTTATTTACAGCGAACAGACAGAAGCGAATTAAATCAGGTCAATTTTTTGAAAATTGAGGAAAGAAAATGATGAAGAGACTAACTGCTTTATTACTTGCATTATTATTGGCTTTATCGTTGTGTGCGTGTAAGCCCGAGGGTGACTATGGCTTTTCTGAGCCTGAGTGGATGACGGATGCCCCGCCCGAAAGCGAAACACAGCAGACAGACGTTCCGACTCCCTCTGTTCCCGAGCCTACTGTCGAGGAATATATTACCGGTATTATATCGGCAGAGTATACAGAGCCTAAAAATGTTATTCTCATAATCGGCGACGGTATGGGTATAAACGATCTTGTGATTGCCGAAAAGTATTCCGATGGCTTATACGATTTCGGTCTTGTTATGAATAAGATCACAAACAAAGGTCTTGTTACGACTGGGGCACTTGACAATGCGGTTACCGATTCTGCGGCATCGGGCACGGCTCTTTCAACGGGAACAAAGACCAATTTGGGATATATAGGTAAGGCGGCTGACGGCACAGACCTTGAGGTTTTGGCAGAGTTTGCAAGAAAGTCAAATAAAAAGATCGGCATTGTGACCGACGATGAGCTTTTCGGCGCTACTCCCGCTTCGTTCGTTACCCACAATATAAGCAGATATAATTACGGCGAATTAGCTATGGGTATGCTCAATTTTGCTCCCGAGGTAATGATCGGTTCTTCATACGATAATTATTTCAATAATCTTACCGAAGAGGGAAAGACAGCTTTGAACGAGAAATACGCTATAGCACAGAGTCTTGCTGATTTTGAAACCGTTTCGACCGACAGTACCGCAAACGGGAAATATTTTGCGGGCTTCAACGGAGGCTGCACGACAGGTGTGTCCGAGCATTTGGCGATATCTGCAAAGACGGCACTCTCCTTGCTTGAAAACGAAAACGGATTTTTCTTGATGATCGAAGGTTGCGGAACTGATGTTTTCGGCCATTCAAATACGATAGATGGCAAGAAGTCCGGGGTGTTGAATCTCGATAAGACGGTCGAAGCGGTGTTGGCATTTATGCAAAGCCACCCGGACACTCTGCTGATCATTACGTCAGATCATGAGACCGGCGGAGTTTCATTGCCCGAGGAGGGCAAGGAGCCCGATGCGTCGGTGTTTACGGCAACCACCCATACTGCGGCAGAGGTAAGAGTATTTGCCGTCGGTAAGGGAAGTGAGTATTTCTCAGACAAAACTGTAGACAATACCGAGATTGCAACGTTTATAAAAAATGCACTTACCGAAAAAACTGCCGAGACGGAGTAAGCATATATGAAAAAAATAAGGTGGGGAATCGTCGGTCCGGGTGTGATCGCCCATAAGTTTGCCGAGGCGATAAAAAATACAGACTGTGCAGTTCTTGTCGGTGTGGCATCGCGTGACTGCGAAAGAGCAAACGAATTTGCAAAGGAATACGCAATACCGACAGTGTTTGAGACCTATGAAAAAATGGCGGCGTCGGATAATATCGATGCCGTATATGTTTCAACCGTACATACACAGCACTATCCCGTAGCCAAAATGTTTTTAGAGTCAAAAAAACACGTGCTTTGCGAAAAGCCGATGTGTATAAATTCCGACCTCGCAAAGGACCTTTCCGAAACAGCAAGAAAGCATGGCGTTTTTTTGATGGAGGCTATGTGGACGGCTTGTCTGCCGTCTGTCAGAGCATTGCTTGATGATATTAATGACGGAGCCATTGGCGAGATCAGGGCATTATCTGCCGACTTTTGCTATGATATCGAGAAATCAGAAGACCCAAAGCTTTTTGAAAAGAAAATGGCGGGCGGATCGTTGCTTGATGTCGGTGTATACTGTATCCATTTTGCAAGCCTTGTTTTGGGAGAGCCTGTCGAATGCAGTGCCGTGTCCGACATTGTTGACGGGGTTGATTATCATACAGTAATGAATTTTAAGTATAAGAACGGTGCAATAGCGACACTCTCTTCGGCAATAAAGGCCGAAAAGCCGTACAGTGCATACGTTTACGGCACAAATGGATATATTTATGTTCCAAACTTTTATAAGGCTGACAGATATGAGATAAGATATAAAGACGGCAAGGTTTTGACAAAAGAATTTCCTTATGGAGAAAACGGTTTTGAATTCGAGATAACCGAGGCTTGCAGATGCATTGCTGAGAATTGCAATGAAAGCTTGCTTGTTCCGCTTGACAGTACCGTCAGAGTATTGGAGCAAATGGACCGAGTCAGAAAACATATCGGATTATCATTTGAATAAGAAACTAAAAAAGTATGAAAAAATTATTATATATTGCAATTATGCTGTCGGCATTACTGCTGATAGCTTGCGGTGAAGAAAATAAAAATACAAACGAGTGCGAATCTGCTGAAATTACCGTAGAATCTGCCGAGGATACCGAAAGGGCTACAGAGGAAGCAGATGAATCTTCTCCCGAAACACCCCACGAGACAGTTATTCCCGAAGTAACCGAAGCGTTTACCGAACAGGAGAACGTGTGGACAGAGCCCGATTATCCCGAGATAATAACGACCTCGGGCGGGGTGGTCATCGTAGGAAAGGTTGTACGTGATTCTTTAGGCTGGACTTTGTCGCTCGATTCGCCGCTACATATAGTTTTGCAAGATAATGAAAATGAACGCGAGTTTACACAGCTTACAAAAATCGGTATGCCCGAAAGCTCGGTCGACGGAATAGACAAAAGCGTTTATCTCGGCGCTACTGTGACCGTCGAGGGCGTGTTGTCATATAATGGCTATGACGGAGTAAATCTATCCGTCTACTCTATCCGTATGGGCAGGAACACCAAAATGAGTCATAATGACCCCGATGTAAAAAAGCCCGAAAGGATAGCCCCCGATGGTGAAACGGTCATTATTCCTGAAAAAATGAAAACAGTAATCGAGGACGGGAAGTATAAATATAACCCGTATAAGCTGTCAAACGAAGCTTTGACAGAGCTTGGCGGGGGATTTGCCGCATTTTACGTTGATTTTATCGATGCATATATAAATTACGAGGGGGCTTGCGAATGTCCCGATATTGAGTATGCAAAAATACTGTCGACCGTTCTTTTCTTCGAGGGGGCTGTGTTTGAAGCCGATGGAATATATGATTTTATAACCGACTACGACCCTTATGAGAAAAGAATAAATATTCGCTATAAAAAAAGCCGCGAGGAGCACGATGCTCTCATAGAAGATATGTTCGAAAAAATGGACGGATTTCTGTCGGGGATTGATCCCGAGGCAGGCGAAAAAGACAGAGCAAAGTCTGCATATCATGCTTTATGCCCGGCGGTTAAGTACGATTACGACGCATTGGAAAGACTTGATATGAATAATCCGTACTATGCTTTTACCCAAAACAGGGGAGTGTGCATCACGTTTGCAAATGCGTATTTGCAACTGTTGACTCAGGTAGAAGTGGCAAACAGTCAGGTTTCAGGACTTATGGTAAACGGGGAGGCACACGCTTGGTCATTCGTTACGATTGACGGACTGAATTACTACTGCGACCCGACGTTTGAGACGAGTAGGGGAGAGGGGCGCGGATTTGTCTTTTTCGGTATGAACGTTCAAAAAAGAACGAAGGACGGAACGGGTACCCGCGGAGTCAATATAGGCAGATATTATCCGAAAATGTCGGATCTTGTTGAATTTGCCCCCGAATCATTGCAATAAAAAACGGACGATCAAATCGTCCGTTTTTTGATAAGTGTCAGATTTCGAGCAGATCCGCAAATGATACGCCGAGTACCTTTTGAAGATGTACGATCTCAATGTCGGTGACAAAGCGAAGTCCTGCTTCGATTCGCTGAATTGCATTTTTATCGATATCGAGTCCGCTGAGCTGAAGTCTGCTTGCAAGCTCTCTCTGTGATATTTTTAGCTGCTTGCGGTAGAATGCAACCTTTGTTCCGCAGAGGTTATTCTTTCCTTGATGCTTGTTTATAAACATATAATTCCCCTTGTTAACATTTACAGTGTGTCAATTTGGTTTTATTATATGTTACCTTGGAGGTTATTATGACATCTTGTGAATGTCGATTGGGCATGTTGAATATTGATTGTTGCAAATGAGAGCAAAATATGTTAATATACAAAGAGAATTAGTTAGAATAATACAATAGTATGAGGAATCAAAATGGATTTTGAACCCAGAGAGATAAGACCGATAGCGTATATAAAAACCGATTTTTCACAGAAATTCGGTATCCCAAGGCAGAGCGGGAGGGTAAGCTCTCTGCGCGGAAGGATCGTGTTTTTGCCCGAATACCGCTCGAGAGAGTCATTGCGCGAGATAGAAAGCTTTTCGCATTTATGGCTGATATTCGATTTCTCACTTGCCCACAGAGAGGGCTGGACTCCTACAGTAAGACCCCCTCGTCTCGGTGGAAACAAAAGGGTTGGAGTTTTTGCGAGTCGTTCCCCCTTCAGACCGAACAGTATGGGTCTGTCCTGTGTTGAGCTTGTAAAGGTTGAGTACGGTACAGAAGACGGAGACGTGCTGATCGTCGGCGGAGCAGATCTTTTGGACAACACGCCTATATATGATATCAAGCCTTATTTGCCGTATGCCGATTCAAAGCCGGATGCAAAAGGCGGATACGCCGATATGCAGGCAGGATATAAGCTGAAGGTTGAAATAGACGAGTCGTTTCTGACTTTGATCCCTGAAGTAAAAAGGGAAGCATTGATCGAGTGCCTTGGGGACGACCCGAGACCGTCTTACAAGGATGATGGAGAAAGGGTATACAAAATGGCATTTGCCAATGTCGAGGTATCCTTTAAGGTAGAGGATGGTGTGCTTACCGTAACTGATGTGACTGAAATTCACGAAAAGTGTTGATTTTTTTCTGAAAAGATGATAAAATAAAACGTATTTTGTTTTGCATTTATATGACTTTTTTGTGACTACAGAGGTAGAAGTATGAGGAATATACATATTCTTAACCCTGCGGCAGGAATGGCAAAAGCTAATTATAAAGTACCCGAAAACGTCGAGGTGTACGAGACAAAGGGGCCTCGCGATATGGAGAATTTTATAAGAAGGACTGCATCGGAAGACCCTTCTGTACATTTTACGGTATACGGTGGCGACGGAACCGTAAACGAGGCAGTCAACGGAATTATGACTGCCGGAAATGAGGCTATTGAAAAATGCGTTCTTTCAGTCGTACCCAAGGGCTCCGGTAACGATTATGCGCGCAATTTCTCGGATACCGAAAAATTTAACGGAAAAGTCGACGTTTTGAAGATAAATGACCGATACGGTATAAACTCCGTAAATATCGGCTTTGACTGCGACGTTGTCGTTGAGACCGATAAACTAAAAAGGCATAGACTGACATCGGGCAGTATGGGTTATATTGTCGGTGTTATAAAAGTATTGTTCCGTAAACTCGGAAGCAAAATGCAGATAGAAATTACCGAAAAAAACGGTAAAATACATAACTTCGACGGAGAGTTTTTACTTACTGCGGTGGGCAACGGCAAGTATTGCGGCGGAGGCTTCAAGTTTGCTCCCGCGGCAGTGTTGGACGACGGAAGCTTTGATGCTTTGGTCGTAAAAAAGATGGGCAGATTTACCTTTTTGAAACTTGTCGGTGCTTACAGATCGGGTACGCACGTAGACGTCGAAAGGTGCGAACCGCGAGAAAAATTCAAGAGTGAGATCAGCTATTTCAAGTGCAAAAAGATGACCGTTAAAAACATAAAAAGATATGGAATCGACGGAGAGATTTTTGACGGAGAAAGTGTAGAAATAACGGTAATACCAAGGGCTTTGAACATAGAAATGCCCCCATTTGATTTGACTAAGACGGCAAACAAGAAGAAATAAAGGCATCAAAAAGCAGCTTTGAGTGAAAAGAAACGGAGTACATCCTTTCGGGATGCCATTGTACACCGAGACAAAACCTTTGATTGGGCAGAAAAATTGCTTCGACAGTGTTTTTTTCGGATATGGCGGAAATCTTCATTTTACCCGAAGATTTAACAGCCTGCCTGTGGAAGCTGTTTACATCGATCGTTTTTGCTTTTAAAATATTGAAAAGCGGAGTGTTGGGCAGTATTTTCACCGAATGTGACGCAATATGTCTGTCGGTAGTTTGTATATGATTTTCGATGTGTTGATATAATGAGCCGCCGAATGCAACAGCAAGCAGCTGACATCCGCGGCAAATCCCCAATGTTGGCATATTCATTTTTACAGCATTGAGGCAAAGCATTAGTTCATATTTGTCCCTTTCGTGTTCGATAGATCCGCATTTTTTGTCGGTTTTTTCGCCGTAAAGGTCGGGAGAGATATTGTCTCCGCCGGATAAAACGATGCCGTCAAGGTGCTTTAAGTATTCATTGACTGTTTCATTATTGTCGCAAAAGGGAAGAATAATGGGTATTCCGCCCGATTTCTCGATGGCTTTTGCATAAAACGGTGTTAGCTTATATGCACCGATATAATGGTCGTAAGGGGGAGTTATCCCGATCAGCGGCTTCATAAAATATACCTCCAACAAATAATAGTATATTGTACTTTCAAAAAAACAATTATATGATATAAACTTAAGTAAAAACAAGATTGGAAAGGAAGATTTTCAGTGAGTATCAGAATAGGAATAGTAGGATACGGAAACCTTGCAAGGGGAGCTGAGGCATCCATCAAGGATAACGCAGACATGGAGCTTACGGCAGTATTTACCAGAAGAGACCCTTCGTCGGTTAAGATCAACACCGTCGGTGTACCTGTATTGCATATCGATGAGATCGAGAGCTTCAGAGACAAAATTGACGTGCTTATTATATGCGGCGGAAGTGCGACAGACCTTCCCGTGCAGACGCCCAAGTATGCAAAAATGTTCAACGTTGTTGACAGCTTTGACAACCACCCGATGATTCCCACCCATTTTGAAAACGTGGATATGGCGGCTAAAGAGGGCGGATATATCGGTGTTATGTCGATTGGTTGGGACCCCGGAATGTTCTCGCTCAACAGACTTTACGGAACGGTGCTTCTTCCTGTCGGTGATACCTATACTTTCTGGGGCAGAGGGGTAAGCCAGGGACACTCCGATGCCATTAGAAGAATCGAGGGCGTTAAGGATGCAAAGCAGTATACAGTACCCGTTGAGGATGCATTGAGAAGGGTAAGAAACGGTGAAAATCCCACTCTTTCGACAAGAGAAAAGCATACAAGAGAGTGCTTTGTTGTTGCCGAGGAGGGAGCTGATAAGGCAAGAATTGAAAAGGTAATCAAGGAAATGCCTTCATATTTTGCGGATTACGATACCACGGTAAACTTTATTACAGAGGAAGAACTGAAAAGAGATCACGCGGGTATCCCCCACGGAGGCTTTGTTATAAGAACGGGTAAAACGAACGGCGGTAAATCCAACCACGTTGTCGAGTATTCTCTCAAACTCGATTCCAATCCCGAGTTTACGGCAAGCGTTCTTGTGGCTTATGCAAGAGCGGCTTACAGACTGTATAAAGAAGGACAGACGGGAGCAAAGACTATCTTCGATATTCCTCCTGCATACCTGTCGGCAATGGACGGCGCAACTTTAAGAAAAACACTTTTATAAAACCAAAAATCGGGATGCCGTATCAGGCATCCCGATTTTGCTTGTTGTTTAGTTGTCTTGTTGATCTTGTGTCGGTTGTTTTTCTTGCACTTGTGATGCTTCTTGTTCTATTTGTGTTTGTTGATCTTTTTGCTCTTTTAACATCCATGCAATTTTTTTCGACATATAGTCGAGTGCGCCCTTGCAGTCATTACGGTAGGTATTGTACTTGGGGTTAAATAAATTATGTCCGTGGAAGACAAAGCTTGTTGGATCGATAACCGAAACGATATTGCCCGAGGCACGGATAAAAAATTCGTGATGTTCACAAATTCTTATGTTATCATCATATCCGACAGCTTTTATGGCTTCTGTTCTTGCAATAAAAATCTGGGGAGTTTTAGGTGAGACGATGTGTGTCGCATCGATAGGTGTGCGTGCGGGGATGAGAAGCGGCTTTAAGGCGTATTTAATTTCTGCGTTGAAGAATCGGTCAGCCACTTTCTTCAGATCTCTGCTGTGAAGAGCATCGACAAAAAGAATTGCACAGAGGTCAACTTCGGGATGCTCAAAAAGAAACTGAAGCTGTTTATGAAAGTTACTTGACGGAGTAAGAAGCTCATCGTCATCAAGTTTCACGAGGTAAGGAGTGGTGACTTTTTCGAGTGCTCGGTTGAGACCGTAGCTGAGTCCGGTGTTGAAGGGCAACTGCAACACTTCGACGTGTTCTCCCTTTATTTTAAGCGGCTTTTTGCTGTCATCGGCAACAATTACCTTAACACCGGGATAGTATTTTTGGATATTCTTATACAGCTTTCTTGCCAAACGCTGGCGTTCAAATGATTTATAGATAAAAGTGACGTTATTTTTTACAAGCTCGATCTCCTGCTTGTTCGGCATCTTATTGCCCTTGCGTTTACAGCTGAAAACAAGTATGTGGTAGTCGCACCAAAAAAGAAACGAGACAAACGGTCTGAAAATAATACTTATCTTGCTGCTGTACAATTTTCTGTAGATCTTCTTAAAAAATTTCTTCATTTATTTTTTCCCTTATATCAGAATTCTTTGAGGAAATATACGTTGTCTTTTTTTACCTCAAAGGTTTTTCCCTTGAGGTAAGAGAGAATTCCCGATTCGGTCGTGAAATCAAAGCCTAACTTGTATGAATAGAGAGCCTGACATTTATATCCCGACCTTCTGTCGTTTTTATTTATGCCGTATTTGCCGTCGCCGAGCAGAGGATGGCCGATATATGAAAACTGTGCTCTGATCTGGTGGGTACGTCCCGTCAAAAGCTCTGCCTCAATAAGAGAAAGACCGTTTTTTTCTTCGATCACACGGTATTTTGTTTCGGCGGTCTTTGAGTCTTTAACTCTGTTGTCATACACCTTTACCGTATTTGTTTTCTCGTCCTTGAGTATATAATTTTTCAAAGTACCGTTATTCGGTATGACTCTGCCGTGTACTGCAAGCAAATACTTTTTTGTGATCTCGCGATCCTTGATCTTTTGGTTGAGAATGCGGAGCGTTTCTGCATTCTTTGCCGCAATTACTATCCCTCCCGTATTTCTGTCGATCCTGTTACAGAGGGCGGGCGCAAAGGAGTTTTCGTTTTCGGGATCGTACTCCTTTTTTTGATAAAGATATGCTTTTATATGATTGATGAGGGTGTTTGTTTCTTCCTTTGCATCCGAATGGACGATCAGTCCCGGGCGTTTGTCGGCAAGGAGGATGTTGCTGTCCTCGTATACAACGTCGATATTGGGCGTAAGCCTTGTGAAGGCGGGAGTATTTCCGTCTTTTTCAAAAAATTCCTCGGAAATAAAAAGCTCGACGGTGTCACCTGTCTGAAGTATATATTTAGGTTCGGTGCGCTTTCTGTTTACCTTGATCTTTTTTGTCCTGATCTGTTTGTACATAAGAGAGAGGGGGAGTGTTTTCAAGGTTTTTGTGAGAAATTTGTCGAGTCGTTGGCCCGAATCGTTTTCTTTAACTGTAAGAGTCCGCATAAGGGATTCTCCTTTGCTGAAAAATATAGGCGATGTTTCGCCGTAACGACGATTTTGTGATGTGTTGATCGTTGAATATAATATCTGTACAGCATAATTATAAGTCTTTTTGCACAAAAATGCAATAAAAAAGTAAAATATATAAAAAAATATAAAGTTTAGTGTTTACAAAAGGAATAAAAAATGTTAAAATATATTGATTAAGTATATCTACGGAGAAAGTGATGGACAAAAAATACAAAGCTTCGGTATGCACCTTGGGCTGCCGAGTGAACTTGTATGAGAGTGAGGCCATTACCGACCGACTTACAGAGCTCGGTTTTCAGATAAACGAGTTTTCGGAGAAGTGCGACGTTTATATTATAAATACCTGCACCGTAACCGCCGAAAGTGACAGAAAATCGAGGCAGATGATAAGGCGGGCGCAAAAGACCAATCCGAATGCAAGAATCCTTGTGTGCGGTTGCCATTCGCAGATCTTTCCGGACAAAACGGGCGCAATAGACGGAGTCGATTATGTCGGCGGTACTACCGACAAGATGAGGCTGGCAGATATGGCTGCCGAGCTTGTAATGACACAGAAGAAGAGTTTACCCGAGATCTGTGTGGGCGATCCGTTTACGGCTGAATTTGAGTCGATGGCGGCGACATCTCAGGATAGAACAAGGGCTTTTTTGAAAATAGAAGACGGGTGCAACAATAAATGCTCCTACTGCATTATCCCCAAGGCGAGGGGAAGGGTGCGGTCGAAGCCGATGGATGACGTATTCAAAGAGGTGAGCGCACTTGTTGCAAACGGCTACAAGGAAATAGTACTTGTCGGAATAGAGACGGCGGCATACGGCGATGGAATGGGCTACAGCCTGATCGATCTGCTTGAAAGGCTTGAATATATCGACGGACTTGAAAGAATACGGATGGGTTCACTCGAGCCTGCATATCTGAAAAGGAACGTCATCGACAGGCTGGCATTACTTAAAAAGCCAATGCCACACTATCATCTGTCACTTCAAAGCGGATCTGACAGAATGCTGAATGCAATGAGGCGGCGGTATAATACAAAAATGGTTGCAGAGACCGTCAGCTATATGAGAGAGAAAATTCCGAAGGTGACATTCGGCTCCGATTTCATCGTGGGTTTCCCCGGCGAGACGGATGCCGATCACAGGAATACACTCGAATTCGTGGATTCGCTTGAAATACTGAACAGCCACATTTTTTCGTATTCGGTAAGACCCGATACCGAGGCTGCGGCAATGAATGAGCAGAATTCCGAAGACGTAAAGTCGAAGAGACACGGTGAACTGCAGCTTGTTGCAGACAGGATGAAAAAGCGGTGTGTCGAGGGATTTATCAAAAGCAAAACAAAAATGGACGTATTGTTCGAGAACGAGAAAAACGGTGAATGGTACGGACACACGGAGAATTTTATTTACGTAAAGGTTAAAAGCGGCGAGGTGCTCGGAGGAAAACTGAGAAGCGTCGTTTTGAGAAAATACAACGAAAAAGACGGAATGACCGAGGGAGATTTAATATGAGCGTTTTCAAAGTGTTTGTTGAAAGAAAAAAGGAAAACCGCATTGAAGCGGACAGCGTGAAGAGAGACCTTCGCGAGAATTTGATGATAAGCGGGCTTGAAAATGTCAGACTTATTAACAGATATTACGTAGAGGGAATCGGCGAGGATATTTTTGAGAAAGCAAAATACACCATTTTTTCCGAGCCGCAGACCGACATTGCGACTGAGGATATCGAATACGAAAAGGATGATAAGATCTTTGCAGTAGAGTATCTGCCCGGTCAGTTTGACCAGAGAGCGGACTCGTGCTCGCAGTGTATCCAGATACTTACTCAGGGTGAGAGACCCATTGTAAAAACAGCGAAGATCTATATTTTGTCCGGCAATATTTCCGACAGCGAATTTGAGAGCATTAAGAAATACGTGATCAACCCCGTCGAAAGCCGCGAGGCATCCTTCGAGATGCCTGCATCTTTGGCAGAGGTACACGAGATGCCCGATATGGTTCCCACCATCGACGGCTTTATCAAGATGACAAGACCCGACTTCAAGGGCTTTATCGCAAAATATGCGCTCGCAATGGATGAAGACGACGTTGAATTCTGCGTCGGTCATTTCAGAGACGAGGAAAAGAGAGATCCCACACTTTCAGAGCTTCGGCTTATCGACTCCTACTGGTCTGACCATTGCCGTCACACCACCTTCCTTACACACATTGACGATGTAAAGATCGAGGATTCCTATATTGCAGACACCTATAAGGATTACATTGCAAAGAGAGAAGAGGTATATGCGGGCAGAAAGATGAAGCCCATGACCTTGATGGATATCGGTACCTTAGCTGCAAAATATCTCAAGATGAAGGGCATTCTCAAAAATCTTGACGAATCCGAAGAGATCAATGCTTGTTCCGTAAAGATCAAAGCGGAGATCGACGGAGAAACACAGGATTGGCTCTTGATGTTTAAGAACGAGACGCATAACCATCCTACTGAGATCGAACCCTTCGGTGGTGCGGCTACCTGTCTCGGCGGTGCAATCCGTGACCCTCTTTCCGGCAGATCTTACGTATATCAGGCAATGCGTGTTACCGGTGCGGCAGATCCCCGCAAGAAGGTAAGCGAGACCATTCCCGGTAAGCTTCCTCAGTCGAAGATCACAACCGGTGCGGCAAACGGCTACTCATCCTACGGAAACCAGATCGGACTTGCAACGGGCAGCGTAAACGAGATCTATCATCCCAACTACGTTGCAAAGAGACTTGAGATCGGTGCTGTTGTCGGTGCTGCTCCCGCAGAAAACGTAATCAGAGAGGTGCCTGAGGACGGTGACGTAGTTATCCTTCTCGGCGGCAGAACGGGTCGTGACGGTTGCGGCGGCGCTACCGGTTCCTCCAAGGCGCATACGGCAGAATCGCTTGTAAAATGCGGCGCTGAGGTACAGAAGGGTAATCCCCCCGAAGAAAGAAAATTGCAGAGACTGTTCAGATCGAAGGAAGCGACCACGCTTATTCGCCGTTGTAACGACTTTGGTGCGGGCGGTATCTCGGTTGCCATCGGCGAGCTGGCTGACGGACTTGACATCGACCTTTCAAAGGTACCGAAGAAGTACGAGGGTCTTGACGGAACGGAGCTTGCAATTTCCGAATCCCAGGAAAGAATGGCAGTTGTTGTCAGAGCGAAGGATGCAGAAAGGTTTATGCAGCTTGCTCTGAACGAAAACCTTGAATCCACGGTAGTTGCAAGAGTAACCGAGGAAAAGAGACTCAAGATGCATTGGAACGGCAAGACTACGGTCAACCTTTCCAGAGAGTTTTTGAATTCAAACGGTGCTGAAAAGCATACACAGATAAACGTAACCAAAGCAGATGACAATAATATCTTCGGTGCATCTGCAACCGTACACGCAAAGGACAGCGTGAAAGAAAGCTTTACATCATTGGTAAGCGACCTTAACGTTTGTTCGCAGAGAGGCTTGGTAAGCCGCTTCGACTCGTCCATCGGTGCAGGAAGCGTAGTAATGCCTTACGGCGGTAAAACACAGTCCACTTCTCCTCAGTTTATGGCGGCAAAGCTGCCTGTACTTAAGGGTGAGACAAATACCGTGTCCGTTATGGCATACGGCTACAACCCCATGATCGCAGAAAAGAGCCCTTACCACAGCGCACTCTATGCCGTAACCGAGAGCGTATCGAGAATGGTAGCGGCAGGTGTTCCTTACGAGGATTGCTATCTGACATTCCAGGAATATTTCGAGAGAACAAGCGGCAAGCCCGAAAGATGGGGCAAGCCTTTTGCAGCCCTCCTTGGCGCATTCAAGGCGCAGACCTCCTTGGGACTTGCGGCGATCGGCGGCAAGGACAGTATGAGCGGTACGTTTGAAAACATCGACGTTCCTCCCACACTCGTTTCGTTCGCTTGTGCGGCAACAAGATTACAGAACATCACCACTCCCGAATTCAAGGAAGCGGGCAACGACGTATACGTTATTTCTCCCGAATATGACGAAAACGGTATCGTATGCTTTGAATCCTTGAAGAAGGTATACACATACGTTCATTCTTTGATTATAGAAAAGAAGGCAAAGGCAGTATATACGTTGGGCTTCGGCGGCGTTGCAGAGGGTATTGCAAAGATGACCTTCGGTAACGAGATCGGCTTTGAATTTGCAGAAAAAGAAGATATGAAGAAGCTTCTTGAAACTGCATACGGCAGCTTTATCGTTGAGGCAACGGAGAAGATCGACGGTAAGCTTCTCGGTAAGACCATTTCCGAGGCAGTTATCAAGCTTAACGGCGAAACTGTTTGTATAAAAGAGCTCAAAGAAGCTTGGGAAGCACCCCTTCTTAAGGTATTCCCCACAGAAGCGAAGGGTATAGGTAAAGAAGTTACCGAAAAGTTTGCATATACCGAAAGAAATACCGCAAGACCTGCACTCAAGGTAGCAAGACCTCGCGTAATTATTCCTGTATTCCCCGGTACAAACTGCGAATACGATACTGCAAGAGCATTTGAAAGAGCAGGGGCAGAGGCTGAAATATTCGTTCTTCGTAATATTAATTCCGATGTTCTTACACAGTCTATAAAGGAATTCGCACAGAAGATCAATAACAGCCAGATCCTGATGATCCCCGGCGGATTCAGCGGCGGTGACGAGCCTGACGGTTCGGGTAAGTTTATAACCGCGGTTCTCCGTAACCCTATGGTCAAGGAGGCTGTAACCAACCTTCTCGAAAACAGAGACGGACTTATGCTCGGTATCTGTAACGGCTTCCAGGCACTTGTAAAATCGGGTCTGTTGCCCTACGGTAAGATCATGGATACAATGGATACAGACAGTCCCACACTGACGTTCAACGCTATCGGAAGACACCAGTCTCAGATGGTACAGACCAGAGTTTCTTCCGTTAAGTCTCCTTGGTTTGCAAACGTTAATACAGGCGACGTTCACACAGTACCGATAAGCCACGGCGAGGGTAGATTTACTGCTCCGGAGGCAATGCTGAGAGAGCTTGCCGCAAACGGACAGATCGCAACTCAGTACGTTGATGCAGACGGTAATCCCACAATGGATATTACCTTTAACCCCAACGCATCCGACTATGCGATCGAGGGTATCACAAGCCCCGACGGCAGGATCCTCGGCAAGATGGCTCACAGCGAGCGTATCGGAAACGGAGTTGCCATCAACGTTCCCGGTAATCAAGATCAAAAGATATTCCTCTCCGGTGTTGAATATTTCAAATAATAAATACTGCAATTTTGAGGTATGCGCTTTTATATGCGTATACCTCTTTGCTTTTTAACAAATATTACCCCTTTTGCATAGAATATGATAGAAAACAAAAATCAAAAGGGGAGTTATTTTAATGCAGAACGAAAAGAGATATTTTGCGTCCGCTAATACGGAAAAAGGCTTTGTTTCCTATTTTGATGAAATATACGGCGGACTTGATCGACTGTATATAATCAAGGGGGGACCGGGAACGGGAAAATCAAGCCTTATCAGAAACATAGCGGACGGAGCGGAAAGAAAAGGTTATACGATAGAATACTTTTACTGCTCGTCAGATCCCTTGTCGCTTGACGGAATTATAATCGAGGAACTGAATTGCGGAATAATAGACGGCACACTGCCGCATTCATACGAGCCTCGATATCCCGGAGTAAGAGACGTAATAATCAATCTGGGGGATAATTGGAACAGTGAAAAATTGAGAATGTATACAAATGAGATTTGCGAAATAACCGACACAAAAAAGATACTGTACAACAACGTATATAATTATCTTTCTGCTGCTGGGAGGGTTGAAAACGAGCTTACGGTATGCAATGGACGGTGTTTGCTTAAAGAAAAAATGAATATGGCTGTTCAGCGTTTGGGGCGTATCTGGAAAAGGGGAAAGGGCTACAAGAGAAGCATTAGGCCGATTGAAAGTATAAGTCATGCGGGTAGGATAGTATACGGTACATATAATAGTTTGGCTGAAAATAAATTTGCAGTCAAAGACAGATACGGAATAGGCTGTATTTTTATGGATATGCTTATCGATCTTGCCAAGGAAAAGGGACTTATGACGGTATACAGTCCGAGCGTTCTTGACCCTTCTGCCATCAAAGCTATATATTTTCCCGAGGTAAAAAGTTCGTTTGTGATCTGTGATGACGATTCTGTTGATGTACGTCAGATCAATATGGACAGATTTATTGACCTTGATGCACTCAGAAAAAATAAACAGAAAAACAGATTTGCAAGAAGGTGTCTCAATTCGCTGTACGAGGGGGTTCAAAAAGGTTTTGACGATATTTTTGCACTGCACTCGGAGCTTGAAAAATATTACACGGAATCTATGGATTTTTCCGAAAATATGAAGATTGCGGAGGAAATAAAAAAAGAACTGTTTGGCGCATAAAAAAAGACTTGATACGAAAAAACGTATCAAGTCTTTTTTTATTATTTTGGTTTTATTTTCCGACGGGGTAGTAGATTATACCGTTCATCGTGAGTGTGCCGTTTGCGTTTATTGAGTAGTCAAGGGTCATTGCCTCGCCGCCCGTGTCGATCGTAACCTGACTGTCGGTAACGGAAAAGGTGTATTTTTCCTTCCCCTTTTTAAAATAACCGTTGTCGGTAAATTCTATCCTGTTTCCCTCGTGTTCCCAGATCCCGACTATCTTGTGTCCTGTAAGGTTTGCACTGCAGGCGCAAAGGAAGAATACAATGATCAACAGTATCGAGTAAAAACAGAAGTTTTTTTTGAGTTTTAAGCTAAACAAACCAATCACCTCATAACATATTATATGTATACAGTATTACCCAAAGAAGCGAGCTCTAAACCGTAACCTTGACACAGAGGCTTAAAAATGGTATAATAATATGAAAAACCTTTTTAACAAACACATAGAATTCGAAAGGGTTAAATAATGGAAAAAATGAAAAGAGTGAAAATCGGATATATAGTATTTTTGATGATATCATTCGCATTGATGCTTTTAATGGTGTCATACAAAACTGATAAAGTTGTACCTAAGGAGCCTGAGGCGATCCCGGCGCCCCCCGAAGCTCCCAGACTTTCTGATATCAAGGTCGTCGGGGAGACTTTGATATTTGATCCCGAGACGCGGTATTACGAAATAAAGATTCCTGACGGAAATCCGGTCATTCCTCAGGTGATGGCAGTCTCAGCTTCGAGAAACGTAGATATAAAAGTTGATCAGGCTATTATGGGAAGCGGAGCGACCGTTGCTTCTGCCAAAATCTATCTTGATGACGGTAAGATGCAAAACAGCTATGAGGTCAAATTTGTTAAGACCGAAGCGGAGGGCTTTGTCCTTCAGTACGATGACAGATATACATTTGTGCCTGATTATACGTTAAAGGAAAATGAGGTGTTTACATATCAGGTCGTAGGAGAGGGCGCAAACGTTGTTGTCGACGAAAACGGTGTTATCAGAGCGGTTGGGGTAAGTGATCGGTCTGCCACTGTTAATGCCTTCGTGAACGAGACTCTTGTAGATAGTATGACAGTAAACGAAACTGTGAATGCTGTTATAGATATTTTTATAGTTGCCGGTCAGGGAAATGCCGCAGGAGAAAACGGCTCTGCTTTTGAAAGTATAAATCCTCCTTCGGGAACGGCATATACCGCAGAATTAAACGACAGATATTACGAAATGAAGGATCTTTCCGAGGGAAGAACGGGCTTTACACCCGCTTTAGCTGAGAATTGGTATTCTCTTACCGGTGAAAAGAGCTTGTTTATTCAAACGGCGGTTTCCGATGTGTCCATCACCGAATGGGTACAGAGCGGAGAGGCCTTTGATCTTGCTATGAGCAGATTTGAGTATTATAGAGATAAACTCAACGACGAGAATTCGCCTTATACGGTAAAAAGAACGTTTGTCATCTGGCTTCACGGCGAATGGGATATAGCAAACAATATGACTTCAGGCGAGTATATTTATTATTTTAACGATTTTTATAACGGCTTTAAAGAAAAAGCTTCTCCCGATATGTTTGCAATCATCCCCGTACGTTCCTCTCTTGAGACCGACGGTGCGATCGAGGCTGTTTGCTCCGCTCAGTATGCTTTGGCGAATACTAATCCCGATATCAGGATCATTACCCGTCTTACCGAAACTGCTAACGAAGAAAATGGCTTTATCAGCAACGGAAATTTGTATTACACACAGAACGGATATAACGAGATAGGTAAGGACGTTGCCTATAATCTGTTTATGTGCTACTCGCCCGAAAGCGACAGGGCGGTACAAAAAATCGAGGTATTTGGAAATGCCCACCACACCTTGCTTGAAGATAATGCTACAGTTGAGTTAAAAAACGGAGAGACGGTCAGAACGGTTGCGCTTGTTCTTCCTCTCTATGCAGAAAACAAGACCGTAAATGTAAAATATGACAGTACTCTTCTTACCTATTATACGGGTGGCGTGATCGAAATGAATTACATCGAGGGCTTTGACGGTGTCGCTGAGATAACATTTGAATGTTCTAACGTTGATTTCAGCTTTAATGTGAAGAGAAGGGTAGAGGAAGAGTTTTCCGATTCGAGAAACGTTACCTACAGATGGGATTTTGACGGACTTGCCGAGAGTCTTGGCAGAAACGATCTTATCCTTTCCGAAAAGAGTAATGCAGAAAAGTATATAATTGAAAACGGTATATTGATCACCAACGAAAAGCAGGTGGATTTTGTTTTGCAAAAGCCGCTTAAGCTTACGTCGTCATCCGATTGGAGCATTGCCTGGAAGGGAATGCTTAACGATACGGGAATGCTGATGGGTAACGATTCAAGTCCCTACGGATGTATTTATCTTGCCCCCTTTGCAAAGAATATTAACTCGGTAAGATTGGTCGACGATGGAGGTAAGGCGTTTTATCTCCGCTACGGCGAAGCAGGCGAAATGAACAGAGAGATGGGCGAGTGGTCTGTTAGATATGATGCGGAAAGTATGACTTTTTCGCTGTATTTCGGTGAAGAGCTGTTATATGAATACGCAGAGCAAAGTGAATTCACATTTACATTCACTAATTTGCTTGGCAGGTTTGAAAGCGAGACTGTAAATTATTGTTATGCGGGTAGTCTCGATTGGCTTGAGATTACCTGCAATTACGGAGATGCAGTAGAGGAAGCAGAAGAATAAGGAGACAAATTATGCGCGGGCGAAAGACAATTAAATATACAGTATGCGCGTTTTTCGTTTTGCTTTTTTGCGCGCTTATAACATTTTCGGCAGAGGCGGCAGTTCCCCAAAAAGTGTATCTCAAAGACGGAGGAACGGGGGACGGCTCATCGCCCTCGGCGGCTGTCGGAAGCTTCAGGGATGCTGTAAAGCTGTTAAAACACAGTGGAGGAAAGATCATAATATGCGGTAAATATACCGTAACTGAGTTGGTTAACCTGTCGGTGAGGGGCGGAACGTCAAATGGTAATAACATTATTACGGTAACAAGCCTTGACGGCTCCCATGACTACAGAGAGACCGACAACGCTATGCTGTGCTTTGGCGACGGAAAAGAATCCGCAAATATGATACTTGCGGGCAAGTTTGTTTTTGAAGAACTCAACATCGTTACGAACGGAACCGATAAGGCCAGGGCAATAATATGCGGTGGCTACGATACGGTGTTTGGCGAAGGAATCGTGTGTAAAAAGCAGGGAGATGCACCATATATATCCGTCATCGGGGTATCATTGGATGATGCGGATGCCCAAAACGGCTCGGGAATGCTTGTTATCAGAAGCGGAACGTATAATGACGTTTGTGCCGGTAACCGAGATAACGGGGTCAAGGGGTATACCACGTTGATAATTCACGGAGGAATGTTTGAGGGGCGTGTATCCGCAACAAGTGTCGTCGGACAAACCGAACAACAGGGCGGAGCTGAACTTACGGTCTACGGCGGTGTTTTTAACGGACCTGTCGGAGCTATCGGCGGAGTAGACGGCGGATTCATATTCGTTGTAAACGGCGGTACCTTCAAAAAGAGCATTTATGCACTTGGAAAGCATAACGTTATAGACATAAACGGCGGAAATATGCAAAATTTGAGTCTGTTGAAAATTGCCGACGTGATAGTAAAAGCACCTGAAACAGATGAAAAAGGAGAAACCGTTGATGAGGGCGACGATCGGGTAAACTATTCGGTTGTTAATATCAATTCATACGATTGGGACGTTGATACGTTGGTGCGTAAGATAGAAGGTCAGGGCGTATTGATCAACAAAAATACCGAAGGTGGGCAGGGAATCGAAACTTTGCCTGCACTGTCGGAAACGATGGGAGATACTGATATTGAGCCTGACGAAAGCTTACCGAATGAATCAGAGCAAACCGAAGAAAGTAAGGAAAACGGAAGAGGTTATTTTCTTGGAACTAAAAGCCGAACATTTACCGTGATCATACTGCTGGTGGCGATTAGTGCTGTAGCAATCGTGATTCTTTCGTACAGAGCTGTATACAGAAAAAAATAATATTAAGGGGATGCACTTTTGGATTAGACTGCACCCCCTCTTCTTTTCTTTTTATAAAGAAAAATGCACACAAAACGTGTGCATTTTTTTAGTATTAATAAATTCCCTGAGCTATCATTGCGTCTGCAACCTTAAGGAAGCCTGCTATATTTGCACCGGCTACAAGGTCGTATCCGAGACCGTATTCAGCTGCTCTTGACGCGCAGTTGTCATGTATGTTCTTCATAATTTCGTGAAGCTTTTGGTTGACTTCTTCTTCTGTCCAGCTATATCTCATGCTGTTCTGGCTCATTTCAAGTGCCGAAACCGCAACACCGCCTGCGTTTGCCGCTTTTGAGGGGCCGACGCCCAAGAGGTTTTGTTTTAGGAATCTTAAAGCCTCGTTGGTTGTAGACATATTAGATACCTCGACGTAGAATTTTGTTCCGTTTGCAACGATGTCCCGGGCTTCAGTCATACCAACCTCGTTTTGGGTTGCGCAGGGCATTACGATGTCAGCTTTGACTTCCCAAGGCTTCTTTCCTTTTACAAATACAGCGGAAGGGAATCGAAGCGCGTAGTCTTCAACCTTGTCTCTTCCGGATGCGCGCATTTCAAGCAGATAATCAACCTTTTCGCCGAGTATACCGTCTTTATCATAAACGTATCCGTCGGGGCCAGAAATGGTAACTACTTTGGCTCCAAGCTGTTCAGCCTTTTTACATACGCCCCAAGCAACGTTGCCGAAGCCCGAGATCGCTATTGTCTTGTCATGGATGACTTCACCGAAGTGGCGGAGTACCTCCATTGTGAAATATACTGCACCGTAGCCGGTAGCCTCGGGACGGATGAGCGATCCGCCGTAGCTGAGCGATTTACCGGTAATTACACCGTTTTCGAAATTGCCTCTCAGTCTTTTGTACTGGCCGAAGAGATAGCCTATCTCTCTTGCGCCTACACCGATATCACCTGCGGGAATGTCGATGTCTTTGCCGATATGTCTGTAAAGCTCAGACATAAAGCTCTGACAGAAGCGCATGATCTCGCCGTCGCTCTTTCCTCTGGGGTCGAAATCAGAGCCACCCTTGGCACCTCCGATCGGAAGTCCTGTAAGGCTGTTTTTGAATGTCTGCTCGAATCCGAGGAATTTCATCATACCCATATATACGGAGGGGTGGAAGCGGAGACCGCCTTTATACGGACCGATTGCAGAGTTGAACTGAACTCTGTATCCGCGGTTTACCTGTACCTTGCCCTTGTCATCTACCCATGAAACCCTGAATGAAATCTGTCTGTCGGGTTCTGCCATACGCTCAAGAAGTCCGTTTTTTTCAAATTCGGGGTGTTTATCCAAAACGTTCGATAAGCTTTCAAATACCTCTTCGACAGTCTGAATAAACTCAGGCTCATGTCTGTTTCTTGCTTTTATCTGTTTGATCGTTCTTTTTACATACTTATTCATAGTAATATATCCTCCGGATTTTTAGCCTAATCAAATGCTTTTCTTGATCTTGATATTATTATATCTTTTTTTATACAAAAGTGTCAATATAAAAAACTACCAAAGATACAATGTGTTGGTAATTAATTTTGTAAAGTTTGTTCAAAAAAACAAGGTGCTGTATTTAATTTTATTAAAAATCTTAAGAAAACACTTAATAAAATAAAGTTAAACGAGTGAAAAAGCGAGTGTAGTTAATTACCAAAAACATAATAAACAAATTGTCGAAAATACTTGAAAAATATTAAGAAATGTTGTACAATAGATTATAGTTTTTATAATTATATGGGAGAATAGTGTTTTGAAAATTCTTGAAGACAGAATTGTTGCCGACGGGAAGATTTTTCCCGGTAATATTGTTAAGGTAGACGGTTTTATAAATCAGAATATTGACATCCGACTTTTGAAGCAGATCGGTGAAGAGTTTGCACGCCTTTTTTCAGACTGCAAAATCGACAAGATCCTTACGGTCGAAGCATCCGGTATAGCTTTTGCCTGCAGTGCCGGTATGGCGATGGATTGTGACGTGGTTTTCGCTAAGAAAAGCGGACATAAGAATATAGGTAATGATGTTTATACTGCAAAGGTTATGTCTTTTACAAAGGGAATCGAGTATGATATCGTTGTTTCCAAAGAGCATTTGCATCAAGGAGACAAGATTTTGATAATCGACGATTTTCTTGCCGAGGGTAATGCGGTTTTAGGACTTGCCGAAATGATCAAGGCTGCGGG
>JAFSAM010000059.1 GCA_017441005.1 Clostridia bacterium | reverse complement strand
TCCCTATGAGATGGCGGCATATTTTCTGCAAAGTATTCCCTCTGCCTATGTTTTTGAGAAAGAAAGCGTCGGCAGAACCTATGATTTTTTGGTGCAGTTTGAAAAGCATCTGATAACGTTGCGTAAAAAATGTAAAGACGATGTTCTTAAGGTAACACATTCTATGTTGTGCCAATCTTTTATGATGCCGCTTTTGGTGCGTATTGGTGGCGAAAAAGGAGCAAAAGAATACGATAGAGTGACGAAGCAGATAAAAAAATTCGGTCCTGCTTGGCCACAAAAAATGCTGCAGATTGCTTGGGATAATAAAATGCCGGTTAAGGAAATACTGAAAAACAGTTCTAACGATATGTTCCGTATGTTTTCAAGTGTTTTAAAAATGGACGATCCCACGAAAGCACCGAATTTTGGTGGATTACAAAAACAATGCAAAAATTTGGAAGCATATCTGTTGAACAAAGAGCCCGAGCATTATGATTGTTTGTTAAAGGGAGAAATTGAAAAGCTCCCCAAAAGCGATCTCGAAGTGTATGCGTTGTTTTTAGCCATGTCGGGTTTTTGCAGTTATAAAACCGAAGACATTGAAAAAGCCAAGACATATTATGATGCATTTTATGTTTTGTTTGTGGGGCACTTTAAGGCAAACCCACCGACTTCAAAAGACCGCGCAATGTATATCGGCGTCATTAAGAATTACTGCAAGTTCTTAATCGATGAAGAAGATGCCGATGTGGTGGATGAACGATACGGCGAACTGTTTGATTGGTGTATTGCTCGTATGGTAGAGCCGCCTGTTGAATTTGAGACGGTTTATGAGCTAATGCAGTTGCATCAAATGGGCTGTGAATATAGCTGCTTTGAAGACAACACAAAGGCTTTTGCTCCTATTTTAGGTAGGCTGCTGTCCGAAGCACCTACAACAACCGTTTCTCCACAAACGGTATTAAGTGTAGTAAAGTATTACGCATACTTTTCTGATTTGCTTGAATCTAATGAAAAGGAACATTATTTTACCGAACTTGTATCCCGATTGGTAAATGGTCAGTTAACCGAATCCAAAATCAGACCTGAATATGTTTTGGATTTGTTATGTGAATGTACGGTTGAATTTTGTTTGGAAACCAAATCAGAGGTTACAGAGTTACTACAAGAGGTTATCACACGTGTGGCGGGGGAACACTCTCAATTATTTATTCTCTCGCCAGAACGCTACATTGAAAAGGGCCTTGAGTTGGCAACGTTAATTCTTGAAGAAAAACTTCACGATAACAGCGATGAATAAAAGCCAAAGGAGGCGATCAGGTGGGCAAAACAAAGAAAATGAGAAAGCTGATTAAGGCAGCCAAGATGGGCAAGCCCTATGCAATGTATCAGCTCGGCATCTGCTACCAGCTAGGTCGTGAGTGCCAGCAGGATATGAACAAGGCGTCCGCCTGGATTGTCTGTGCCGCCGAAGCGGGATACGCTCCAGCAATCGAATGGATAAAAGACTATACCTTTGACGATACCGCTTCTGTTCAGGCAGAAGCATAAGGAGGAAATGCTAATGGCATCTAAAAACACTTACGATGTTGTTTTAGAGAAAGTCGGCAACCAGCCACTAATGACCACGAAAATACTATGCGGCACGTTGGGACTTGGTCTTGCTGTGGCAAAAGGTATGGTTGACAAAGCACCGACAACTGTGGCGAAGGGGCTTGACAGCGACAAAGCTCTTGCCTTGTTTAAGGAACTGAAATCCATTGGCAATATTGTTTCCATACCCGGTATGGAGATGAAAACGGAAGCACTTGCAGCCGATCAAAACACAGACGAGCAAAAGGCAACTGCAACGAAAAAATCTGCACCTTCCCCGTCAAGAGTGACGACACCGAACAATGATGACTTTGATGCCATCTTCGGCGGTACTGCACAAACAGCAACACAGACGGAAACCACAGACGGTGCGGAATCTAAACCTAAAGCGACGGCAAGTAAACCTATTGCTGCTCCTAATGATGAATTTGATGCTATCTTCGGCGATGCTTCATCCTGAAAAAGAAATGAATAACGTTTTAATGTAACAATTATTTTGTTGAGGTGACCAATATGAGCGATATCACAAAAAAGATTACGTATGGCGAACTTGGAAATAAGGAATATCAGGCCTTGTTTAAATTTACGAATGGGGAAACCGTTCTTGGCGTTATTAACTATGACAACGGCGACGTTTATATGGGCGAGATAAAGCCGGATGAGAAATATGACGGCAAACGGGATCGCCGCAGACATGGATACGGCAAGGTGTTCCCTAAACGCGGAAAAGTTGTTGATGGCGAATGGCATTTGGGTCAAGTGATTGGCAAAAGCGTTACGTTTGATAAAAAAGGCAAGCGAACGGTAGAGGTGCGAGGAAGCGACCCCTCGTTCCGCACCATTTTGTACTCTTACTATCTTACCGATGATAATAAATACGGCGGAGATAACTATAACGGACTTTACAAAGACAAGTTTTGGGAGGGCGATTTTAAGGACGTCCTTCGCCGTGGTGAACTTCGTGAGCAGATGTTTAATGGTACACCTGCATCGACCACCGCCGCATCTTCTGAACCAAAGAGCGCACCGACAAAAGAAAAGGCACCTGTAGAAAAATCACCTGCCAAAAACAACACAGTACCCAAAGAGCCCGCCGTGAAATCGGGAACAAGATACATCGAATACGATAACGGTAGCTACGAAGGTGAAATACAAAACGGCAATTTCCATGGTCAGGGCATATATCGTTGGAACAACGGAAACAGCTATGACGGAGATTGGGCAAACGGAAATATGCACGGTCACGGCATTTATCGTTGGGATAACGGTGATGTGTATGACGGCGAATTTCAAAACGATACCCGACAAGGAAAGGGCAAGTTTATTTTTGCAAGCGGTAGTACCTACGAGGGAGATTTTGTTGATGGAAAATTCCACGGCCATGGCATCTATCGTTGGGCTGACGGTGATGTATATGTCGGCGAATGGCAAAACGGCAAACGCCACGGCAACGGCAAATGGATTTATGCTGATGGCAAATACTATACAGGCGAGTGGGAAAATGGTGAAAATATTTTTGCATCTGAAACCGTATATCCTACCCAAACGGAAGACTACATAGAAGAAGTGTATGAACAAGATGTGGATACTGCAGACGATGGCTTTGAAACCATGACCGATTATTATAACGCTTGTATAGATGAGGACAGTGTGTTGTTTAATGATGGTTTCGGGCATTTGCACAGTGCCGTGACGCATATAACCCCCTTCTTTCAGGCGGTTATTGCAAATCTTGAAGACAGAGACCCGGCTACAGCACAGGAGTTTTTGGCTGAAATTGTGCAGGTGGACCTATTAGCATTGAATGAGGCTACTGCGAATGACGGCATTTTTTCAAGAGAGGAATTACAACTTTACGACCTTTGTGAATGTGCGCTGAAATGTGCCTATAACGAATGTATTGCCAATCCCAACGAATTGACCGAAACGGCTATGCTTCATTTTGCTTATTACCTGTATAACGAATATTCCACGTTGAATGAACGTTCCCCTTCAAATTTCTTTATGTATTACCTGGATTATTATATCCAAACCTACGGTATTGAGGAAAATATAATGTGGGATATTGGCGCCTTGTATTTTGCCCGTATATTTGTAAATGACCAACAATATTCTGCTATACCCGAAGGTGAAGTGTACTATGAATTAGAGAAAATTTACGGCGAGTTTTTGGACGGCCTGTTTGAAGATGATAATATTGATATTTATGCAAACGTGCAAGGTCGACTGTATGATTCGGAGATTGGTTATATCAATGCTGAGGTCTTTGAAGAAGAATCGAGTGATGAGCAGAAATGCGACGTCATTGAAACCTTTGAAACCGAAAACGGTAATACCTATTGCGGATACGTGAACAGCGATGGGAAATGCCACGGCTGGGGAGAGATGAAATATGCCGACGGCGACATTTATATAGGCCATTGGCGCAATGGTTACCGACACGGATTTGGTATGGAGCTCTGGAGCGACGGCACATTGCGTGTTGGAGAATTTGTCAACGGAGAACTCAACGGTATTGGTTTTGAAAAATCTGGATCTGCATCCGTCAACAACGCCAATGGATATTACCGCCTTATCGAAGCAACCTACTTCAAAAACGACGAAAAGGCACCCAACCCTGCCTTTTACTATGAATATATGGGACGTGAACACGGGTTTGGCGCCTACTCCGACGTCTATCGGTACTACGGACAATTAGACGAATATGGAGATGCAGACGGCTGGTGCTGTCTGTGGAATCCTAAAAGAGAACCACAGTATTACTCCGAAGGTATGTACGCGTATGGAGACATTGACTTTGGTATGCGTCTGTGGCTGTATAAGGATGGCCGAACGACTTGGTGCTATGGCAACTTTGCCTACTCAAAGGAAGAGAATACCTATTATATGTTCGCCGATATCCGTGGTTACTATGGGGAGGTTGCGATAGATAAAGGCAAGCCGTGTCTGTACTATTACGATACCGGTGTTTTTGCTAATAACTCTCTCCACGGCGACGGAACCCGTTACTATCCCAACGGTGTGATTATTAACGGGCGTTTTGAAGAAGGGTATCTGAGGGAGATATACAGTGTCACCAAGCCTAATGGTGAGAAAGGCTCACCGGAGGATTATGAGGAATATATCGGCTATTCAGAATACGAGTATTATATGTTTTAACAACAAAAATATATCATTAAAAAATCAAAACAATAAACCACAGAGCGTTTAGGCAACAAAATACTTAATCTACTTGTTGAAAAGGAGGCGCCTAAAATGAAGTTGAAATGTCCCTATTGCGGCTCGCACCGCACTGGGACGGTTGGCGGCGATAACGGCAGTCCCTTCGACCGACGCCCCGAAAAAACCGTCTGCCTTGATTGCGGCAGAACTATAAATAGCAATATAGATATTACAGATTTATTGAAAAAGGTCGATGAATCGAATAAAATGAAAGATGGTGATTGACACGATATGACCTACATAAAAAAAGGATTTTTCCTCATCGTCGGCACAGCGCTGATGGTAATACTCTTGCTTGCGGCGGGTGGTGTACACCTGCTGCCGGAGTACGTATTTAAGTCACTGATGGAGAACGAGTTGTGGAGCGCTGTGGGTGGAATGTTCAGTATGATGCTGCTCCCCGGCGCGGTGGTTG
>JAFSAM010000058.1 GCA_017441005.1 Clostridia bacterium | reverse complement strand
TCTTAAATGACCTCCTTTGTTGTTTTGGGGGCAGTTGGCAGACCGCTCTCTTATTATACAACAAAGGAGTTTTTATTTCTTCTTCATCGGTTAACCTTTTTCGAACCACGCGTCTAACGCGTGGTTTTCGGGAGACAAAAACCATTGATCTGTGATAGATCAATGGTTTTTTTATGCTATTTTAGAAACTCATAGTATTTTTCGATTTCATCCGGGGTAGGCTCAGGGATATCCTTGAAAGGAAAACCAATATTCATCATATCGTATTTTGTTGTGCATATCTTTCGAAACGGCAACAATTCAATTTTATCTATGCACGAATGTGAAGCTGCAAGCTGTTTGATTTGACAAAAATTCTCGGTAGATGTATTGACCGAAGGAATAACTACTTGACGTAAAGTCGTCTTTATAGATCTTTCTTCAAGAACACCTAAAAACCGGAGCACCAAACCATACGAGCAACCGACATATTTTTTATACAAAGCATCATTGGTGTACTTTATATCAAGCAATACTCTATCAGTCTCAGACAACATAAGCTCAATATCGTCGTTATAAACACTTCCCGACGTATCGAGACAGGTGTTTATGCCGTTTTCGTGACAAAGCTTAAATACCTCATACACAAATCTCGGCTGAAGTAAGGGCTCCCCGCCTGAGATAGTGATACCGCCCTCGTCCCCAAAATATTCCTTAAATCTTAATACTTTTGAGACAATTTCCTCCGGAGTATATATCTTTTCGGACTCGAAGCTCCAGGTGTCGGGATTGTGACAGCAATGGCACCTTAAATTGCACCCTTGCATAAAGACAACAAATCTGACTCCGGGACCATCAAGAGTTCCAAGTGACTGAAAAGAATGAATCTTTCCTATCGTCATAACGCTTCATGGAAGGTACGGCTGATTACCTCTCTCTGTTGCTCACGTGAAAGCTTATTAAAGTTTACTGCATACCCCGAAACTCTGATCGTGAGATTTGGATAACTTTCGGGATCTTCATAAGCTTTCATAAGCGTCTCTCTGTTAAGAACATTTATATTTATATGATGCGCCTTCTTTGCAAAGTATCCGTCAAGGATAGATACAAGATTATCTATTCTCTCCTGCTCACTTCTGCCAAGTGCATTAGGTGTGATCGAGAAGGTATTGGAAATGCCGTCACGGCAGTCATCATAAGAAAGCTTTGCAACCGAGTTAAGACTTGCCAAGGCACCGTTTTCTTCTCTGTTGTGCATAGGGTTTGCACCCGGAGCGAAAGGCATACCTGCCTTTCTTCCGTCAGGGGTTGCACCCGTGTTCTTGCCGTACATAACGTTTGAAGTGATGGTAAGAACGGAAAGCGTATGGATAGCATTTCTGTAGGTCGGGGTCTTACGAAGCTCGGTAATGACCTTATGAGTCATATCCTTTGCGATCATATCAACCCTGTCATCATCGTTTCCGTATTTGGGGAAATTGCCGCTTGTTTCAAAATCAACTATATAACCGTTTTTGTTAACGATAGGCTTAACGTTTGCATACTTGATTGCGGAAAGTGAATCGGCTACGACCGAAAGTCCGGCAATACCGAATGCCATAAAACGTTCTACCTCTGTATCATGCAACGCCATCTGTATCTTTTCATAGGCATACTTATCGTGCATATAGTGTATAACGTTCATCGTGTTAACGTAAAGCTCGCTAAGCCACTTGATATAAACGTCATATCTCTCCATTACTTTGTCATAATCAAGCTTTTCGACGTTCATAGGCTCGGCCTGCGGACCGATATGCATATCGCTCTCGGCATCGTAACCGCCGTTTAATGCAATAAGCAATAGCTTTGCAAGATTACAACGTGCACCGAAGAACTGCATCTGCTTACCAACCTTCATTGCCGAAACACAGCAAGCAATAGCATAATCGTCGCCATAAATGGGACGCATTACGTCGTCGTTTTCGTACTGTATCGAGTCGGTATCTGCCGAAACCTTTGCACAGAATTTTTTGAAATTGACCGGCAACGCATTCGACCAGAGGACGGTAAGGTTAGGCTCGGGGGATGAGCCGAGTGTATAAAGTGTATTGAGGATACGGAAGCTGCTCTTTGTAACAAGGGTTCTTCCGTCATTCCCCATACCGCCGACACCTTCGGTTATCCACATTGGATCGCCGCCGAAGAGCTCATTATATTCGGGTGTACGAAGGTGACGTGCCATGCGAAGCTTCATAACAAAATCGTCGATGAGTTCCTGTGCAGACACTTCATCAAGAATGCCGTTCTCGATATCTCTTTCAATATAAATATCAAAGAAAGTGCTTACTCTGCCAAGCGACATTGCCGCACCGTTCTGTTCTTTTATCGCACCGAGGTATGCAAAATACGTCCACTGGATCGCCTCTCTTGCATTTGCGGCAGGAACGCTTATATCAAAGCCGTACATAGCCGCCATATCTTTAAGATAACCAAGAAATGCGATCTGCTGATACAGTTCCTCTGTAAGTCTGATATTATCCGTATTTAAAACATCTTTACTTACCCTCTTTTTGTCCTTCATCTTTTCTTCGATAAGACGGTCAACACCGTAGAGGGCTACCCTTCTGTAGTCGCCGATTATTCTTCCGCGTCCATAAGCATCGGGAAGACCTGTGATAACGTGGCACTTACGCGCCTTTCTCATTTCGTCTGAATAAGCCCTGTAAACGCCTTCATTATGAGTAGTTCTGAACTTGAATTCTTCCTCTACCTTTGGGCTGAGATTATAACCGTATGCGTTGCAAGCCTGCTTGACCATTCTCATACCACCAAAAGGGTTTACACCGCGCTTGAGCGGTCTGTTCGTCTGCAAACCGACAATAAGCTCGTTTTCTTTATCGAGATAACCGGGGGCAAAAGCAGTAAGCGAGGATACTGTAGACGTATCTATATCAAGCACACCGCCAAACTGACGCTCGATCGCAAAAAGGGACTGAAGCTTTTTCATGAGTGCATTCGTTCTGTCAGTGGCAACTGCCAAAAAGTCCGCAGACCCGGTATATTCTTTATAATTCGACTGTATAAAGTCGCGAACATCGATTTTTTCTTTCCAAACGTTGCCAAGAAATCCTGTCCAATTGATGTGTTCCATATTTTTTACCTCCCTAAAAAACCAAAAAAGGCAAATCAGTTTTACAAAAACTGACTTGCCCAGACGGTCGGCCATATTACTTTTACATTCCACCGCAGTTTTGTCTGCGTAATCCGTCAGTTATGTAAAAGCTGTGATTATATTATACAGTTAATTTTACCGTTTGTCAATCTACCGAAGCAAAATAAAACCGTAATTTTTTATTAATTTTTTGTTACCGACAGTATCACAGTTTTTCGAAAATACTTCTTTTCCGACAAAGTCAGTTTCAAAATCACTTCCGGACACGTTAATGTAAGCCGTAAAAACATGAAACGCAAAGCTGCGAACAAGTTTTATAACACCGCTTGAAATAACCTCAACAGAGATAGATCCTGCCCCTAAAGCACTATATTCGTTTTTCAAGCTTGTCAATTCTTTGTAATAGTCCAAAATATCATTATTGTTTATCTTGCTCCATTCAAAGAACATACGGCAAAAAGGATCCTCAAAGCCTTGCATTCCGATCTCATCCCCATAGTATATACAGGGACATCCCGGCAAAACAAACTGAAGAAAAGCCGCAACAAACAGCTTTTGTTTGGCGTCTTCATATTCAGTTTCGCTAAGGCGGAATACGGCCCTTTCCGACTTATCTGCAGGAACGTTCTCAGCCCCCAATGCGGTGAGAATACGCACAGTATCATGGGTAGATAAAATATTCATGAGGCTGTTTAGAACAGCCTGAGGATAGTTTTCGGCGATCGACATCACGGTCTCTTTAAAACCATAACCGTTGTCCTTCCTCGAAACAAAGTCGATTATTGCATTTCTGAAAGGATAATTCATAACAGAATCAAGCTCAGCGTCAGTAAAATACTTACGTCTCACGCCATAGCTGCACTTGTTTGAAGCATCCTCCCAAACCTCTCCGATCAGAAAAGATTTGTACTTTATCTCCCTCATTCTTTTTTTAAGTTCAAGTATAAAAGAATCGGGCAATTCGTCTGCTACGTCGAGCCTGAAGCCGTCGGCTCCTAATTTCAGCCAATGAGCAACGACGCTATCCTCATCTCTTATAATAAAATCTCTGTATTTCTCGTCATTCTCATTGACACAAGGCAGAGTCTTTATGCCCCACCAGGATGTGTATTTATCGGGATATGACTGAAAATCGAACCATGAGCGATAGGGAGATCTGTCATTTGATACAGCACCGTTACCGAAGATATGCTCCGAATCAAAATATATGCTGTTGCTTCCGGTGTGAGAAAAAACACCGTCAAGAATTATATAGATTCCCCTTTTATGTGCCTCGTCACAAAGCAATGAAAAGTCTTCTTCGGTTCCGAGCATCTCGTCGATCGTCATATAATCGGCTGTATCGTAGCGATGATTTGAGTAGGCTTTAAAAATAGGATTAAGGTAGATTATACCGACCTTAAGCTCTTTTAAATAATCGAGCTTTGATATTATCCCCCTCAAATTACCGCCGAAAAAGTCATTATTTTGTACGATTCCCTTTTCGTCGGGTAAGTAGTTCGGTGTATCAGACAGATTCGTATGCAAAGAAAAAGGTGTAAGCTTATTCTTTGTGTTGCATTCACCGTCAATAGCAAACCTATCGGGGAATATTTGGTACATGACCTTCCCGGAAAAATCGCCGTGCGCAAAACCGCCAAGTGGCACAACCGAAAGCTGCCACAATTCACCGTCTTCCATATTTGTCATATCATATCCGTACTTATACAGAGCAAAACGTTCGTTTTGCGTTTCTATATCAAAATAATAGAACAATAGACCCGAAGAAGCGAATGAAATATCACAGCTGTATACTTCATATTCATCGTACTCGCTTGTTTTTTGCATATAGTAAACGCAAAAAGGATCGTTATTTTCGCGGTTAAAAATAACTCTAACAGTCTTTGTCAAGCAAGATTTAGGAATATGGATATTTAACGTGCACCCTTCGTTTTCACAAAGGGTGCCAAACTTCGATTTAAATTTTGTGTCTTTACTGTCAAATAAAATACGCATTATTTTATGTTCCAGATCTTATCCACATACTCTAAAACAGAGCGGTCCGCGGAGAATATACCTGCCTTTGCAATATTTGTAAGCGACATTTTCATAAATTTTTCTTTATCACTGTATACTTCCGAGACAAACTTCTGCGCCCTTACGTAATCGGCAAAATCTGCGATCGTCATATACTGATCGGCTACACCGAACTTATTTGTAAGGAGAGAAGCCGCGACATCATCAAAACGTCTGCCGAGTATACCCGAGGTAAGCATATTGATCACCTGACGCAATTCGGGGTTCTTTGAAATAAATTCGTTGGGGTTATATCCGCGGTTCCAAAGCGCCTTAACCTCGTCAACATTCATACCGAATAGGAAGATGTTATCATCACCGACCTGTTCGAAGATCTCGACGTTTGCTCCATCGAGAGTGCCGAGTGTGACAGCACCGTTTATCATAAGCTTCATATTACCTGTTCCCGAAGCCTCTTTACCCGCGATGGATATCTGCTCGGAAATTTCTGCGGCGGGAATGATCTTTTCTGCCAGGGACACTCTGTAATCCTCAAGGAATACGACCTTGATCCTGTTTCTAATCACAGGATCATTATTTACAAGATCGGATACAGCGGAGATCAAGCTTATGATCTGCTTTGCGAGATCATAGCCGGCTGATGCCTTAGCACCGAAAATAAACGTTCTGGGCACAAAATCGGCATTTGGATTATTCTTGATCTGATTATACATATAGAGTATCTGGAGAACATTCAAAAGCTGTCTCTTATACTCGTGGAGTCTCTTGATCTGCACATCGAAAATAGAATCGGGATCGACGTTTACGCCGTTTTTGTTTGCAATGTAATTTGCAAGAGCGAGTTTGTTATCCCTCTTGATCTTTGCAAGAGCATCGAGAACGTTTTTATCGTTCTTAAATTCAAGCAATCTTTCAAGTCCGTTCGCATCCTTCTTGAATCCGTCACCGATCGTTTCGGTCAAAAAGTCGGAAAGACCGGGGTTTGCCTGACAAAGCCATCTTCTGTAAGCAATACCGTTTGTTACGTTGATAAATCTGCTGTTATCAAGTTTATAGTAGTCATTGAAGATACTGTTCTTAAGAATTTCCGTATGAAGCTTGGATACACCGTTTACCTTATGACAGCAAGCAAGACAGAGATTGGCCATACGAACCTCGCCGTCACCGATGGGAAGCATATAATTGACCTTTGCGAAGTCACCGGGGTATGCCCTGTTCAGCTCCTCGGTCATTCTTCTGTTAATTTCCAGCACGATTGAGTAAACTCTGGGAAGCTGTTCCTTAAAGAGCCATTCACTCCACTTTTCAAGAGCCTCACTCATCACGGTATGGTTTGTATAAGACAAGGTCTTGCAGGTGATCTCCCAAGCTCTGTCCCAGCTATATCCGTAATCATCGAGAAGCAAACGCATAAGTTCAGGAACGCAAAGTGCGGGGTGGGTATCGTTGATATGGATCGATACCTTATCTGAAAGATTATCGAGTGTAGAATACTTTTTGATGTGCTTTGCGATAATGCTCTGCAAAGAAGCAGAAACAAGCAAATACTGCTGCTTCAGACGCAGTCTCTTTCCCTCGATGTGATTATCTGCAGGATAAAGCACCTTTGAAATGACCTCAGCCATCGTGTTCTGTTCAAGAGAACGCATATATTCTCCTCTTGAAAACGCGCGCATATCGAAGCTGGGCAGATTTGCACTCCAAAGAACGAGTTTATTTACTGCATCGGAATCATATCCCGAAATATACATATCGTACGGAACGGCAATTACACTCTGGTATCCGGTCTGTACTGCCTTGAACTGACCATTGTCAAACCATTCGTTCACCTGACCGCCGAATTTGACCTCGTAGCTTTCATCGGGACGTGCCTGAAGCCAAACGTCGCCCCTTTCAAGCCAGTTGTCGGGGAATTCCATCTGCCAACCGTCAATTATCTTCTGTTTGAATATACCGAATTCGTATCTGATGGAAAAGCCTGTAACGGGAAGCTCAAGTCCTGTTGCTGAATCCATATAGCAGGAAGCAAGTCTGCCGAGACCGCCGTTGCCGAGTCCGGCATCGGGGTCAAGCTCATAAAGCTTTTCAAGGTCAAAGCCCTGATCCTTTAAGACCTCCTTGAATTCCTTTTCCATACCGATGTTGCAAAGATTGTTTCTGAGCGAGGTTCCGACAAGGAACTCCATAGACATGTAGTATACCTGCTTTTTCTCTTTAGAGGAAACGTCCTTCTGGAAGCCCTTTCTCTTCTTTGCAAGCATCTCGCGCAAAACGGTACACACCGTCTTATAAAGCTGTTTTTCTGTCGACTCATTAATATTACAGCTGAAAAGTCTTGATGAAGTGTCGTTCAAAATATTAAGTAAGTCATTGTTTCTGTTCTGCATTGGTAATTTACTCCTTTAGGTATTGCTGTAGAGATATTAATCAATCAACCAATCTATTGTATATCTCCATATATTCTTTTGCAGGCTTGTCCCAAGATGAATCATAAGACATAGCATTTTTAACTATTATGTTCCAGGAAGCCTTATCGTTTCTGTATACGTCAAGACATCTGTGAAGTGCATCGAGCAGATCGTCTCTGTTGAAGCTTTGGAAATTGAAGCCCGTACCGTTCTTCTTGCCGTCAAACGGCTCGACTGTATCCTTAAGACCGCCCGTAGCGTTTACAACGGGAACCGTTCCGTATCTCATAGCGATCAACTGTGAGAGTCCGCAAGGCTCGCTCTTCGATGGCATAAGATAAATATCCGATGAAGCATATATCTTCGATGCAAGCTTTGAGTCAAAGCATAAATTCAGCGAGAATTTAGACTTATTGGAAGAAGCGATCTTCTTCAGTATGTCCTCGAAAGCGCGGTCTCCCGTACCGAGAATAACAAGCTGTACATTTTCTTTGAGCAGCTCGCGTGCAATGTCACAGATCAACTCGAATCCCTTATGTGACACTATCCTCGAAACCATACCGATCATCGGAACGTCGGGATCCACAGGAAGACCAAGGGCCTCTTGCAAGGCTATCTTATTCTTACGCTTTCCATCAGCAAAATTCTTAACAGAATAATTCACTGTCAAAGCCGAATCGGACGAAGGATCATTCAGTGCGGGATTAATACCGTTTACCACTCCGTCAAGCTTGAATGCGTGCTCTTCGATAACAGGCGAAAGTCCGTGCGCAAAATAGGGATACTTGATCTCGCCGGCATAAGTCTTTGAAACAGTGGTCACAGCATCCGATTCAAGTATAGCTCCCTTCATGAAATTTATGCAATCTCCGTAAGTAAGCTTATTTCTGTATTCTTCTCCAAGGCCCAAAGTGTCCCCGAGAAAATACGGATCACAGAGCCCTTGGTATTCTATGTTATGAATTGTAAATACTGTCTTAGCAGTTCCAAGCTCGTCCTGATAAAAAGCATGGAGAAATATGGGAATAAGCGCCGTCTGCCAGTCATTACAGTGAATAACGTCAGGGGTTATTCCTATTTGCACAAGGGATTCAAGTACAGCTTTGGAATAGTAGGCAAATCTTTCGCCGTCATCCCCCTGTCCGTACTCACTGTCTCTTTTGAAATAATACTCGTTATCAATGAAATAAACAGAAAGCTTTTTCTTTCTGCTCTTATACTTAAACAGGCCGACGTGCTGTTTGCGCCAAGAAAGATCAACAGAAAAAGATTTTATAAATTCCGTAGGAATATTGGGGTTATTTTTTATTTTAGAATAAAAGGGCAAGAACAGAATAACCTCGTTGCCCTTTATAGAAGATAATGCTGACGGGAGGGCCTCGGCTACGTCACCGAGACCTCCTGTCTTTATAAACGGTGCAGCCTCACTTGCTGTGAAGACTATTTTCATACTGTCTCTCCTTTTTTAACTATGACGGGATGTTCCGGTGTACCTTTAAGTTCTGCGCCTTCTGTAACAGTAACGTTCTTATCAAGAATTACACACTCAAGCTTTGCATTCTTTCCGATCCTCGTGCCCTGCATTACGATGCATCCCTTAATAACAGCCCCCTCGTTGACCGTTACATCACGGAACAAAATACTGTCATATACCTCGCCGTACAGGTCGCAGCCGTCAGCAAGCAAACTGTTTGACACAACGGAATTTTCGCTATAGAACGAAGGCATCTCGTCTCTTACCTTTGTATAAATAGGATTCTTACCAAACAAGCCGCTTCTTATTTTTTCCTGAAGAAGCGCCATATTGTTTGCATAGTAGCTCTTTATATTTTCGTTTCTTAAAACCGTTCCCTTGAATTCATATACAGATATTTTGAGCTTACCGTCATTGAAATACTTTTGTAAATAATCCTTTTCAAAGTGAACCTGCCCCTTCGCATGGGATTCCTCAAGTGCGGCAACCAAAAGCTCACGCTTGATTATAAACATACCCATTCCGACGTATGCATTTTCCTCAGCAGGAGAATCAAGCAAAAGTGTCTGCGCCCTGCCCTTTTTGTCAGCATATACTATAAGCGGATGCTTTTTAGTGTTGCCCGGTTCACGGTTTGAAATTACAGTTACGTCAGCACCGCTCTTGATATGATTTTCGATTGCAGGTCTGAAATCAAGGTTACAAAGCACTGTCGAGTCACAAACAACAACGTAATCATACAAAGGATTATCAATAAAAGATACTGCCGAATACAACGCTTCGAGTTTACCTTTGTATACACCTGTATGTCCGCTTGCGAACGGGGGCAAAATTACAAGTCCTTCGTTTTTTCTTCTAAGATCCCAGTCAGCCGCAGAGCCGAGGTGGTCCATCAAGGATCTGTAGTTATATTTAGTGATAAGTCCTACGTTGTAGATACCTGAATTCGACATATTGGAAAGGACAAAGTCGATCTGTCTGTATCTGCCACCGAAAGGAAGAGATGCAACAGTTCTGTGGTTTGTAAGCTCTCCCAATGTGCTGTCATATATATTAGAGAAAATTATACCCATCAATTTCATGCAAATTCTACCTCTTTTCAAAAAATTTTTTCGGTTACACAAATCAGAATATTTCCTTAGGCAAAAGGATCTTGTTCTGCGGAACGACCTTATCCTTACCTACAACAGCAATTCCCCACTTGCTTTTATCATAAAACTCGGGAAGATCGCCTATCCTTGCATTCGCGTTTACGACCGAATCCTCACCGATGATCGCATACTTGATCACCGAATTGCGTCCGATCTGAGAATTTGGCATTATAAAGCTGTTTGATATTTCCGCATTCTTGCCGACCGTACAGCCGGTAGAAATAATAGAGTTATAAACGTTACCGTAAACAGTGCTGCCCTCTGCAATATATGAATTAACTATCTTTGCACCCTTGGCAATAAAGGTAGAGGGGTGTGCATAGTTTCTTGAATAAATTTTTTTGTCTCCGTCAAAGAGATCGAACGAGCCGTCATTGGAAAGCATATCCATATTAGACTGCCAAAGGCTGTCTATCGTTCCGACATCCTTCCAGTATCCTTCAAAGGAATAAGCAAAAAGCTTATGGTTATCCTCAATCAACTTAGGAATAATATTCTTACCGAAGTCATTGGATGAAGTCGGATCTTCATTATCGAGTATAAGATACTTTTTAAGAATGTTCCATTTGAATATATAGATGCCCATAGATGCCTTAGTGCTCTTGGGCTCCTTCGGCTTTTCTTCAAACTCGATGATCCTGCCGGAAGAATTAGTGTTCATAATACCGAATCTACTTGCTTCTTCAAGCGGAACGTCAAGAACAGCGATCGTGCAGTCAGCCTTTTTCTTCACGTGCTCGTAAAGCATCTTTGAATAGTCCATCTTGTAGATATGGTCACCCGAGAGGATAAGAACGTTGTCAGGGTTATATCTTTCGAGAAAAGATATGTTCTGGAAAATAGCATTAGCCGTGCCCTTATACCATTCAGAGCTCTCACTCTTTGAATAAGGAGAAAGCACGTGGATACCGCCGTTCGTGCTGTTAAGTCCCCAAGGCATACCGTTTCCGATGTATTCGTTAAGTTGGAGAGGCTGATACTGTGTGAGAATACCTACGGTGTCGATACCCGAATTTACACAGTTCGACAAAGGAAAGTCTATCAATCTGTATTTTCCTCCGTAAGGAACTGCGGGCTTTGCCGTATTCTCAGTCAAAACCACAAGTCTACTTCCCTGACCTCCTGCCAGGATCATTGCAACGCATTCTTTTTTTCGGAATAACATTAGATTCCCTCCAAACAATATTTTTGATTATTTACAACCTAATAACTATAACGGGCCGATGGCTTGCTATATTGTCACAGGTATTTAAAAACACTTTCTATCAATGATTTTTTCCTATAAATATAAACCTCATACATCCTAATATAAGAGCACATAATATTAATATATATACCCATACACATTATATATTATTTTTGAACAATTTTCAATGATAATTTGTAAAAAAGTTCACAATTAATCAAAAAATCGTTTATATTCATATACTTACCTATTGATTTTTGTATAGTTTTGTATTAAAATGTCATTCGAGGTGTTAAAAATGGACAGAAAAAGCGGAATACTTATGCATATTTCATCGCTTCCGGGAGATTTTTCATGCGGTAGTTTCGGAAAAAGTGCATTCAAATTTATAGATTATCTCGAAAAGTGCGGATTTACCTATTGGCAAGTTCTCCCGTTTTGCATCCCGGACGAACATAATTCACCGTATATGTCTTATTCTTCCATAGGCGGAAATATGTTTTTTATCGATATAGAAACTCTCTTTAATAAAGGGCTTTTGTATAAAGAAGAACTTGAAAGTGCAAAGCAGAAAACACCCCATCAATGCGAATTTGAAAGACTTACAAAAGAACGTTTTTCTTTACTGAAAAAAGCTGCAGGCAGAGTTTCCGACAAAAAAACGATCAAAGATTACATTTTACAAAACAAAGCAATTGCAGACTGCTGCGAGTTTATGTCACTTAAGGAAGCAAACAAAGGGCTTCCCTGGAATAAATGGAAAACTGAATCACCCGATTCCGACATACTTTTCACCTGGCAGTTTATACAGTACGAATTTCATGCACAATGGAAGAATGTCAGAGACTACGCAAACAAAAAAGGCATAAAAATCATAGGCGATCTCCCCTTTTACGTTGCTTACGACAGCTGCGATACAAGAAACAATAAAGAGCAGTTCCTTCTCGACAAGGATAACCACCCCACTTGCGTTGCAGGTGTTCCGCCGGACTATTTTGCAAAAGACGGTCAGCTTTGGGGTAATCCCATATATAACTGGGAGTATATGAAAAAGGACGGATATACCTGGTGGAAAAATCGCTTATCATATATGTTAGATCTTTTTGACGGCGTAAGAATAGACCACTTCCGTGCACTTTCGGAATATTGGGCGGTCCCCGCCGACGCCGAGACTGCCAAATCAGGCAAATGGTGCAAAGGTCCCGGAGAAGAAATGATAGACATCATCAAAGATATCGCCAAAAACAGGTTGATAATCGCGGAAAATCTCGGTCTGATAGACAGCAAGGTTGACGAGCTTTTGGCATACAGCGGTTTCCCGGGCATGGCAGTATTTCAGTTTGGTTTTGACGGAAATACAGAAAATCCGCACCTCCCCCATAATTATGGTGAGAATCTTGTCGCATATACGGGTACACATGACAATAACACCCTTTTAGGCTTTATATGGGAGCTTGATAATTATACACGAACAACAGTATTGGATTATGTCGGATTCTGTAACGAGGATTGGAATAAATGCTACGACACAATTTTGCGTGCGATGTATATGAGCCGAGCTAACACACTTATAATGCCTATCCAAGATATTTTGGGATACGGCGAGGACACGAGACTCAACACTCCGGGTAGTGCTGACGGAAACTGGGGGTTCAGAATAACCGAAGAACAGCTTGCTTCGGTAGATATAAATAAATTCAAGCATTTCAACAAAATATATTCGAGATAAACAAAAAACGGGATCGATGATTTTCATGTCATTGATCCCATATTTAGTTAAGTCACTTCGACTTCAACCTCATCACCATCGATAAAGGTCCCGTCGGATAGAGCCGATTGAGTCCCAAGTTCAAGTAATATACCGTCTTTATGTTTTGCACTCACAACGTAAGTTTCATTATTCCATGTAAAATACAGCTTGTCAGATAAATGATAGAAATACAATTCCTCGAAGATGTCTGAATTATCGCCGCCTTTAAAGAACAGCACTTTAAAATTCCATTCTTCAGGCATTTCTTCGTCGGATCCATCGGCAGTGTTGATACCTTCCTTCAGAGCATTCATCAAAATATAACTGTGCGCTCTGCAGTTTTCACCCTCCATTATATTAATCGAAGGATCATCTGCCAAGTAAACCTCGGATCTCACGTGTTCGCTCCATACGATATGATTGGTGAAGCAATCGATCTCTCCTCCGTATAATGAAGTAGACGGAATAAAAAGTGTATAGGGAGCAGTTATCAATGCAAGAAGAAGCGCTATTTTTCGCTTTAACTTTTTATCCCTAACTTTTCTGAATGAAACATATCTGTTTAATACGTAAATCAATCCTCCGGAAAGAGCAACCGCCGTTACAGTATAGAGTAAAGAATAAATATTATCAAAAGGATTCGTTGCAATCGGTTCTGTCAAATACTCGTACGCTGCTCCTTTTTCGCCGAAAAACTGCGTAAGGAACATAAGTCCGCCGCCTATCATATCGGACAAAAAGCCGAATACAAAAACAAGAATAATATTTTTCTTATAAAACTCAAGCTTATCATCTATACTGAAAAGAAACATTCCCAAAAACAGAACAAGACTGTCTATTACATAATTAGCCGGAATAACAAAAAGCCACGAAACCGGAAACATCATCAAGATCCATATAGGAAAAACAACGTTATAAAACCTCGTATCCCTCTTTAAATTATTGTTTGCATCAAAATGAATCATATTTAAATTCCTTCTTAATATTTTTCTTGAAATTTCAAAAAAGGTATGTTATAATTTACTTATAAAAAAACTGTGAGGTAAAATATATGAAAAAAATCATTCCCATTTTATTACTGTGCATAATTTTACTCGCTTCCTGCGGAAGCTCTAAAAGCAAAACCGAATATAAAACCGATGTATCTGTGAATGAAATCGCAAAAAGTATACTCGACGTCACAAATATAGACACACTTTCACAGGCAGATGAAGGATGGGTAGCGCTGAATATTCCGATCGACCTTGCCCTTTGCGAGGAATCTGCAATATTTGTGAACACCACAAGCTCATCAGATATGTTTGGTGTTTTCAAGGCTTCTTCAGAAGAAAATGCCAATATGCTCTATGACCAAGCAAAGGCATACCTGAAAAACCTTAAAGATAACTGGATGAGCGAGTATCTTGCAGACCAGTTCCCCAAAATCGAAAATGCTGTAGCAAAAAAGTGCGGACTTTACGTTACCTTCCTCATTTTCGATGACAACGTAAGAGACAATGCAGAAAAAGAGTTTGTCTCTGCCCTTGAGGTTAAATAAAACACATTTATTATTTTATCAGTTTTTTCAACTTCTGTCAACTCATTATCATTCAAGAAAGAATGAATAATAATGAACAAAGAGAAAATTATTCTATTGGCAACTGCGTTTTCAGACTATAATTTATACTTCAGATTCATCTGCGTCTATAATACACCACTCTGACTGAAACAAAACTCGGTATGCGGAAAATCCGTGTATGCCGAGTTTTTTGTTTTAAAATAAAAATTAAAATCAAAAACACCGTGAAAAAACACGGTGTTTTTAAATTTAATCGGGTGTTGCTTGTGAGTTTTCGCCTGTTGTAATTTCAACAGGTTCGGTCTTATCGGGGGGGCCGCCGGGAGCGGTCGTTCCCGAAGGATTATTACCGCTTGATGTGGTCTCGGGATCATCGTCGGGATCCTTCGTGCTCGGCGGAAGATCCTTTGTTGTCTCGGGAATTGTCGTGGTTTCTTCGACGTAGGGATTCTTTATATGCTCATAACAAGCATGATTATACTGAACCTTATCTTTAGTCCTCGAAACACCGGCAAAGAATTTACCCATTGCCATCGAATAATACGATGAATTCTTATCGCTCGACAATTCTGCATCCTTAGGCAGAGTACGACAAGTCCACTGTGCATCCTCTACCTCGACCTGTCTCGGGAAATTTCTCCAAGACGTGTTGAGCAAAGCTACCTCGACCACGTCCTTTTCCGGACAACCGGAACAAGCGATCGCACCTGTTTTCTCATCATACTTTACAAGCACATGTGTATCACAGAATTCATTTGGTTCGGTTCCGGGAGCATAATATGCAATCATACCTCTGTAGCCTCTGGGGTCCTTACTGCACGCCGCAGTCATATATTTACCGGAATCCATACAAACCGTTCTTGCCACTTCATTTGAGTACTCAAAAGTTTTAATAGGAGTACCTGTATTTGCTGCCTCGGTAAAATATTTTTCGTGAGCTATGGTCATAACCTTATCCCAAATATTTGCAGCAGGGTTACCGTTAACCTTAGATAAACTGTCAGGCTCGGCAAAACCATACCAAACACCGCCTATAAGATACGGCGTATAACCTATAAACCATCTATCGTGGTCACTGTTAGTCGTACCTGTTTTACCGGCAACGTTTACTCTGTATTTAAGAGTAAGCGAACTTGCTGTACCGTAATCAACAACGTTCTTCAACATTCTTGTCATGATCGAAGCATTTGTTTTGCTGATTACAACAGTGCTTTCACATCCATCATCAAGTATGACATTATCGTCACTGTCAAGAACCTGATAATAGAGCCTCGGCTGATTATATACACCTTCATTGATGAAAATACTGTATGCCGACGTTATTTCAAGGTTAGTCAATCCGTAGCACATTTCTCCCATCGAAAGCGCTACAAGACCTTTATCGGAAATCACTTCTCCGTTTGAAAGCTGTTTGCTTTCAAGCATACTCTCCAAATGAAGCTTGTTTTTCGCATAATCAAAGGATTTTTCACAGGTAAGATCCTGCAAAACTCTCAATGCTATCGTGTTTTTCGATACCTGAACTGCATAGTTTATATTAGTAAGACCGCTATAAACTGTAGGAAGGTTTCCGGGCCAACCGGTAGTTCTTGTGATAGATTGTCCCGTCTCCGGATAGAAGTAAGTTATGTTCCATCCGTCGTCATAATACTTACCCTGGTCAAAGTTTACCGGAACGTCATCGTAAACCTTACCGTACGTAATGATGCCCTCTTCAAGAGCAGGAGCATAGACCGTCAAAGGCTTAATAGAGGATCCGGGAGATCTTGTGGTCTGTGTTGCGTAGTTGAGCAACAGGTTTCCCTGTTTTTGACCTCTTCCGCCTGCAATACCGAGAACGTCACCCGTTTTCGGATCAATTATTACCATTGACGATTCGGGCTTTATGATTCCTGGGAACATATAATCCTGGAACACATCAGTATCATTAACATACACCTCATCCAGTGCAGCCTGAATATCGGGGTCCATAACCGTAAAGATCTTCAAACCGCCTGAATACACCATATTATATGCAAGATTCTCCGGATATCCCTTTTCTTCCTGCAATCTTTTAACTATGGATCTTATTACAGCATCTGTATACCATGAATTATAGTCATCTGGATCAACAGGATTTTCACCGGGAATTTGCTCTGTATCTCTGGCAAGAACAAGCTCCGCATTACGAGCCTCCTCCCACTCACTGTGAGTGATCTTGCCAAGCTCATACATTTTATCAAGAACAGTCTTTCTTCTGAACTCATTGTTTTCGGGGTTCTGTATAGGGTCCCATTTTGTCGGCGCCTGTGTAATAGATGCAAGCGCAGCACACTCGACAAGTGTCAACTCGCTTACGTCCTTATCAAAGTAAAGACGCGAAGCCGCCTGAACTCCATAACAACCCTGTGATAAATAGATCGTATTCAGATAAAGCTCGAGAATCTCTGTCTTATCCTTCGTCTTGTCAAGATACAATGCACGCATTATCTCCTGCAATTTACGCTGGATCGTAACGTCCTTCTCTTGCGTAATATTCTTGATCAACTGCTGTGTAATAGTAGAACCGCCATAGCTGTCGCTTCCGGTAAAGAAGTAGTAAGTCGCACCGATCGTTCTCTTCCAGTCGACACCGTTATGCGTCCAGAAACGTTCGTCCTCGATCGAAATAAAAGCTTCATAAAGATAGGTAGGCATCTCGGTAAAACTTACCCAAATACGGTTTTCCGATCCGTGTAAGGTTTCGTTATCAATTTCGACTGCAGTACCAACTCTGTTCTCTCTGTCAGTATAATCCATGTAATACATCTTTGAGGACAGCTTCTGGTCTGTTGAAATGGTATCAAAGTCATCGATTACAGGGTCAATATAGTTTTTAATATAGTACGCAAATGCACCCGCAACTATCATACCCGTAATAAACATAATAAGAAGAATAGTGAGCAAAGTTATAGCTATACCGGACAAAATTCTTCTCGCAAGACTTCTTTCCTTGACTCCGTCTTTTTTGTTTGTCTGTTTAGCCATCTTTTCCCTTTTCTTCTTGTCTGCAGCCCTGATCATCATATCTTTTTTCTGCACGCGCTGCTTATTCCGGCTTCTATTATTATTTTGGTTCATTACAATCCTCCGTTTTTTCATACGGTTGTTTAACAAAAATAACTAATTATAGAGTATTATAACACGTAATTATAAATTTGTTGTTAATTTCTGTAATTTAATTTAAAAATTTTTTATTTGAGGATAACGTTACCCTTTCCGAGAAGCTCGGAAAAGAAAGATAATATTCTATCTGATATATCGACATTTCTTCCTCTTGCGGCAACGTAGTTTCCTTTTGAAGAATCATAGAATATAACCTTTGTTTTGCCTTCAAAAATTTCAAGTAAGTTTACCGCCTTTTTGAAAGTCTCGCACTCCATATCATCAACCCTCAAATAAAGCGTTTTTTCACTCCTTGTATTATTCTGTTGAGACGTATATTGCTTTGATTCTGTACTGACTTCCCGCGATTTAATTAAATCGTTTCGATTCCGTATCGGTTTTTGCACAGGCACGTAAACATCATTAGGCTTAAGCACCTCTGCCTTCTGCATTATAAGCTTGACCTCGTTTTCTATCTTGGCAGAAATATCACCGTAGACAGCAACTATGTTGTCGAGTGTAAGCATATAACCATATTCTTCGAGTACAGAAGAAAAGACGACCACCTCAATTCTCCTGCTTCTGTCCTCCAGCGTAACAAAACAGATCTTATCGCCCTTTCGAGTCGTTTTATCTACGATCGAAGTAATGATTCCGCAAACGCAAACTCTTTGTCTGTCACGAAACTCTCTCGTTCCTTCAACTACATCATCGCCGTCAACAACGTCAAACGAATCAAATACCCGCTTAATTTCAGTGCAACCGAGATCGGCTTCATGCCTTGAATAATTATCGAGCAAGTTTCCCGAAAAATAAAAACCCGCACACTCCTTTTCATACAACAGCTTTTCCTTCACCGCAAAATCACCAAGCTCGGGATATTTGACACTTTCCGCCTCCGACGAGTCGTTGTCTACACTAAAGAAATCCAGCTGACCGTTCGCATTATTTTTGCTGCTCTCAACAAATCCGTCTATCACACTTTCGTATACTGCAAGTATCTGCGGGCGGTAAAGCTTTGTAAAATCAAAGCACCCTGCCTTGATAAGCGTTTCTATTTGACGCTTATTAAGATCAAAAGCTGTCATTCTTCGGACAAAATTTTCAAATGAAGTGTAATAACCGTTTTCTCTTTCCTTTACTACCGCATCGACGAATGTCCTTCCAACGTTTTTTAAAGCAAGCAAAGCGTATCTGATGTTATCGCCTACAACCCTGAAGTATCCGTAGCTTTCATTAACGTCGGGCGGCAAAAGCGGAATACCGAGTTTTTTACATTCCTCGGCATACATAGCAACCTTGTCCTCATCTCCGATGACCGACGTTAGAAGTGATGCCATATACTCCTTAGGGTAGTGGCACTTCAGGTATGCAGAGCGATAAGTTACAACAGCATAGGAGGCAGCATGACTCTTGTTAAATGCATACTTACAAAAGCCAACAAGCTCTTCAAAAAGGTTTTCAGCATCACTTCTGTTGATACCCTTCTCGACAGCCTTATCAAGAAATGTATTCTTCTCTTTTTCAATTACCCCCGCCTTCTTTTTTGACATGGCCTTTCTTATAATATCAGCTTGTCCGAAGGAATAGTCGGCAACCGTCCTGAATATCTGCATTACCTGCTCCTGGTAGACGACACAGCCGAAAGTCTCCTTTAATATAGGCTCTATCAGCTTAACGGGATAATTTATACTGTCTCTGTTTTTCTTGTTTTCAACGTACTTACCTATGGAACTCATAGGCCCGGGGCGGTAAAGGGCGATTGTTGCAATTATATCTGCAAGGGCTTCGGGACACATTCTGACAAGAGTATTGCGCATCCCTTGTTTTTCAAGCTGGAAAACCCCGATCGTATCACCGTCGGATATCATTTTGTAAGTTGCTTTATCATCAAAACTGATACTGCTAATATCAAAATCAGGGTCGTTCTTTTGAATAGCCTTTACAGTATTATCGATTACAGTCAAAAATCTTAATCCGAGAAAGTCGAACTTCAAAAGACCGAGATCGGCTACAGTGTTCATATCAAACTGTGTAACCAAAGAGCCCTTTGTGACCGCCATTGGCACGTATTCACAGACGGGCTCATCGGTAATCACAACTCCCGCCGCGTGTGTAGATGCGTGTCTCGGCATCCCCTCAAGAGCCATAGCATAATCTATAAGCCTCCGTGTTTCAGGCTCGTTATCATACATATTTTTCAGCTTCTCGGTTTTCAGTGCCATTTCAAGCGTGACTTTGTTAATGGTTTCTGTCGTACCGTCCTCGTTAGTGACCGAAATGCGTTGGGGCACAGCCTCGGCTACCCTTGCAACACTGTTAAAAGACATTCCCATAGCACGCCCTACATCCCGCACGCATGCTCTTGCGGCAAGAGTACCGAATGTGATAATATGAGAAACATGCTCTTTCCCGTATTTTCTTGACACGTAATCGAATACAAGATCACGCTTTTCATCGCTGAAATCTATATCAAAGTCGGGCATACTTACCCTTTGCGGGTTCAAAAAACGCTCAAACAAGAGCCCGTATTTTATGGAATCTATGTCAGTAATACCAATAAGGTAAGCCACAAGACTTCCCGCCCCCGAGCCTCTTCCGGGACCTGTCGGTATATTGTGACTTTTTGCATAGTTTACAAAATCCCACACTATGAGATAATACTCGGCATACCCCATCTCAGTGATTACAGAAAGCTCGTATTCCATTCTCTTTCTGTAGTCATTTTCTGTGTATTCATCAGAGAAAGTAATATTACCTTTATTAATTCTTTTGGTCAATCCGTCTGATGCAAGCTTTTTTAAAAAATCTTTCGGAGACGAGCCGTCGGCAGGCACGTATTTCGGCAAAAATGTTTTACCGAAAGAAAAATCAAAGTTGCATTTGTCCGCAATTTTTTGAGTATTGATGACAGCATCCTCATATTCCGCAAAAAGCTTCTCCATTTCTTCGGTGCTTTTATAATAAAACTCATCCGTTTCAAAGCCGAGCGGGCGTCCGTTTTCAATAGTAGTTCCCATCTGCAAGCACATAAGCACAGCCTGGGTATTTGCATCGGTCTTTCTCAGGTAATGCACGTCGTTTGTTGCGGCAAACGGAATTCCTGTCTCTTCGTGGATCTTCAAAAGACCTTTTCTTGTTTCAGACTCGATCTCTAAACCGTGATCCTGCAATTCAAGATAAAAATTCCCTCTTCCAAAAAGACCATCAAGCTTTTTCGCGTAATCGAGAGCACCTTGATAATCATTTTTCATAAGCATTTTGGGAATAGAACCGGCAACACAGGCAGAAAGGCAGATCAGCCCCTCAGAATGTTCTTCGAGAAGATCATTATCGATCCTCGGCTTTGAATAAAATCCCTCTTCAAAAGCCTTGGAGACCATATATATAAGATTCTTATAACCAACTTCGTTTTTTACAAGCAATATCAAGTGGTCATAACCGCTGTCCTGGCCGTATTCTTTATCAAATCTTGTACGCGAAGCGACGTAGACCTCACATCCGATTATAGGCTTAATATCGTTTTCTTTACAAGCCTTATAAAAATCAACTACTCCGTACATCGCGCCATGGTCAGTTATAGCAACTGCATTATGTCCCATTTCCTTTGCAAGTTTCGGAACATCTGCTATTCGGCACGCACCGTCGAGCAGACTGTATTCCGTATGCAAATGTAAATGAACAAATCCGCTCATACGTACCTCCTAAATAATCAATCTAAATCAGCAAGCTCAATAAGCTTTTTCAATCGGTGATTTACCCCGGATTTTGATATTCTGTCAGAGTGCATCTCTGCCAACTCCTCAAGATTTGCGAAGGGGTTATCAAGCCTTAGTCTTGCGGTCTCCTCAAGACCTCGCGGCAGCTTGTTCAACAAGCCCTTTTTCTCTAATTTTTTTATAGCATCGACAGATTCCTGTGACGCATTTACCGTTTTTTGTATGTTTACAACCTCAAAGTTACTTCTTCTGTTCGCTTGATTGGATATATTCCTTTTGATTTTTTCATTGGCTACGGCGAATGCCTCTTTTCCGGCTCCCATATAGTGCATGATATCTTCTATATCATCGCCTCTTTTTAAATAAAGACTGAATTTATCTCCTCTTACAGTCTTTTTCATTTCAAGACAATTTTCGGCTACGTATTCACTAAGAGCATCTATCAGACGTTCGTTTTCGCACTTGATCTCAAAATGAAAAGACTTTTCGGGATCTGAAACAGTACCTCCGCCGCAAAAAACACCTCTTAAAAAGCTATTTCTGCAGGAAGGACATTTTATATTATCCCATATTATTCGATCAGGTTTCTCGCCTTCAGAATACCCGTATTTTGTAAAATCAAAACTTAAATCGAGCTTTTTGGACGAAGTAAAAAGCGATTCACCGTAGTAAAAAGCGCGTCGACAGCACTTTTTCTTCATACTAATCTCTTTTAACGTCTTTTTCAATTCGCTTGAATAGGACATATTTTTATCTCCCAAACAACTAACGCGTTTTTTCAATGTCTCTGTGAACAATAACCGTCTTGTGCGTATTCTTTAAGTATTTACCAAGCTCTTCGGTGATTGCAACGGAACGGTGTTTTCCCCCGGTGCATCCGACGGCAACAGTCAGCTGTGACTTTCCCTCCTTGATATAGAGAGGAATAAGATAGTCAAGCATATCGTAAAGCTTGTCAAGAAAGACCTTTGTCTCCCCACCCGCAAAAACAAAATCCTTGACCTCTTGTTCAAGACCGGTTTTATTTTTTAATTCTGTTACATAAAACGGATTAGGAAAACATCTCACGTCAAAAACAAGATCGGCATCTGTAACGATTCCGTTTTTGAAACCGAAAGACATACAGGTGATCACAAGATCGTGGGTATACCCTTCGGGGAAAATGCCGTGAATCTTATCTTTAAGCTGTTTTACGGATAACGATGAAGTATTGATCACGTAGTCGGCATAATTTTTGATAGGCTCGAGCATATTTCTTTCAAGCTCGATTGCCGACTTCATATTGAGATTTTTAATAGGGACAAGAGGATGGATCCTTCTGGATTCCTTATATCTGTTTATAAGAACAGAATTATCACAGTCAATAAATAAGGTCTTACAACGATATCCGCGTTTTTTCAGAGCATCAAGCTCAATAATAAGCGACTCAAACTCTATTTCGCCTCTAACGTCGATAACAAAAGCGACCTTTGCATTTTTATTGGGAGTTTGGTTATACATTTCGGCAAATTTAGGTATAAAAGCTACAGGCATGTTGTCTATACACAAATACCCAAGATCCTCAAGTGTATCTGCCGCTTTTGATTTTCCTGCACCGGACATACCGGTCAAAAACATAAATTCCATATTAATTATAAATCCCTTTTTATACTGTCTGATGTCAATCTATAAATTTTACTTCTTCCTGTATATCAACATCAAATTTCTCTTTCAGTTTAGCCTTAATAACACAAATAAGCTCTTTAACATCCCTCGCGGTTGCATTTCCCTTGTTGATAACAAAACCTGCGTGCTTTTCCGAAACTTGAGCGCCTCCTACTGTAAAGCCCTTCAATCCCGCCTGATCGATCATCTGCGCTGTATAATGACCTTCACAGCGCTTGAACGTACTTCCGGCACTCGGGTAATCAAGCGGCTGCTTTTCTTTTCTCGCCGCCATAAATCCATCCATTTCAGCCTTGATCTCCGCAGGATCCTTGGGCTTAAGTTCGAACACTGCAGAAAGAATAACATGACTGTTATCAGCATAAATGCTCTTTCTGTAGCCGAATTTATGTCCCGGATTATACAACTCAAAACGCTTTGAAGTCTCTTGATCAAAATATGCACTTTTCAATAAAACATCCTTGATCTCACCGCCGTATGCACCGGCATTCATATAAACTGCACCGCCGACAGTTCCGGGTATACCATAAGCAAATTCCAGCCCCGAAAGACCGTGCTTTTGCGCATAAACCGCTAACGCAGTCAGAGATACACCGCATTCGGCATACAGAGTGTTTCTCGTTTTTCTGATCTTTTTTAAATGAGTTGTGACAACAATAACCCCTCTGTACCCCTCGTCGGCAAAAAGCAGGTTGCTACCGTTACCCACTACTGTGTATTTAATACCTTCATCATTCAAATAATCAACAAGTGCACATAAAGCGCTTTCGGTCTTGGGGTATGCAATATAGTCTGCAATACCTCCGATCTTAAAAGTGGAATGCTCTGCCAATCTTATGCCTTTCTCATAATCAAGCGAGGCACACTCCTTCATAAACTGCTCTAAATTAGAACATTCAAACATAAACAATATCCTCTTCTCTTTTTATATATACCAACAGTATATGTAAAATACCGATAAATTTTCCTATATTTTCAATATTTTTGCGATGAATCAAGAAGCTCTTTTGCGCTCGACAAAAGCACCTCTGTGATTTCGATTCCGCCCATTATTCTTGCAAGCTCATGTACACGAGAATTATAATCAAGCAGGGAAACCGACGTCTCAACTCTTCCCTCTTGCTCATTCTTTGAAATAAACAAGTGTTGGCTTGCGAGGGCTGCGATCTGCGCCGAATGGGTAATACAGAGAACCTGACAGCTTTCGGACGTCTGCTTCAGCTTTATGCCAATCTTTTGAGAGGTTTTACCCGAAACACCGGTATCAACCTCGTCGAAAACCACTGTCCCTGTGCTTTCCTTTTCGCGAAGAACGCTCTTGAGTGAAAGCATGATCCTTGAGAGCTCACCGCCCGAGGCAATTTTGGACAAAGGCTTCAGCGGCTCACCGGGATTTGCCGAAAGAAGAAACTCGACATCATCTCTGCCTTTTGGGGTATACTTTTCACTTTCCAAAACAGATACCTCAAATTTCACCTTGGGCATCTCAAGGAATGACAAAACGGCGCACACAGATTTTTCAAGCACGTTAGCAGCGCGTTTTCTGTTTTCACTGATTGCGGAACAGAGCTTGTCTGCCTCTTTTTTTACAAGAGAAAGATCTCGCTTTAAATCTTCGATGATCTCATCGCTTCTTGTGATACCGTCAAGCTCGTCTGCGATCTTTTCGCGATAATTCAGTATTTCTTCGATGTTGCTTCCGTATTTTCTTTTCAGCTTATAAATGAGATCAAGTCTTGTCTGAACCTCATTTAATTCAACAAGAGGATCAAGACTTATATCACCTGCAAGCTCTTTTGCGCTGACGGCTATCTCTTCCATTTCATAAGCATAATTATTAAGCTTTTCTGCCATTTCCCGAAGCTCGGGCAAAACGTCTGACACGCTGCTTAATGCGTCGGCTGATTTTCTTGCCAAGGTCGCGGCCGTAACACCTTTATCGTTGGAATACAACGCTTTATAGCAAAATCTTATCTGCTTGGAAATGTGTTCACTGTTACGAAGCACACCTTCTCTGGTGTTCAGCACCTCTTCTTCGCCCTTTTTGAGCTTTGCCCCGTCTATCTCTTTGATTTGATAGTTCAAAAGCTCAGTAAGCCTCTCTTTTTCCCCTTCGCTGATAAATATAGACTTGATCTTCGACTCAATTTCATTCATTTTTTCATAATGCACCTTGTATTCGTCGATCAACTCCGCATTGTCTGCAAAAGAATCAAGAAGATCAATATGATACCTACTCTCAAGGAGGTATTTGCTGTCATGCTGGCCGTGAATGTTGATAAGCAGTCCGGCAACCTCCTTCAGGATCGATGCAGGACAGGTCCTACCGTTTATCTTGATCTGCGATTTTCCGTCAATTGTAACGCTTCTCTGTAAAAACAGCTCTCCGTTTTCATCAGGTGCTATTCCCATTTCATCGAGCAACAAAACAACAGAATTTGGAATATCCGTAAACAATGCGGAGACAAGAGCGTTTTTTTGTCCGTTACGAATAAGATCCTTGCCCGATCTATTTCCCATAAGAAAGTTGATCGAATCGATTATAATAGACTTTCCGGCCCCCGTCTCACCGGTCAACACAGTGAAACCCTTTGAAAGATCAATATCTACGTTGCGTATTACAGCAATATTCTCTATATGTAATGATGACAGCATATAAAAGCCTCATCCTCTCTTTTTTTAATTTAACTGATCACTTTTTTCCTACGATCGCATTAAAGCGGGAGCAAAATTCTCTCGCGCTGTCCTCGCTTCTCATGATCATCAGGACCGTATCGTCTCCCGCCACAGAACCTACAATCTCTTTCCAGCCCATATTGTCAATGGCAGCGGCAGCTGCCTGAGCCATTCCGGAATATGTTTTTAAAACCACGGTATGTGCTGCATAATCGGCATAGATCAAGGTCTCTTTAAGAATATTCATATACTTGACGGATATTTTTATATCCTCCTTCGGAGCACTCGAATACTTATATGCATTGCCCGCGGAAGAAACCTTTACAAGATTGAGCTCACGTATATCGCGCGAGGCTGTCGCCTGCGTAACGTCAAAGCCTTCGTTCTTAAGCCTATCTGTAAGCTCCTCCTGGGTCTCTATGTTATATTTTTCGATAAGTTCAAGAATCTTCTTCTGTCTTTCTTTTTTCATAATTAATACTCCGATACGTTTATATTTCGGTTACCTTACTGCGCATAACACTGTAAAAATTATTTTTCTTTATTCTGATCAGTTTGGTATAGGATCGACTCTTTTTTACGGTAACAGTGTCCCCGTCCTCTATTTCGCAGACAAATACGCCGTCGCGTGTCAAAAACAATCTGCCGTGTCCGCGGCTTCCCTTTTTAAATTCAAGCACAGAGTCGCCTCCGAAGATCAAGGGCTTTGCGTAAAATGACTGCGGACAGATCGGAGAAATTCCGAAGCACTCCATTCCAGGATCGATGATCGATCCTCCTGCCGCCAATGAATAAGCGGTAGATCCTGTCGGGGTACAGCATATAAGTCCGTCTGCAAAATATTTACCTACATCCTCTCCGTTACATACAAGCTCGATTTCGGGCATAACAGAGCTGCTCCCCTTCGAAAGAACTATATCGTTCAAAACAGGCGGCTCAGATGAACTCCCCTTGCCGGCTTTTGAAACGGAACAGTCAAGCATCATACGGTGTTCGATCTTGTAATTATCCGTAACAAGCTCCTTTAACAGATGCAATTCATCAGGTTCAAGCTCTGCAATATAACCGATTCTGCCCATATTTACCCCAAGAATAGGCAATCTTGTTTTGTGGGCAGTACGCATAATGGTTCCGTCACCGCCGAATACAATTACACTCTCGGCATCGCTAAAAAGCTCGTCGTCTTTTTTCAAAACAACACCTTTAAAAGCTTCTGCAATTTTTTTGTCCGACTCGGTCAGATAAACAGTACAACCGAGACTGTCAAGTATTTCAAGTGTTTTGCAAGCGATGTCATTTCCCTCTTCGGTATTTCTTTTTACAACCAAAGCAATTTTTTTCATATCACTTTTCTCCAACGTGTTTTCAATTTAAAACAAACAGTGCCAAAAATTCAACGTTGCCATCTCCGCCCTTGATGGGAGATTGGATGATGTTCATCATTTCAAGGCCGTATAGCCTCGCTGTTTCTTTAATGCTTTCACATACGCCAAGCCGCACTTTGTCGTCCTTTACTATACCGTTTTTTCCGACAAGAGCTTTACCTGCTTCAAACTGCGGTTTTATCAAGGACACAAACAGTCCGCCTTTTTTCAAAACAGAAGCAACGGATGTATAAAGTTTTGTCTGTGAGATAAAAGAAACGTCCATTACGGCTATGTCACATTTTTCGCCGATATCTTCGTGTGTAAGATATCTTGCATTGACACCTTCCATACAGCAAACACGGCAATCATTTTTTAACTTTCCGTGCAATTGATCCCTGCCCGAATCGATGGCATAGACCTTAGATGCCCCTCTTTGCAAAAGACAGTCTGTAAACCCACCTGTCGATGCGCCGATATCGACACAAACCTTTTTTGAAACGTCAATTTTAAACTCATCCAACGCCTTTTCAAGCTTGAATCCGCCGCGTCCGACGTATGGACACATTTCGCCGACAGCTTCAATCGTTTCTGTTCCGTCAACCTCGCAGGAAGGCTTGGTGACAATCCTTCCGTCAACCCTTACGTAACCGTTTTTTATATTATCCGATGCTTTTTTTCTGCTTTCATAAATATTATTTTCGGTTAAATACACATCAAGACGCATTGTGATCAGTTCTTTCTTTCGAGTAAATAATATGCAAGCCGGCGAAGAACGTCTGCATTTTCACCTTCTCCGAGCTCCGAGCAAGCCTCATCGGTCAATTCTCTTGCATACACCTTCGCATCGTCGAGACTCATAAAATCAAGATAAGTTGTCTTATTATTTTCTGCATCGCTGCCTATCGGCTTTCCAAGGCTTTGTTCATCACCCGTAACGTCAAGTATGTCGTCAACAACCTGAAAAGCGAGACCGATATTTTGTCCGTATTTATTTGCTCTGTCAAGATATTTTAAGCCTTCAAACGTGGTACAGCAACCAAGGGACGCCGCCGCACGAATAAGTGCCGCAGTCTTCAGCTCGTGAACGTGGTGCAACTCTTCACGTGAAAGCTTTCTTTTTTCGCCCTCAAGATCAAGCACCTGACCGCCAACCATTCCGCAAGCGCCGGCCAGAGATGCAAGGGTTCCTACGGCCTTTGCGGCAAGCGAGGGATCAACGTTAGGGTTGGTCGCGCATATTTCAAAAGCATAAGTCAAAAGAGCATCGCCCGCCAAAAGCCCGAGTGCCTCTCCGTAAACAATGTGATTTGAGGGTTTTCCCCTTCTCATATCGTCATCATCCATACATGGAAGGTCATCGTGAATAAGTGAATATGCGTGTACCATTTCGAGTGCGCATGCATAAGGCAAAGCCGCCTTTACACTTCCGCCCGAAAGACGGGCAAACATCAAAACAAGAAACGCACGAATTCTTTTTCCGCCCGCCATCGTCGTATAACTCATCGACTCAAAAAGCTTCGGAAACATTACATCCTTTGTTTCAAGATACTTAACAAGCTCTTTCTCTACCAACTCAAGGTCGGAAAGCATCAGATCCTTAAAATTCATTCATTTCCTCCGACAAAATTCTCTTCGGCCATATCGCCCGATTCATTTTTTGAAAGAATCTTTATTCTCTGTTCAACGTTATCAAGCTGAGAGTTACACATTTTTACAAGCTTTACTCCCTCTTCAAAAAGCTCCAAAGACTTATCGAGCGGGGCTGAGCCGCTTTCAAGAAGCCTTACTATCTCCTCAAGTCTCGCCAAAGCCTGTTCAAAAGTAATATTATTATCCATTCTTAACCTTTCCTTTCACCTCGGCGGAAACACTTCCGTCTACGGTTTTGAAATTGAACCTATCGCCTATTTCTACCTGATCAACACTTTTAATAAGCTTCCCGTCATCACTGAATACGGCTGAATAGCCTCTTGAAATGACCGACATCGGATTAAGCGCTTCGAGCTTGGACGTATATCTCGCAAAAAGCTCTTTTTTCAAGCTCGTCGTGTATTTCATTCCGCTTTCCATTCTTGCGTCAAGATTCATAAGCTGAAAACGCCTGTCGTCAACTATGAAGTCAGGTGTATTAAGAACCCTTTTTCCGCCAAGCTCCATAAGTCTCTGACGTTTATTTTTGATATTGTGCATGATCAGCATATCCATTCTGCCGATTATATTCAATATCTTCTGTTTAAGCTCCATTGTTTCGGGAACGGCAAGCTCTGCAGCTGCCGAGGGAGTAGGTGCTCTCTTGTCCGCAACAAAGTCGCATATAGTAAAGTCTGTTTCGTGACCAACAGCCGAAATAACCGGTATTTTTGATGCATAAATCTCCCGGGCAAGCTGCTCGTTATTGAATGCCCATAGATCTTCGATCGAGCCACCGCCTCTGCCTATGATGATAACGTCGACATTTTTTTGAGAATTAAAGTATCTCATACCCTCAATCAACTGCATAGGTGCTCCCTCGCCCTGAACAAGTGCCGGGAATAATACTCCCTCAGCATAAGGAAATCTTCTGCCGAGAACATTGATTATATCTCTGATAGCTGCCCCTGTTGGTGAAGTAATAATACCCACTCTTTTGGGGATCTTGGGTAGCTGCTTCTTTTTTGATTGATCAAAAAGTCCTTCCTTTTCAAGCTTTGCCTTCAACTGCTCGTATGCTATATACAAAGCACCGATTCCGTCGGGCTCCATATTATCTGCATAGACCTGATACTGACCGTCCTTCGGGTAAGCGGATACCTTACCGTGGAGTATTACCTTCATACCGTTTTCGGGCACAAATTTCAGTTTTTCGGAATAACCCTTAAACATTATGCACCTTACAAGACTGTTCTCATCTTTCAGGGTAAAATAAAAATGACCGGTTTTATAATGATTGGTAAAATTTGATATCTCGCCCTTGATAAAAAGACTGCGAAGTGCCGGCTGTCCCTCGATTACGGCTTTTATATATTCATTCAATTGGGATACTGTGATAATACGTCTTGTCTCTTCAGCCACCGTATTCCCTCTCTTTCGTGTTTTATTGGTTGTTGTGTGCCATTCTTGTAAGCAAGGCGATTCCGGCGGCATTGTCCGACGAAAATGCACTGTCGGCAAAATAAGTATTACCAAAGCCCGAAAGCGACTTTTTTATCAGCGAATTGCTCATTACTCCGCCGGCATAAAGAATAGGCAGATTGTATTGTTCTCTCAAGTTTTTTGTGAGCTTTATTAATGTTTTTTCAACAAAAGAAAGAACGAACAGAGCTATATCCTCGGAACTAACGCCTTTATCTTTAAAGCCAATGACCTTATTTTCAAGCCCGGATAGGTTACAGTTAAGCCCATTAACACAAACCTTCGGAATCTCGGGCAACGTCCCGTCAACTGCTATTTTTTCAAGGGCAGGTCCGCAGGGGAATTTAAGACCAAGCAAAACACCCGCACGGTCAATTGCTTGTCCGGCATTCAGATCAAGTGTCCCGCCAATGTTTGTAATTTTAACGATGCCGCTCTTACCGTCACAATGCAATATCTCGGTAGTGCCTCCCGAGACGTGAAAAGCATTAAACTCGCCTTCAGTAATTCCAACGCAGTCGGCAGAATAAGCCGCAGCCATTATATGACCTGTCTGATGTGAAAAATGATACACGGGAACACCGAGAATACTCCCCAAAGATCTCGCAAAGGATTCGCCGGTTTTAAAACAAGGCATATACGATCCTTCGACGTCCCTCGGTTTCGATGAGCAGCCGATAGCTGTGATACTATGTTTTCCAATCCTCTCGGCAATCTCGGGAAGGTTGTTCAGATGCGCAAAAACAGCATCGCTTTGTCGAAGCCCTCTTTCTCCTTCTTTGACCAAAAGAAGCTTTTTTTCGTTCAAAAGCACTTTATTTTCATCGCACAAAGCCATAGACGTAGTGTAATTACTGGTATCAATACCGAGAAAAACACCCATTATTTTTTCAATCCTTCTTTTTCGGCAATTTTATTGAGCACTCCGTTTACAAATGAGGGTGCCTTTTCATAGTCAAATTTCTTAGCAAGCTCGACCGCTTCGTTGATAGAGATATTAAAAGGAATATCCTCGCAGTAAAGCATTTCATAAACACAAATACGCATTATCGCAAGCGAAACTTTAGATATACGGTCAAGTTTCCATCCCTTGGACAACTCTTCGATTTTTGAATCCAAGCTCTTAAGTTCATTCATAACACCGAAAAACACGCGTTCGGTATATGTGTCGTTTTCAACAACTCCAAGCTCCTGTGCCATTTCCAAAAGCTCAGGGGGGCTTATTTCACCTTTTTGAAACTCTGCTTCAAACACCAAATAAAAAACATTTTCTCTTGCCTGTCTCCTGTTCATAGAACATACCTCTTTTATGTATATATAGTCAGATTATATTATACATACAGTTGCATAAAAAGTCAATAATATATAAATATTATATTAAAATAACGCCATTTGTTTGTATAATCGATTAATTAGTTCGTAAAACAAACAATAAATATTCAAAAAAAAACGAAAATATATGATATTTTTTCTCGGTATTACTTGAAAAATGCCTCAGATATGGTATAATGTATGTAACTGTACCCGCTGGGCGGATCTTTTTTCAAAAATAATATTTTACGAGGTGTGACATGAACAACAAGTATATTGGTAACAGAATGCAGTTATTCGACGTAAGAGAATACAAATTCAGCAACGGTAAAGCTGAAGGAACACGCGCCATTGATATTTGGAACGGCGGAAATCTACATTTCACAGTTCTCCCCGACCGTTGTCTTGACTTATTTACTGTCCGTTACAAGAACAATAATATGGCATTCCACACTCCCAACGGTGTTGTAAACCCCGCATATTATAACGAACTCGGAAACGTTTGGCTCCGCTCCTTCGGTGCCGGATTTATGACTACCTGCGGTCTCAAAAACTACGGTGCGGCTGACGGCACAAATCCCGAGCTCACATTCCACGGAAGAATGAGTAACACTCCCTGCGAACGTCTTTCGATCGACATTCCCGAGGACGGAAGTTCAGTTACTGTTTCCGGTGTTATGAAGGAAGCTATTCTTTTCGGTTCTAATATGACACTTACACGTTCGATCACCTGCAAATACGGCGAGGACAAGATCTTCGTCAAAGATGTGATCAAAAATGAGGGCTTCAAGGATACACATCTTTCTCTGCTCTATCACTTTAATCTCGGATATCCTCTTGTGTCCGAAAATTCTAAGATCGTTCTTCCCTCTGCTAAGTGCCATCCCTTCTCTGCAAGTGCGAAAGCAGACCCCGACTCCTGGACTCACTTTGATGCTCCCTCTGACGACGCTGAAGAAATGCTCTTTGAGCACGAGCTTTCCGACAAATACTTCGGCATTGACAACGAAGACATAAATACAAGTCTCAGAGTAAACTACCTCTCGCCCGCTCTCACCAACTTCCTCCAGTGGAAATCTTGTCAGTCGGGCAACTACGTATGCGGTCTTGAGCCTATGACAGCTACAAATTCCGGCTTCAAGGCAAACGTTGAAAACGGTACCCAGAAGTACTTGAAGGCTCAGGAAAAGGTTGTAAACACCTTTGAGATCAGCTTCAACGATCTTGTATAAACGGAGAATCAGTACAAATGAAAAAATATTTAAAAAGCTTCTACAGTGCTTTGAAAAACGCTTGCACTGCGTTTACTTTCATAATGTTTGCGGTATATTTCATAGCGGCAATTTTGGGCAGAGAATCAATCACATTCCCTACAAACGCGATTACATGGGTATTTTTGGTGTCTATTTGGTTTGCAATTTCAAACCTTGTTTTTGAAATCAAAAAACTTGATTTGATCGTAAGGACGGTATTACACTTCATTGCATATACAATAGGATTTTACTTTGTTATGCACTTTTTGGAAGAGTTCAACAAGAAAAACAACAACATCAACTCATCAAATGCGTTTGTTGCAACGATAGTATTTGCGACACTCTATATCATTGTTGCTCTTGCTGTTTTCTTGATTCTCCACTTTATTAACAGAAAGAAGAATGAAGAAGAAGACTACACGCCGGCTTTTGACAAAAAGAAGAACGACGATAAAGACGAAAAAAGCAAGTCAAAAAAATAATTAATATTCAAAGGAATTACTATGAAACTCAAATACAAATTTATTGTCCGCAATGTTGCAGGCACTTCTGTTGCACTCGCTGTAGGTGAAGACAACCAAAAATTCAACGGAATGATCAAGCTTAACTCTGTAGGAGAATTCATTTTCAAGCTTCTTGAAAACGACATTACCCTTGACAGCATTGTTAGTGAGATCACCGAAAAGTATGACGTTACTGCCGAAGACGCAAAAGAAGCCACGCTTCCCTTTCTCGAGACTCTTCGCAAAAACGGTGTGATCGAAGAATAACTATGCATTGTTCTCAAAGTAACACCTTGGACTACAAGTCTATCCTTGAGCGCGACGGCGTCATTATACAGCTTCCCACCGGAAAAAGTATGAAGCCGATGTTGATCGAAAAGCAGGACACCGTTGTAATACGAAAAGTTGACAGAAAGCTACGAGCAAACGACGTTGTATTCTATTTGAATAACGCAAACGAGTACGTGCTTCACCGTATTATTAAAGTCAAAAAAGACGGATACGTCATTCGAGGCGATAACAACGCCTTCAACGAGTATGATATAACGGACAAGCACATAATCGGTATTCTTTCAGGCTTTTACAAAAAAAATAAGTATATCGATTGCGAAAAAAGCTTCAAATACAAATGTTACGTACAGTTCAACCGAAGAACTTATTACATCCGTTACCTTTTCAAAGGTTTGAAAAACTTTATGGTTCGTGCTCTCAATAAACTCAAAAAATAAAAATATGAGATATCGTTTTTTATGCGATATCTCATATTTTTTTACAATAAGTATTAATTTTATATGAACTTTATCCGTAGAATTTCACAATAACTCCGCCTTCAGAACCGGGAACGACCTCATAAGTAAAGCTTGAATCTCCCTCCCATGGTACTGCATTGTAGCCGCCCATATTGTAATCGCTCAAATGCTCGTGGACCACATTCCAAGCGTAATCATGGAAATACACACCATCAAAAGGCGTGTTTTCACAATCTCTGAGCTTATTCAAAAGATCGTTGTAGATATCGGGATTACTGTTTAAAAATATTACAACAGGGTGTCCGTCAGGATTGTTATCATCTATTCCGTAAAGCAGGTCCGCAAAAGCATAAACGGTAACATATTCGTCAACAGCATCAAAACCGAATGCAGGATGTCTGACAAGTCCCTCTGCTGCAACAAGCTTCAGACCGTCGGTTGCAAACAAAATAGCCAATGCTTCCTTTTTTTGACTTGCTTCATCGGTATAGATCTTAATGGGATATTTTTCAAGCAACCTTACAGTTTCAGAATAATCCTCCGTAAGATTGTAAACCATGCTCATAAATATAAGTCTTTTTATGGGAAGAACAGCCTCACTGCAGTTTATAAGAGATCCGAGCTCTTTGAAGAATTCTTCATTACCCAAAAGCTCCTCCTCTGTCATAGTGCCGTCAACCATTCTTTGAAGGATCTTGTTTTGAAGAACATATTTTGCAAAATCAAGTCCTTCTTTCATACAATAGTTAAAATCCTTTTTGGAAATATCGAGAGAAGATATCAATTCCTCCACAAGACGCTTTTCTTCTTCGGTAAAATCGACGGACTGCTCATCTAACAAAGCAACGACTTCGTTTTTTGCAAGAATATACAGATCATATACCCAAGGCTGACCGACAACGTTCTTTTCTGCATAATCTACAAGCTCTTCGGCAGCTCCCCATTGCTCCTCTTCAGGAAGAGAGATAAGCAATTTAGCCTTTGAAACAACAGTTTCACAGGTGGTAACCATTTCGGGTACGTTTATAGAGGTATCATTAACGGATGAACCGGAAAGTCCTGTATATATTCCTTGAACGGGAGTAGCCTTAACTATCTGAACGATCGTATTCCCGTTAACGGTAGACAAAACGATTTTCAGATCATCAACACCCGCTGTATTTTCATTATTTTGAACAGAAATATCATACAACGACTCAGCAATAGGCGAATAAGTCGCAAGTGTTCCATAGAGCGGCAACAAAAGGATCAGGGTAAATATAAACGCCTCTAAAAGTCCTATAGACAGACCGCCCCATCTCATTCCTTTATTTTCGGGCTCAAACTTGCCTTTTGACAGCTTTGATGCTACTACCCTCAAGATAATGGAAAAAACAAAAATTACACACGAGAATATCAGCATCGTAATTATACTCTGAATAACACTGAGGGTTAAAATCTCCGCAAGATTAGCGTAAGCACCTTCCCCCCATTCGCTGCTCAGATCCAGAACATTATAAATGGCATTAGCTATAGACGGCGCAATCAGCTTCGCCAAAACAGCACTAACCAATCCGGCAACAACTGTTGCACCGACTGATATCAATGCTTTGTATACTCCTTTTTTATAACCCGATATAGCATATATAGTTCCGTAAATTGCGAACAGCAAAAGAAAAGGTAACCACAGAATTAAATTAATAATAGTTTGATTCATAATTGCCTCCCGGTATTTTCTTGTCTGATTTATTCTAACATAATCATCTCAAAAAGTCAACAAAGCAAAAAGCACCCAAGCATCCCTCAAAAAGAACACCCGGGTGTTTATATAATTTAAAGCATATCAGCAAGCTCGAGCAACAGCTTTTCTGTCTTTTCCCATCCGAGACAAGGGTCTGTAATGGACTTTCCATAAATATGCTCACTGATTTTCTGCGCACCATCTTCAATATAGCTTTCGATCATAAGTCCCTTTACAAGCTTCTTTATGTCAGCGTTCTGGTTGCGGTTTGAAACGACCTCTTTAGCTATTCTGATCTGCTCAAGGAATCGTTTTGATGAGTTGGCGTGGTTTGTATCAACTATAGCCGATGGATTTGAAAGATCTGATGCGGCGTAGAGCTCGCTCAAAGCAACAAGATTCTCGTAGTGATAGTTGGATATACAGTTACCCGCAAAATCAACGTATCCCCTCAATATAGCGTGAGTCAAGGGATTACCGCTGCTCTTAACCTCCCAACCTCTGTAAATAAAAGTATGACTGCTTTGCGCGGCTTTTATTGAGTTCATCATTATCGAAAGGTCGCCGCTCGTGGGGTTCTTCATACCTACAGGAACGTCTATACCGCTTGCGGTAAGTCTGTGCTGCTGGTCCTCGGTCGAACGTGCCCCTACAGCAACGTAGGCTAAAAGATCGGACAAATAACGGTGATTTTCAGGATAAAGCATTTCATCGGCACAGGTAAAGCCATAGTCCTTCAATGCCTTAAGGTGAAGCTCTCTGATAGCTACAATACCCTTAAGCATATCCGGCTTATCGTCGGGATTGGGCTGATGAAGCATACCCTTATATCCGGCACCCGTAGTACGCGGTTTATTTGTATAGATCCTGGGAATTATGAGGATCTTATCCTTGACCTGATCCTCGACTCTGCGAAGTCTTGAAATATAATCAAGCACGGAATCCTGATTATCTGCCGAGCAAGGACCGATAATAAGTATAAACTTATCACTTTTGCCCTCAAATATATTCTTTATTTCATCGGCTCTCTTATTTTTCACTTCTTCCATAGCAGAATCAAGCGGATATTCTTGCTTGATGACCTGCGGAATGGGAAGCTTTCTGTAGAAATGCATATTCATAAAAACATCACTGACCTTTCTTGTTGAATTCTATCCTTCGCTCGGTAGAAATTCTCATCATACTTCGCATCTCTTCTCTGTCGTTATTCTTAACGCAGTCATAAAGTCTGTCAAAAGCTTTCTTGTACTTTTCCATTTCACGCAAAAGCGCTTCTCTGTTCGACAAAAACAGCTCGCTCCACATCTCATCGTTGATCTTGGCAATTCTTGTTAAATCGCGGAAGGAGTCACCTGTATACAGTACAAGTCCGGGGTTATCGTTTGCGCACATAAGCGATACTGCAATACAGTGCGTAAGCTGTGACAGAAAGGCAATCATTTCATCGTGCTTTTCGGGATTAAGTACAGCAACTCTGGCAAAGCCGAGTATCTGTCCGAGCTCCTTACAAAGCTCGATCGCACCAAAAGTGTTTTTATCGGTAGGAACAACGATATAGTTTGCCTCTTTAAATATTGAATCATCACTGTTTCTTACGCCGCTTACCTCACGTCCTGCCATCGGATGGGCAGAAATAAACTCGACTCCGGGCTTCAGCATTGCCTGAATATCATAAACAATACAGCTCTTTACACCGGTTACGTCGGTTATGATCGTACCCTCTTTGATCAAATGTCCGTTTTCCTTTATCCACTCAATAAAAGTATGCGGATAGAGCGCAAAAACGATTATATCGGCATTTTCTATAAGCTTCGCATCCACCTCGTTACTGCCGCAGTCGATAAGACCGTTTTCCAATGCATAAGTAATGTCGTCTTTTTCTTTAGTGATGGCGCTGACATAAAAGCCCTTCTTTTTTAATGCCAAAGCATAGCAACCGCCAAGCAGACCGAGACCTACTATCAATATTTTTTTTGAATTATCCAATTTCATTAATGATCACCCTATTTCAATTTCAACACCAAGTTTTTGTATTACCTCGAAGTAATCGGGATAGCTTTTAGAGACAGCCTCTGCCCCATATATCTCGCCCCCCGTCAAAGAGCAAAGCAGAGACATCGCCATAACGATCCTATGGTCATTGTGACCGTTTATCATTTCATCGGGCTTTGTAATTGTGCCCTCTTCGACGATAACGGAATTATCAAGCAATCGAACTTGTATACCGAATTTCGATAACTCCTCTGCCATCACGGTCGCTCTGTCACTCTCTTTTATCTTCAGTCTCGCCGTGCCGTTGAACGTAGCTCCTCCGTAATATGCGGACACAGCAAATACGACAGGCGCAAGATCGGGACAGTCGGAAAGATCAAACTCTTTTTTTCCGTCTTTCAAAGCCTTGAATATCGCCGAATAAACTCTATCTCCCTGCAAGGTTTCTTCTCTGATTCCCATAACCTCGACATTACCGCCAAGGTAATTAAATCCATCAAGAAAAGCAGCATTTGAGCAATCCCCCTCGACAGTATAGTTTTGAGACAAATACTTTTGACCGCCGTCTATAGTGAAGACGTTATCCTTCCGCTCGACACTGACACCGAACGAACGCATTGCATCCAATGTAAGATCGACGTATGATGCGCTTTCAAATTTACCTGAAACTATAAGTGTGCTTTCACCCTCGACAAGCGACAAAGCAAATAAAAGACCTGTAATAAACTGGCTCGATATATCTCCCGGAACTGTATAATTTCCTTTTTCAAGCCGTCCGCAGAGGGTGACACGATCATACCCTTTTTCAAACAGAAAGTTATTTTCTCTGCATATATCTTCATAGATACCGAGGGGTCTCTCAAAAAGACGGGGAGAACCTTTCAGCGTTATTTTTTTCCCGGAAAGCAAGCATATCGGAATCAAAAAACGCAACGTGCTTCCGCTTTCGTTGCAAAAGACCTCGCTTCCGTCAACGATATTATCGGGCTTAAAACCGCCGATCTTTACCGTATTACCGTTTTTTTCAACCTTTGCTCCCATTGTTTTCAAGCAATCTATGGTGGCTGTAACATCTTTTGAATAATCAATGTTATTTATAACAGATCCATCACTGAAAGCACCGCAAATAAGAGCTCTGTGTGCCATACTTTTTGAGGGGGGAGCATAAACTTTCCCCTCAGCTTTTGATTTTTTTATAATTACTTTCATATTAATCAGCCGCCGTATTTTTGCAAAAGATAATCCATAGCCTCGATATAACCGTCAAAACCGTGACCCGCTATCGTTTTTTCGCAATAATTTCGCACGTAGCTTACCTGTCTGAAATCCTCTCTTTTCGACACGTCGGAAATGTGAACCTCGACGGTCGGAATTGATACAGCCTTTAAAGCATCAAGCAATGCAACACTTGTGTGTGTATATGCCGCCGGATTAATTACAATGCCGTCGATCACACCGTAAGCCTGCTGTATCTTGTCCACGAGACAGCCCTCGTGATTTGACTGATATATTTCTACGTCGATGCCCTTTTGTGATGCAAAACCGTTTATCATATTACATAGACTCTCATAATTACGGTCTCCGTATAAATGAGGTTCTCTGGTTCCGAGCATATTCAGATTGGGTCCGTTTAAAACAAGTATTTTCATTTTTTGAAGTCCTTTATTATTGTTTGCATATTGCTTACTGGATCGTCGCATATTTTTATATGCTTATCGCATCGCGAGCAATAAAGCGGATATCGTTCTTTGTATCTCTTTTCAAGTGCTTCTCTGTTGCTTGAAAGGGGTCTGTCGGACGTCGCGGCAATAGAATCAAGCTCTCTGTCAATAAAATAGATCTTGCCGTTTTCCTTGAGAATATCCGTATTTTCTTCGTTGAGAACAGCGCCGCCACCCGTTGCAATAACTGCATTCTGTACGGAAGAAACGTCGAAAATGACCTCTTTTTCAATCTGCCTGAAGCCTATTTCACCAACCTCCTCGAAGATCTGCGGTATAGGCTTTTTTTCTCTCTTTACGATCTCGTCGTCGGTATCTATAAAGCATCTTCCCAATTCATTCGCAAGAAGCTTGCCGATGGTAGACTTGCCGCTTCCGGGCATACCGATTAAAACGATGTTGGTTTTCAGTTCCATAAGCTCACCGTAAACACGGTCGATCTCGCAAACGGGTACCTCCTGACCGATAAACTTTTCGGCAGCAAGTGCCGCCTGAGCAACAAGCATATACAGACCGCCAACTGCCTTTATTCCCTTTTTCAAGGCATCGGATACGATCTTTGATCTTAAAGGATTATACACGGCATCGACCACCGCAGTAAGATTTGGGAAGCAATCAATATCTATCGGCGACTTGCCTATATTGGGGTACATTCCCACCGGCGTTGTGTTGATAATAATATCCGTATCAGAATGAACCCCGACCGACTCGGCATACGTTATACATCCCTCTCTTTTTTCGCGGGAAACACGGTACACTGATTTTGCCTGTAAATGTCGCGAAACGGCAAGCGAAGTTTTCGACGTGCCTCCGCTTCCGAGGATAAGCACATTTTTATCTTTAAGCACTATTCCGTTATGATCAAGCAAAGCGCATAGTCCGGAAAAATCGGTGTTATATCCCGTCAAAATGCCGTTATTGTTAACAATTGTATTTACGGCACCTACCTGCTTTGCGGTCTCACTTATGTGATCGAGATACGGAATAACGCTCTCTTTATAAGGAATAGTAACGTTGATCGCCTTGAATTCTTTGTTTCTCATAAAAGAATCAAGCTCGTCCTTCGCTACCTCTCGAAGCTCATAGCTGTAGTCAAAAAGTCTGTTGTGAATATCTTTTGAAAAGCTGTGTCCAAGCTTTTCCGCTATACATCCGTAAATCATTGTTTTGCCAACCAATCCGTTCCGTACCTTGTCGCCAGCATATCGGCTACAGTCAAAGCAGTTATACAGTCAACTACTATTCTTGCTCTGTGTACGATGCAAGGATCGTGCCTTCCCTTCGCAATAAGAGTGGCGTTTTGTTTTTTACTCATATCTATTGTATCTTGCTCTGCTCCAATTGTTGGAGTAGGTCTTACGGCACATCGAAAAACTATAGGCATACCGTTTGTGATTCCGCCGTTTACTCCACCGGAATTGTTAGTTTTTGTGCGTACTTTTCCGTCAACTGCTTCAAATCGGTCATTTGCCTCTTTGCCGGTCATAGTCGAAATACCAAATCCCGCACCGAATTCGACGCCTTTAATTCCGGGAATTGCAAAAAGCGCGTGAGCAAGCATTCCCTCAACGGTATCGAACATAGGCTCTCCGATACCCGGATCAATTCCCGTAACAGCAGTTTCAAGTATTCCTCCGACGCTGTCTCCCGATTGCTTTGCGTTCAAAACAGCAGCAGTCATTTTTTCTTCAACAGCAGAGTCAAGAACGGCAAAATGCTTATCTGCAAGCACATCCAATTCCGAAGAAATGTTATCGGAAAAACCTCGGTCACATACACCGTTGATCGCCTTAATATGTGTGCCGATCTTTATATTCTTTTTGTTTAAAGCGGGAATAACAATAGCCCCCGCCGCAACGATCGCCGCCGTAATTCTGCCGCTGAAGTGACCGCCGCCTCTGTAATCCTCATATCCGTGATACTTACAGTTTGCGGTATAATCCGCATGTGAAGGTCTTGCAAGCCAACGGGTAGCCGAATAATCCTTCGACCTTGTATCTGTATTTTTTATAAAGATCGATATGGGAGTTCCCGTTGTCTTCCCCTGAAAAACACCGCTCTGTATCTCAAATTCGTCTGCCTCTTGCCGTGCAGTAGAGATAGCACCCATAGGTCTGCGAAAAGCAAGTAATTTGTTGATAAAATCAATATCAACGTCAAGCCCCGGAGCGAGTCCGTCGATCACAGCACCTATCCCACCACCGTGACTTTCACCGTAAATAGTTAAAGTAACGTTGTTACCAAATGTATTTTTCATTTGTTAAGCACCTTCTTAACCATAGTTTCATATTCGGAAAAAGGCATCCTTTTCAGTTCAGCCTTCCCGATCTCGGAAACAAATACTACCGTAATGCTGTCTCCAGATGCCTTTTTATCGTGTCTCAAGGCATCAACAAGGCAATCCGCTTTAAGATCTGTTTCTGTAGGAAGATTTAATTTTCTGAGGATCGGCAACAGCCTTTCACGTATCTCGGGAGTACACATCGGAACCATACCGATGCTTACGCATTCGCCGTGATAGAGGAGATCAAGCTGACTTGCGGACTCTACCGCGTGACCGAGCGTATGTCCGAAATTCAGAGTTTTTCTCAGTCCGCTCTCCTTTTCATCGGTCTCGACAACATATCTCTTAACCAAAAGAGAACGTTCGATTATTGTATCGATATTTTGGTGAATATCGCATTTTTCAAATATTTCAAAAAGCTCAGCATCACCGATCATAGCGCTTTTCACAGCTTCCGATAAACCGTTCGAAATCTGTCTGTCGGGGAGTGTTTTCAGAGTATCGGGATCGATAAGAACACCTTTTGGGGGATAGAATGCACCTACAATATTTTTTATTCCCATAAAATCGATCGCAGTTTTTCCGCCGATCGAGGAATCGACCTGCGACAGAACTGTTGTGGGAATATTATAAAAATCAATACCTCGCATATAAGCCGATGCCACAAAGCCGGCGACGTCACCGACAACTCCTCCGCCGACAGCTACTACGCAGTCGGTACGTGTAAAGCCATTTTCAACCATAACCTTGAGCAGGCTCGTAAAGGTATCGATATTTTTCGATTTTTCGCCCATTTCAAATGTTGATATAACAGCCTTTTTTGCCAGTGAGGCTATCTTTTCGGAGTACTGCTTGGGTACTCCCGAATCCGTAACTACAAGCACTTTTCTGTCAAGATCAAAATACTGTCCTGCCCTTTCGAGTGCCCCTCTTTCGAGGTAAATATTATACGATCCGCTATTAGTTTTTACAGGAATAATCATAAATGACCTCTAAAAAATCATATGTGTATTTCTTTTTCATACGTACCGACGACCTTTAGGTCCGAACAACAGCCTTTAAGCTCTTCAAGCATATCCTTGCCCTGCCAGCTGTCTATATTTCCCTCGCCTTCAACATAGAAAAAGTAGTTCCAAACAAGTTCTTTAGTGGGACGGCTCTTTAATGCACGAAGGTTAAAGCCGTGCTGACCGATTACAGATATCGCCCGACCGAGTGAGCCTGCCGCATTCTTTACAGTAAACATCATAATAAATCTTTGGTCGGACAGCGCACGCGTTCTTGCAGATCTTGAGAAGACGGCAAACCTTGTCGTATTGCTATTGCTGTCGTTGATATGAGGTGCAATAACCCTAAGTCCGAATTTTTCCGCCGCTTCAACACTGCCGATTGCGGCAATATCATTTCTCTTTGACTGCGCAACAAACTTAGCCGCCACTGCTGTATTCACGGCATCCTCTATCGAAAAACCGTGCTTTTCAATAAAAGACGAGCTCTGACCAATTGCCTGAGGATGGCTCATAACCGTCTTGATCGTCTCAAGTGTCGCACCCTCATTTGCAAGAAGGTTTTGTACGATCTCTGCCTCATAAACTCCGTTGATATAAAGAGAACCGAAAAAAGCGAGATCAAGAACGTTTCCGACATCACCGTTCTGGCTGTTTTCTATGGGCAACAAAACACTGTCGCATTCGCCCTTTTCAACAGCTCGGTATGCAGCCTTAAAATCGGGATAAGGAACACATTTTGCGGCGGGAAATATTCGCAAGGCGGCGATGTTGGCAAAAGCACCCTCGACACCGCTGTATGCGACCTTCATTCCGTCAAGCAATCTGTACTGCAGATCCTTTGAAAGCTTGATATTATTTTTCAAAAAGTTTACGTAATACTCTCTATATTCCTCATTTTCAATCAACTCCGCGTTTCGAACGATCATTTCGGCTTCCCTGCCAAGATCCTCTACGGGGATTCCGTTTTCTTTTTTATAGTCGCTGACGATCTTTACAGCATCCATTCTTTGTTCAAAAAGAACAGCCATTTCTTTATCGACACGGTTAATGATCTCTCTCGCTTTTTTTAAATCACTCATTTTTTCTCTCCGAATATTAAACTATAATAAAATATTATAAATTTTTCATTCAGTCTTGTCAATACTTTTTAGGGGTTAATTACTCAAAAAAACCGCATAAAACCTTAGATTTTTGAGATTTTTCCAAAAAAAGTCTCCCTCAGAAATCTGTATAAATATACGAATATAGTAACAAGCATAGAAAATGTGAATTTTTTTTGAACAATAAAGATTTTGCTGTTTTTTAGGAAAATATGTGATATAATGGATTTGATTTGGGCTTTTACCAAATCTCTCAGAAAAATATAAAAAATATATATAAAAAGGAGCAAATTTTCTATGGGTAATTACTTACTCGCACAGATTTCCGAGGTTCCTGTAAAAGAACTCGAAACAGCTCTTGAACAGGCCCCCGAAAAAAGCGATCCCGCAAGCTGGCTTGTGGTTCTTTTAGGAATTGCTGTCGTGTTTGGCGGACTTTTGTTGCTTATCGGACTTGTCGACTTGATGAACGCAACCTTCCGAAAAGCACCTAAAGCTGAAGAACCAAATGCATCAGTCCCCGCACAGACAATAGCACCACAGCCCGCAAACAACACGATCGAAAACAAACAAGAGCTTATCGCGGCTATATGCGCTGCAGTAGCTGAAGAAAACGGAACGGATATTAACGCTATAAGAGTAATATCTTTCAAAAAAATATAATTAAAGAGGTACTTAAAAATGAAAGCTTACAAAGTTAACGTAAACGGAAACGTATATGAGATCACTCTCGAAATAATTGACAAGGCTGAAATAAAGAACACACCCGCCCCCGCAGCAGTTCCTGCACCCGCAGCAGCACCCGCAGCCGGCGCAACTTCCATCAGCGCCCCCATGCCCGGCACTATCCTTAAGGTAAACGTTGCAAACGGTCAGGCTGTTAAAAAGGGTGACGTTGTAATGGTTCTTGAAGCAATGAAGATGGAAAACGAAATTATGGCTCCCTCCGACGGTACTGTTTCTTCGGTAAACGTACAGGCAGGCACATCTGTTGAAACCGGCACTGTACTCTGCACACTTGCATAACTTTGTGCGGAGGTCTAATAAATGTCAGATATAATTGGATTCCTTAAGGATACCGGTTTTTACCTTCTTTTTGAAGACGGTGCATGGAAGAATCTGATAATGATCGGAGTTGCTTGTCTTTTATGCTATCTTGCTATATCAAAAAAGTTCGAGCCCCTTCTCCTTCTTCCTATAGCAATCGGTATGCTTTTGACTAACCTCCCCGGAGCAGGAATATTCCACGAAGAAATTTTTGCGGGCGGACACGTTGATTGGTCGGCATTCGGAAGCGGTGACGTCGGTCTTCTCGACGTGTTGTATCTCGGTGTAAAGCTTGGTATTTATCCCTGTATTATATTTATCGGTATCGGTGCTATGACAGACTTCGGTCCTCTGATCTCCAACCCCAAAAGCCTTATTCTCGGTGCGGCAGCACAGGTCGGCATCTTTATAACATTCCTTGTTGCAAGACTTCTCGGTTTCTCCGGCGATGCGGCTGCTTCTATCGGTATCATAGGCGGTGCAGACGGGCCTACAGCTATATTCGTCACAACCAAGCTTGCTCCCTGGCTTTTGGGCGCAATCGCCGTAGCGGCATATTCGTATATGGCACTTGTTCCGGTGATCCAGCCCCCCATTATGAAGGCTCTTACAACAAAAAAAGAACGTATGATCAGAATGGACTCACTTAAGCCCGTTTCAAAGCTTCAGAAGATCTTGTTCCCTATTATTACGACAATATTCGTCGCTTTGCTCGTTCCGAGTGCTACGCCTCTGATTGGTGCACTTATGTTCGGTAACCTCCTTAAAGAATGCGGAGTAACCGAAAGACTTTCAAAAACAGTTCAAAACGAGCTTTTGAACATCGTTACCGTATTCCTCGGTCTTTCAGTCGGTGCTACGGCAACAGGTAAGACCTTCCTTGACATTGAAACCATTAAGATCATAGTGCTCGGTGTTATCGCTTTCGCTTGTGCGACAGCCATCGGTGTTCTTATCGCTAAATTTATGAACCTCTTCCTTCCCGAGGGAAAGAAGATCAATCCCCTTATCGGTTCCGCCGGTGTTTCTGCCGTTCCTATGGCTGCCCGTGTTTCACAGAAGGTCGGTCAGCAGGATGATCCCAGGAACTTCCTACTTATGCACGCTATGGGTCCCAATGTTGCGGGTGTTATAGGCTCCGCTATCGCGGCAGGCGTACTTATAGCACTCTTTGCTTAAATACGAGGTAAATTATTATGTCTAAAAAAGTTTTTATAACAGATACCATTCTCCGTGATGCCCACCAATCGCAGGCGGCAACACGTATGAGGATCGAGGATATGCTCCCCGCCCTCAAGGACTTGAACGAAGCAGGCTTCTGGTCTCTCGAATGCTGGGGCGGTGCAACCTTCGACTCTTGTATGAGATTTCTCGGTGAAGATCCTTGGGAAAGACTGAGAATTCTTAAAAAGCACCTTCCCGACACAAAGCTCCAGATGCTTCTCCGCGGACAGAACCTTCTCGGATACAAGCACTATGCCGACGACGTTGTCGATATGTTTATTAAAAAATCCATCGAAAACGGCATCGACGTTATCAGAATATTCGATGCTCTTAACGATACAAGAAATATGGAAGCGGCAATGCGTGCAACCAAAAAGCACGGCGGTATTGCAGAGGCGGCTATCAGCTACACGGTCAGCCCCGTACACAGCGAGGAATACTTCGTTGATCTTGCAGTCAAGCTTCAGAATATGGGTGCTGATACGATCTGTATCAAGGATATGGCAAACCTCCTTCTTCCCTTCGATGCCTACTCTCTTGTAAGCGCAATGAAAAAGAAGGTAGACGTTCCGATCCACCTCCACACCCACAACACCACAGGTACCGGCGAAATGACATACCTTATGGCAATTCAGGCGGGTGTCGACATAATCGATACTGCACTCTCTCCCCTTGCAAACGGTACTTCTCAGCCCTCGACGGAAGCACTTGTTGCAACCCTCAAGGGTACAGAGTATGACACAGGAATCGATCTTGAATTGCTCACAAAGCCTGCGGCTCATTTCCGTACAATTGCCGCAAAGCTTAAAGAACAGGGATTCCTTGATCCTAAGGTTCTTAACGTTGACCCCAATACCCTCCTCTATCAGGTTCCCGGCGGTATGCTCAGTAACCTTATTTCTCAGCTCAAGCAAGCAAAGGCTGAGGATAAATACTACGAAGTGCTCGAAGAGGTTCCGAGAGTAAGAAAAGACTTCGGCTATCCTCCCCTTGTAACCCCTACAAGCCAGATCGTAGGCAGCCAGGCTGTGCTTAACGTTCTTACCGGCGAGCGCTACAAGATGGCTACAAAGGAATCGAAGGGCGTTCTTCTCGGCGAATACGGTCAGCTTCCAGGCGAAGTAAACGAAGAAGTGCGTAAGAAGGTTCTCGGCGAAAACGCAGAATTGATCACCTGCCGTCCCGCAGACCTTATCTCTCCCGAATTCGAGAAATACCGCGAAGAGGCAAAAGACCTTGCCAAATCAGACGAAGACGTTCTTTCCTTCGCTCTCTTCCCACAGGTTGCTCCCAAGTTCCTTGCTGAACGCAACAACGGCGGCAAGAAAGAAGAAAATACAAACACTGTCCGCGAGCTTTTTGTACAGGACTTAACTTAAAAATCATACTAAAAGGGATATGGCTCAAAACCATATCCCTTTTTGCATTCAATATTTTTTATGAAAGTATTTCCCCCGACGACAAAAGCCTTTCGCTTCCGTCATTGAGGCGTATACGCATAAAGCAATCATTGTTTACACCGAGCAATTCCGCTTCAAAACGTCTGTTTCCGTCACTATAGTCAGTGACAGTAACAGTCTGACCCAAGAACGCCAAATTTTCAGTATACTTATTTACAAGCTCGATACTATCAAGTTTAATATAATCGCCGATCTTTCTTACAATTGACTCTGCAAGAATCATTTTGTCATCGTTATAATCGGCATATCCGGCTTTGTCCTTTATTTCTTCTGGAAAGCCTTCAATAGGTTCTTTCAGATTTATACCTATACCGATAACTATATTTTTCATACCGTTTTCTTCGGTACGGCATTCTGTGAGAATCCCACAAACTTTTTTGCCGTTTCTTAAAATATCATTGACCCACTTAATCTTTAGATCGGTACATCCAACCTCGGTTAAAGAATCAAAAACAGCAAGAGATGCAACCGGAGTGCAAAGATGAATCGGAATATTTAGCTCTTCCAAAGAAACGGCAACAGACATATAAAGACCGCCCTCATAGGAAAAATATTTTCTGCCCATTCGTCCCCTGCCGCCCGTCTGTCTGTCGGCTACAAGCGTAAAAAGATGCGGCGCTTTGCCGTTTTCAAGCAAAATTCTGTTTGTTGAATCAACGCACTCACAGTGGGCAATGGCAACGCCATTTTTTTCTCTTCTCATTAGTTTCACCTCTTTTTCTATTTTATCACTCAAAAACAAAAAAATCAATAAAAAATCAGCATATCGAAGCAAAAACGATATGCTGATTAAATAATATTTTGATCAGGAGTTGTTCTTTCTGCCCGCCATAGTGACCACATAAAGAATGACCTTAATTGCGCCCCAAGCTGCCAAGAAATAACCCATCCAGCGGAGGAAAAACGTCCAGAAACCACCTTTTGCGACCATAAATCCACAGAAGATACAAATTGCACCAATAATTGCAAGAACGATACCCGATTTCAGAACGAACATTTCTCGGCTCGCCTTTTTAGCCTTGAGTTGTTCTGCGGAAGAAGAATCGAATTTTTCAACGATGCTAATCATCTTTTCTTCATAGTCGTGAGTAGGACAGCAAACGACAAATGATTGTCTGCCATTAAAGCCAAGTCCCTTCAAAATAGGTTTGACCGCATATTTGCCTATTTCGGTGTCACCGAATACAGCGTCAATTGCTTCACCGCAGGTAAGTGCTAATATCATAGCATTGTCCAAACGAGATTTCAATTCTCCGTTATATTTACTCTTAATCGACGCATCGATCTCCATGTGATGGCTCAATGCAGATTCAAACATAACATCACTTATTGAAGACGTATAAGCAGCAACAGTACTTACGGCTTCTGCTTTCTGATCGTCAGGAACGTTCTCAGCGATAAGCTTGAAAGTAGTTAACAAAACATTAGTCAAATTAGCACAAGCGGAGGCAATATTCGCGATTTTACACTGCATAGAAACTGCATAAACAGAAAAGTAAGCGGCTTCCCAGTTGTCGGGATCTTCGGCAAAAAGATCCTGATAATATACTTCTGCACTTTTCCAGTTCTGCGACTCCCTTGCTTTTTGTGCTGCCGAAAGCAAGGTCTCGATCTTTCCGCTGTTATCCTGTTTAACTGTTACCTCAACAAGAAGCTTTTTTGCTTCCTCCGGAGTAAACTTTGTACCGCAAGACTTACAAACATACATACCGTCTGCCTTTTCAATGTCATTTCCGCCGCACATTTCACAAACAAATGATTTCATAAGAAACCTCCAATATCTACATTTTTCTTCATTTTAACCTATTTTAGGTTAAAAGTCAATACCTCTCATATAGATACTATAAAATATTTTTTAAGAAAAACGGAGGTATGATATGTATAACAGAATACGAGATCTTAGAGAAGATAAACAACTCAACCAAACAACTGTCGCAAAAATGCTTGGTATGTCGCAAACCGGCTACTCTAAATACGAAACCGGAGAAAATGATATTCCGACAGCAATACTGATCAAACTATCTAAGTTTTATGACGTTAGCATAGATTACTTGCTTGGACAGACCAACAACCCTAAACGAAACAACTAAAAAATATCACAATAACGACTATCTCAAAGAAATACCACGTTTGTCTATGTGACAAACGTGGTATTTTCAGTATCTAAAAGCATGATTCCCGTGGTGTAACAGATCTGTTCGATGAATAAGTATTAATTAAACTGATCGATACATTTGCTTAACAAACAAGTGATAAGCGATGCAGCTGCGCTGTGATAGGTGATGCGATGCGTTACACACACGCGCCGCAGGTGTGCATCACAGACCGAAAGTCGACATCACGCACCAAAGGTGTGCATCATGTTCCGAAGGAAGGCATCACTCAAAAAAGTCCGATTTGTCTGGTAGACAAATCAGGCGTTCATGTTGCGAAAGAGTAACCAAACGAAGCAGAACCCAGGTAAAAGTAAGCAAAAGTACACCAGGTTAAAACTGCTTATATAGCAAGGAAATTGTCGACTTAAAATACTGTTCTTGGAAATGTGTTAATTCTGCAATCTCTTATCGCGTGAAAGTTATACCATCCGGTGCAACTACCCATTTATGCTCAATATCATTCTCGCGATTGATAATCGCTATAATTCTTCCGGTGAACTCAGAAACAGGCTCAGTCACTCCTAAAATATAAGCATCCTCTTCTTCACCATCTGCTGCCATTGTTCCTTCAATGTAGCCATAATTTATAGGATAATACATATCCAAATGATCAGGATGATAACTCCCAAGCGGTCTATCAATAGTTACCGTTACAATCGGACCGATCATTTCGTATTCTCCTTTGCGGTGTTGATGGAGGAGATGAGCATTCTACGAATAGATCCGCAATCATGCAGAACAGTCTTTGCCATATCATTAGAAATCAATCCTGCTTTTTGAGCAATCTCAATCCAGTATTCTGTTTCGTAACATTCCTTCAAGGCAATTTGTAACTTGGCGATGAAATCGGGACGGCTGTGCGCATATTTTGCCTCACGGATATTTGCACCTATACTTGTACCGCTTCGTTCAAGTTGATTAGACAAAGAATAGTGTCCTTTTATGTTTTCTGTTAGTTTTAGGATTTGAATTGCAAATTCTGTTGATAAATCCGCCAATTTATTTTCTGCCATTGAAGTCACCTCTTCGACTTTAATTATATCATAAAACGTTATGCTTTTCAATGAAATCGCGCAAAGCGCGATGAAATCCTCCCTCCGTTCGGATGAAATCTGCTTTGCAGATGAAATTAAATCCGTCCTTATCTCCCGACAAAGTCGGATTTCATCACGAAGTGATTTCATCCACCGCAATTGGATTTATCCCGTCCGAAAGGACGGATTTAGTTAAAAAGAAACACCATTTGTCCGGTAGACAAATGGTGTTTCTTTTTTGGTGCCGGAAGCGGGGGTCGAACCCGCACGGTATCGCTACCACTGGATTTTGAGTCCAGCACGTCTGCCAATTCCATCATTCCGGCATAATTTTTTCAACATTCGATATTATACCAAAAACATTCACGAATGTCAAGTAGTAAAATATATTTTTAACATAAAAACTCCCGAGAAAAGTGTTTTAATTCTAATCTCGGGAGTATTATAATTATATTAATCAGAATTCGATCGGATATACAAGCTTAACGGGGTCGAGCATTTCGTCAATTTCCTTTTCGGAGAAGGTTCCCTCCTCAAGGAGATATTCTTTTGCCGTCTTGCCGGAAGCTATGATCTTCTTTGCAATGTCTGCCGATTTTACGTAGCCGATCACGGGACAAAGTGCTGTTACAAGTCCTGCGCTTCTCTCTACGTAATTCTTACAGGTCTGTGCATTAGCAACGATTCCGTCAATGCAGTTGTCTGCCAGAGTTACTGCGGCGTTTCCGAGAGTCTCGATGGATTCAAAGAGATTATAGAAAAGCACGGGCTCGAATGCATTAAGCTCAAGCTGACCTGCTTCCGCAGCCATTGTGATGGTCATATCGTTTCCGATTATATTAAATGCAACCTGGGAAACAACCTCGGGAATTACGGGATTGATCTTACCGGGCATAATAGACGAACCGTTCTGTCTGGGAGGAAGAACTATCTCGCCGAGACCCGTCTTGGGACCGCTCGACATAAGGCGGAGGTCATTGGACATCTTTGACATATTTACGGCACAAGCCTTGATCGCGCCCGAAACGTATACGAATGTATCAAGGTTCTGTGTTCCGTCGTAAAGGTCTTCAGATCTTACAAAGTCATAGCCCGTAACGTCACACATACACTTCATAATGTTATCGTAGTAGCCCTGGGTTGCATTGATGCAAGAGCCTACAGCAGTTGCCGCCATATTGATGGTCTTAAGGCCGTCAGCGGTCTTCTTGATTCTGTCAATATCTCTCTTAATAGCACTTGCAAAAGCCTTGAATGAGCCTCCGAGGCTTACGGGAACAGCATCCTGAAGCTGTGTTCTACCCATCTTGATTATGTCTTTGTATTCTTCAGCCTTCCTGTTAAGTGCTTCGAGAAGATGCTCAAGCTTGGGAAGCATCTTATCAATAAGCTTGAGGGCTGTGAGCTTACCCGCCGTGGGATAAACGTCATTGGTAGACTGGCAAAGGTTTACGTGGTCATTTGGATGAACCATTTTATAGTCACCCTTTGTCTGACCGAGAAGCTCGAGAGCCTTATTTGCAACGACCTCATTTGCATTCATATTTGCAGAAGTACCTGCACCGCCCTGAATGGGGTCACAAATAAACTGGTCGTGAAGATTTCCTGCAATTATGTAGTCGCATGCATCGCAAATTGCCTTATATACATCATCGGTAAGACCGCCGTCAATGTGATTTGCGATTGCAGATGCCTTTTTCACCTCAGCAAGCGAAGCGATCATTTCTGCGTGCATTCTCTTTCCCGTTATCGGGAAATTAAGCATAGCCCTGTACGACTGTACACCGTAATATGCGTCAACCGGTATTTCGAGTGCTCCAACAGAGTCCTTTTCAATTCTTGTTTTCATAGTAATTACTGTCCCCCAAACTATTTATTTAAACTAAATGATTTACGTAACTTAAACCAAATGATTTATTCGATACTATAGTAACATATTTAATTGGTTTTGTAAATAGCAAAAAAGAATTTTTGTTAAAAATTCAAAAAAATCGATAAAAACGATTAATTTTTTATACTTTTTTACTTCTTTTTGATATTTTTTTAATATTTTAACAAAAAGAAAAACTGCCGCAAAATGCGGCAGTAATTATTTTTATATCAATCGGGAACTATAAGACCGTATCCTCCGTTCTTTCTCTTATAAACAACATTAACTGCATCTGTATCCATATTGGTGAATACAAAAAATTCATGTTCAAGAAGATTCATCTGCAGTATTGCCTCTTCAACCGACATCGGCTTGAAAGAGAATGTTTTTACCCTGATGTCAAACTCTCCTTCCTCGTCAAGCTCGTCACCGTTAACAAAAGCATCTATATCGTAGTTGCTTCCCTTAAACCTCTTTTCAAGTCTCGTCTTATTTTTTCTGATCTGTCTTTCGATCGTGTCGATTGCCTTATCAAGGGCGTTACGGAATGTATTGTCGGATTCCTCGCTTCTAAAGAGCGTTCCGTTTGCCGTGATCATCAATTCAAGACACTCGAGGTTTCTCTTTCTTGAAATGGTGACTACTGCCTCCGCCTCATCTTTAAAGAATTTGTCAAATTTTTTGACCTTTTCTTCAAATAGCTGCTTCAGATCGCTCGTGACTTCCATTTGTCTTCCTACGGTTGTAATCTTCATTTCCATACCACCTTTTTTGTATATTTATATTGCATAAAGCAATGTTTTTTTAAAAGAACAATAAGCATTTCTGTTACTATTAGTATTATATCACATTCTTAGAAAAAAATAAATAGTTTTCCGAAAGAATTATGTAATTTTTTTAAAAAAATAACAAAAAAAGAAGCTTCCGAAAAACTCGAAAGCCTCTTAAAGTACATTTATTAGTCTTTAGCTGTGAGATAGCCCTTCTTCGCGAGGAGCTCTGCAATAAGTACAGCACCGCCTGCGGCACCTCTGAGGGTATTATGAGAAAGACCGATGAACTTGTAGTCATAAAGATGGTCTTCGCGGAGTCTGCCCGCAGTAATTCCCATACCCTTTTCGATATCTCTGTCAATACCTGTCTGGGGACGGTTATCCTCCTCAAAGTACGTGATAAACTGCTTGGGAGCAGAGGGGAGGTCGAGCTCCTGAGGCGCGCCCTTATACTCTTTCCAAGCCTTGAGGATATCATCCTTTGTAGGCTTGTTCTTGAAGTTTACAAACACTGCTGCCAAGTGACCGTCAGTTACGGGAACACGGATGCACTGTGTCGTGATATGAGGACCTTCAGCCTTAACGATCTCGCCGTTTTCAACCTTACCCCAGATACGCAAAGGTTCCTGCTCGCTCTTCTCTTCCTCGCCGCCTATATAAGGAATGACATTGTCGATCATTTCAGGCCATTCGTTGAAGGTCTTACCTGCACCGGAAATTGCCTGATAAGTGGTAACAACGACCTCGGTAGGCTCATATTTAAGCAACGCGGAAAGCATGGGAACGTAGCTCTGGATCGAGCAATTGGGTTTAACTGCAATAAAGCCCTTCTTTGTACCGAGTCTCTTCTTCTGTGCCTCAATAACCTCAAGGTGTGCATCGTTAATTTCGGGTACTACCATGGGTACATCGGGAGTCCAACGGTGAGCGGAGTTATTGGATACAACAGGGATCTCAGCTTTTGCATAAGCCTCCTCCAATGCTCTGATCTCATCCTTCTTCATATCAACTGCGCAGAAAACGAAATCAACCTTTTCAGTGCTTGCCTTTATATCGGATGCATCTGTTACAACGATCTTTTTAACAGCCTCAGGCATGGGAGTTTTGAGCTTCCAACGGTTTCCTACCGCCTCTTCGTAGGTCTTGCCTGCAGAGCGCGAGCTTGCGGCTATTGCAACAACTTCAAAATAAGGATGGTTGTCAAGGAGTGTCAAAAAACGCTGACCTACCATACCGGTTCCGCCAACCACTCCGACTTTTAATTTTCTTTCCATAATATACACTCCATTTCTTCAATGTAATTTTTTGTAAATTAAAAAAACCCGAAGACGAAATATCGCTTCGGGGTGAGGATACATCATTATCCGCACGGTTCCACCCAAATGTTTCACTCGTGTGTTTATAAAAAATGACTCGCGGGTGGTACTTTGTATTTAGTCCGTACGGTCATTTCAGCTGACAGACCGCTCTCTGTTACGGCATTTGATACAAAACGTGTCCCGTAAATTTAACTAATAATACCATATTTTATTAAGCATGTCAAGCATATTTCTTTATTTTTTTAGCAAAATTTTATTTATCAAGATTAAAGCTCTCAGGCAACAACTCTGACATCTTATAAACTTTTACCTCGCTTTCGCTTTTAGCAAGTACGATCTCAAAATCGCTGTCAGCGAACTCGGAAAGTGCCTGCCTGCACATACCGCAAGGGGGACAGTAGTCATCTCCGCCGACAATTACTATTGCACGAAAGTCTCGTCTTCCGTCGGAAACGGCAGAAGCCAATGCTGCCCGCTCCGCACACAGGGTTATCGGATACGAGGCATTTTCTATATTGCATCCGCGGTATACACTTCCGTCCTTGCAAAGCAACGCCGCCCCAACTTTAAAATTCGAATAAGGAGCATATGCATTATTTCTTGCCTCGAAAGCCTCTTTGATCGGATATTTAATCATTTTATTTCTCCTATATAAATGATATTGCCCAGGTTATCACCGTTTAAAGCATTTACCGCGTGTCCCGCCAGTCTTATCACACTTTTATTGACGTACGGGTCATTAGATACGTTTTCTGCGCACGAGATTATCAAACGGCGCTGTTCGGGCTCGGGGACCTTTTTCAAAAGCTTCGATAACTTCAAAGCATCGGTCTTTAAAACCTCAAGGCCGCTGTTCCCTGCCATTTCAGCAAACACTCTGTTCATAAGAACGATCGAATAAATATTTGCTCCAATATCATTATATTCACGGTCATTATTTTCGCAATAACCGTAACACAAATTTTGTATTGTATTCTCATCAAAAACATTAACAAAGCTGTTTTCGATAATCAGATTTTCGAGATATCGCTTTAAATGCAATATCCCTCTGTAGCCGCCGCATCCGTTTACGGAATTATAAGAAAAGACGCGCTTTGTTCCGTGAGCAAAGTATTTTGACTCATATTTCTTTAAGTAGCTAAGTATCTCACCCTCGAAAATCGAATTATATTTTCTGTCGGGATAATTGATCCTTGTGTTTTTTGCCTTTACAAGCAGGCTTATACACTCAAAAACACACTGTTTTATAACCTTTTGTCCCTTTTTATATACCTCATCTACATTGTTTTCGATTATATATTCAAGTGCATCCTCATGCGACGCAAAGGTAAAAAGCGCCATATCCAGACAATACAGAAGCGACACAAATATATCGTTTGCAGTGTCCTTCATAACAGACGTGCTTTCATATCCCGTGTATTCCGCAATAAGATCGGACAGTATTCCGCCTATTTCATCCTTTATACCCACAAACTTTTTGTCGGTAACAAAGGTCTGTCTTCTTCCCTCTGCCGAAAGAGAGCGGAAATAGTCGGAAAAATTTATATAATCATAATTAAGTGAATTGCCGTAATAATTTTTAAGTTCTTTCATCGGTATAGCTTTCGGAATCATAGGCATCTGCCAACGAGTCACCCAAAATTCCCTTTTCCATTTCAATATACTTTACAAGAAGATCGATATCTCTTTCGCCGATCACCTCGGCAGAGCCCATCGCCTTATTCTCGTAGTAATCCTTTAAAAGTCTGACAAGGTCCTTATCGCTCACTCTGTCGCAGACGGCGGTCTTGACCTGAAAGAAAATATAGATCAGATCCTCCAAAAGCTGTGCGTAGTTCTCACGGGTCACAAAAACCGAGGTGCAAAATTCTTCTGCAATTACGGGTAAAATTCCCGATCCTATCTCGATCCTGTCGCTTTCACGCAAAGCCTTTCCCACTGCATCGGAAAGTCTGTTTATCTGTTTTACGGTCAAAAACAGTCCGTACTCGGCAGTAGTACCGTTCAGCTCGACGAGAGCATTTTTCAATGCATTGCTGTCAGACAGCTTTATTTGGTTGATGTTAATAAGCGAATTTCTGTCATTAGAGTTTTTAAAGTGCATTTTATTTCTTCTTTTTCTTAATCACAAATGCCGTCACAGACAATATGACGATTACAGTTGCCGCAATTAATATAACAATTACAGCGCTTCCGCTGCCGTTATCATTATCTTCTTGCTCGGGCTCGGCACCGTTATCCTCGGGAGAGGTTGTCGAGCCTTCAGGCTGTGTCATATTTTCTGTCTGTTGAACAGTATTGATAGGTTCGGTTGAAATTTGTTCTGTATCAGCCTCTGTAACTGGCGGCTCTGTTGCCGGAGGCGTCGTGCCGGGTTCATACCAGTGGACCGACTGCGTCACAGTGAAGGGGTTTGCATAAGCGTTGTCAACACACTCTCTGATAAAAGGCAATACTCTTGACCTCACTCTTGTAGGCATAGTCTTCAGCGAATCGAGCGAGAATCCCATTCCCTGCATCCAGGTAGCAGCGACGATATATCTTCCGTAGTCCAGTGTAAGATGAAGTCCGTCTCGCGTGAGCTTATCGCCCAAAAAGCTTGTTCTTGCATTCTGAATAGCCGTGCCCGAGGGAATAATAAAATCAATCCTCTCATCGGGTACAATGTATTCTTTTACACAATCAACAATGCAGTTATACATATACATTTCATCGTTTTTGTAATTGTTCTTAAAAGCCGAGCCGGTATATCCCGTCTCATAAGCCCAGGTCATGTGCCATCCGAGCTTTGCGTTTGGACACATAGTCTTGACGTAATTGATCATATAATCAAGATCACTGTAAGTCTTGCCCAAAATACCGCTTTTTACACTTGAATCCTGAAGTGTAACAACGTCCCATTCCTCATCCTTAAGCGCAGTTTCAAGGCTGACGTTTTGGGTTGTCGGACATACACTCATAAGCGAATATGACGTATTCTTATAATATTTATATTCCGCCTTATTGTTTCTTGCATTTTCGGCGTGCTTCTGTATCGTACAGCCGCCAATATACATATTGCCCACAACTATATTTTTGATTCCGAGATCCTTGGCGATCACGGGAATAAACTCCGTTGCATCTTCACTGAAACTATTGCCGATCGCGAGTATCTTCAAAGTGTCCTTTTTACCAAGCTCCGAAACATCGGTCAACGCAGTTACGGATATGCAGGAGCATAAAAAAACGAACACAAGAAGTGTGCAGAGGATTACTTTTAGAAATTTCATAAAAAAACCTCCAAGAAACAATAATAGATATTTTCTGTGGTCTCCCAAAAACGATTTACGAACATTTTTCGTTAAAACCATTATATCGAAAACAGCATATTTTGTCAACAAAAAAAGCTATTCGATCTTCTAAATGAAATGCACGCACTATAACTTTAATGTTATGGTTGTGTATTATATTTAATTGTTGACATTTAACTCAACATATTTTAAAATTAAGCTAATGACACAGTATCCGAGCAACTTCGAGAAATGAGGTAAAATATGAAAAATTCAGTAATACTTCCCTCTGCCTTACAGCTTTGTGTAGACGATATCGGCTGGTTCTTCGGCAGAGACGACAGACTTAACGGAAGACCGTCACGAACGGGTATTCCAAGAAAGCACCATCCGCTTGACTATGAGATACTGAATGATCTCGGAAAAGCGATCGACCAAAAAATCATGTGCCCGATCTGTCTTGCGGAATGGGATAAAGATAATATACTCAGAGGAAAACCCGGTTTCACTTATGAGCCGGACACATGGGACTGTGCATCCGTAATTGATATGCCGTCGGCGCAAAAATGCTTTGAAAACATAGAAAAAAGCGATTACATAGAATTAGCGATCCACGGTAACCTCCACGGTAACTATGACGAAAACGGAAGACAGATCACCGAGATGGAGTACTTTGAATACAAGAACGGCAGCAAGCTTCTCACTACGCAAAGCGAGGATGAAATACTCTACAGACTTGATATATTCAAGCAGCTCTACAATTCCTGGGGATTTACAAAACAAATACGTTCTTTCTGTGCGCCAAACGGAATTCCAAAGCACCTTACGAATGAAGATCTTTTACCGCTGGCAAAAGCCTTAAGGAAGCACGGTGTCAAATACTGGACAAGCCGCTGGAAAAAGACAGTATGCGACACAGTTTTCTATGACGGAATAGTATATATGGAAAAGAACGTAAACTTCGGCGTGCCGTGGGATGCATTCGACTTCGACCCAGACTACATGAAGGACTTTGCAAAAGAGGGCGACGAGGTTATCGGTGACGTTCTTGGAATGCATTGGCCGAACTTCCTCCGTTATCAGCCTCAGAACAACTACAAGGTACTCGGCGGATGGGTAAAATATTTCAAAAAACAAGCTGAGATATTCGGTCTTATGCTCTCAAAAGACATTGAATTCTCCTCGATCCAGCACGTATATCGCCGTTTTTCAAAGCTTTCTTTCAGTGATAATAAGATAACGATAGATCTTACAGACGCATTAAACAAACCTACAGACTGCTTGAACGGACAATTTTATGTCAGCATAAAAAACGGCATCAACCCCGTTTCCGTGATGGGAGGTATGATCGAGCCTTACGAAACACACAACGAATTCAAAACCTATAAGATCACTCACACATCAGACATTGTCGAAATAACCACAAAATAATATAAAATTCGTGCAATCATTTTACTACATCGTTTGACTTCAAGCCATTATTGGCTTATAATTAAAGGAGAATACTATGAAACAATTTGCAAAGCTTTTGGTATTGGCATTTGCCATAACACTTCTTGCTTCACTTCTTTCATTCAACGCATCGGCAGTAAACTGCGAACCCGGGGCTGACCCGAACGAGCTAAAACCCGGAAGCGATAAGGTCGTTTTCATCAAGGATGCGCCCCGTGACGATAATTATCAGATCGTCGGCGAGCTTTCCGGTGACGGAACGGGCACCGACGCTGACAACCCACTCAAAGCTACAGATCACGAAAAATTTGACCCCAACGCCGAAAGAAAGAGATACGATTATACGACAGCCTTCTATCAGGCAACAGAGCTGCTTGCAGAAACCGGCGGTACTATTGTAATCTGCGGTCCCGTTTATCTCGGTATAAACGAGTGCGCAGACAACGGAGCAAGCAATGTCAGAGATGCATATACGGCAAATTTCAAAAACAACGTAATCAAGTTCACTTCCGTCTACGACGGTGTAGATTACAGAGAGACTGCGGGCGCAAAGCTAACTATATGCACTCCCGCAATGGTAACCGTGCTCGGTTCCTCTATATGGGAAAACATTGACATCGAAACGATCGGTACAGACAGAGCGATCACCTTTGATGATTATTGTACACTTGTGGGAGAAGGGGTTGAATGTTACCCCTCAGATGAAGCCTTTGAAGGTGTTGCACAAAACTACGTAAGCCTTGGTGCCGGTCACAGACACGCGGGAAGCAAAAACGAGAATCCTACTCTTACCGTAAAATCCGGTACATATAACAAAATCACTGCGGCTATGTGGGGTACGACTGCTGCAGCCACAAGCGAAAATGCCAACACAAACCTCACTCTCGAGGGTACTACTACAGTTCTCGGAATGATATCAGGTACCGTTCAGGCCAAATCAAACTTCAGCGGAAACGTTAAGATCACAATAAACAGCGGTACATACTCCTGTGACATAAATGCTGTAGGTCCCACTGGAATGACAAACGCAGACGGAACTGCCCTCATCACCATCAACGGCGGAAATTTCATTGATATGTGGTCAATCAACCAGTCTGCTATGGGAGCAACAAACAACCTCCCCGCTGTATGCACACTCGACTTTACGGGATGGACGGGCGATGACCTCAATCTCGCTTATGCGGTTGGTGTTATAACAGACATAACCGACGTTAAGCTTCCCGAGGGTAAAACCTCCGATTATCTTGCAAACGTGCTTGCTACCGCAACAAAACCTGCTGACACAGATCCACCGGCCACAGACCCGCCCGCTACAGAACCGCACGTAACAGAACCTGTTACCACTGATCCTGTTACCACTGATCCGACCGACACTGAAAATGACGTCTCTTCTGAATCAGATGAAAACACAGCTCCGGAAACCGATGCTGACAATACTGCACCAAAAGACGATACAAACTACGATTCCTGGATCTGGGTCGCTTCTGCCTCCGGTATACTCGCCGTTGCGGCAGTAGTATTTGTAATGATCAAAAAGAAACAAGCCAAATAATCTAAACAAACGAGGTACCACGCATGAAAAATTCAGTCATTCTTCCTGCGGCTTTGCAGTTGTGTGTCGATGACATCGGATGGTTCAGAGGCTCCGATGACAGATATGCAGGCAAGCCATCAAGAACAGGAATGCCGAGAACTCACGTCGCAGAGGACTACATCATTCTGAACGAGATCGGTAAGGCTATCGACCAGAAGATCGTCGCCCCCTTGGTCATCGGCGAATGGGACAAGGATAACATCCTCCGCAGTGAAGTCGGTGCAACATACGAGCCCGAAACCTGGAACAGAAGAAAAATAATCGATATGTCCCTTGCAGAAAAATGCTTCGAGGCTTTAGAAAACTCCGAATACATCGAGCACTGCTTCCACGGACTTCTCCACGGTAACTATGATGAAAACGGAGGACAGATCACCGAACTCGAATACTTCTACTACAAGAATCCCGGCGACAAACTTCTTTCCATATTGCCCAAAGACGATATTGACCGCAGATTCGAGCTCTACTACAAGATCTATAATTCCTGGGGCTTCAAGAAAAAGATCAGATCCTTCTCTTCCCCCACAAACGTTCCGAGAAACCTCACAAGCGAGGATATCGTTCCGCTTGCCGAAATTCTCGAAAAATACGGAATGACCTACTGGCTGAACCGCTGGAAGGGTATGATCTGCCACTCTGAGTTCATCGGCAACACATTCTATCTTGAAAAGCACAAAAAATTCGGTATTCCGTGGAATGCATACGACTTCGACCCCGAATATCTTTTCAACTTCTACGATGAAGGCGACGGTGAATACGGAGACGTAATGAGTACCCATTGGCCAAACTTCCTACGTTTCAACTATCAGAAAAACCATGAATGTCTCGAGCCCTGGGTAAAATGGTTCAAAAAGCAGGCTGAGATCTTTGGCGTAATGCTTTCAAAAGACATCGCTTTTTGCAGTAATCAGCACATATACAGAACCCGCAGTAAGCTCACGTTCGACAAGAATATTTTGACGATCGATGTTTCCGAGGCAGTCAAATTCTGTAAGATGAAACTCGAGGACGAATTCTATATCACCATCAAAAACAATCTGAAGCCTACCGCCCTCAAAGGCTGTAAGATCGAGCTTTACGAGACTCACAACGATTTCAATAACTATAAGATCACAAGAACAGAAGAGGTTATGAATATATCTCTCGACTGATTAAAAAACTCCGAAAAACGACTTCATTATCTCGCTTTTTCGGAGTTTTATCTTTTACTGCAAAACACTAAACACCTTAAAATAATACAACATTTAACAATAAAAACTTAACATAGTCTCTTGAAACATATAAGCTTGAGTTATATAATAAAATTGTGAAAAACAAAAAATGCAAGTCTTATCTTGCAAACAAAAAAGGAGTTTAAAATTATGCTTAATCCTTTGCGTAAAAAAGTCGTTGACTATATGAAAAAAATGGCAACGATCGAATGGACACCCGACGATAACTTTGTAACCTACAACCCCGGAAAAGGCGGTTGTACCTCTCAGCTTTGCGTATACCGCAAAGGAGTGACCTATTTCGGACCTCCTTACATAAACGGTAATATGACAAATGCCGAAACTTTCAATGAAAAGCGTGTAGGTGCATATATTCCTTTCCCAGGCACAGAAGAAGATTTGGACAAAATCGATTCCGTTGCTGCCCTCAAAGCAATCGGCGGAGAAATACTTGAAACCTCAATTCAGAATGCATTTACCTTCCCCGGCAACGACTGTATGGGAGCTGTTCAGATCGCTTGGAATTCAGCTATAAACAACAACGAAAAAATGCAGCAATTACAGTTCTGCAAAAATACTGTTCCCTTTGAAGGTGCTTGTGTAATTCCCGTAGGCGAATACGTTTGTAACAAGGAGCACGGTTACAATACAGACCTTATCTGTGCAGAAAACGGCGAACAGGTTATGGCAAGAGCCTATGCACAGCTTCGCCCCGGTGATGCTGTAACACACGTTAAGTCTATCAAGAGCAATGCACGCCATATCAGACTTGTTGTAGGTGAGCCTTACGTTGAATACAAGACGCTCGAAAACGGCGAAAAGATCATCAATATGGATATAAGCTATGTTAAGCTTCTCGACCAAGCCGGCGGTGCAGCGAGACGTTACATCAAGGGCCCCATAAAGGCCTCCATGCAGGAGCACGAATGGAAGTTCATCGATCTTTACAAAGGCGCTGACCTCCCCATTACCCTTCCCGAGCTTGTATCCGGAGATAACGGAGAAGAAAACACCTACCTTGAAGATGCCGTAATCGATACACTCTTTACAGAGAAAAAAATCAGCGGTAAGATCAAATCCAACAGACAGATCATTTTTGCAAGAGCTGAAATTACAGACGGTGCAACCATTTATACCATAAAAGACATTCTTCCTATGGCAATAAACTACAAGAGAAGCTATCACAATCCCGAGTACGATCTCGAAAACCTCGATTTTTCTTGCTTCAACTTTAAGGAAAATACACAGTATACATTCAATCTCTTTGTATGCACTTCGGGAAACGAGGGCAAAGAAATTAATCTTGTAAAGGATTTCAAATGTGCGGGAGAGTACAGAAACTCCTTTAGATATGACTTATAAAACATCACAACAACCCAAAAAATGCACACATTATGTGTGCATTTTTTATTTCATTAGGTGAATTATACTATCAAGTGCAACATCCTATCAAAACTTAAACATAAGAATTCTGTTATAAGTTGCAGTATAGTCATCTCTGAACTGTACGAGCCCCTTAAAATTTGTAATGCTGCCGCTTTCGGGGGCACAGTCTAAAAGATAGTCAACTTGACTCGCAGTAGTATTGATACGTAAGTAAACCTTACCGTTTTTATGGATAAATTTATACTTGATGTCCCAAGGTCCATGATTATTCTGAGAAACGTCACCATCAAAAGAATAATAATCTAAACGCGTGCCTGTGCCATCCTCATTGAAGGTGTACAACCATTCTACTTTTCCCGAATCGTTATCATCGCTCCAGCGGACAAATCCGCTGGTCCACGAAGAAGAACACAGTGACTCTGTGAGCTTTTTGTCAAGTTCAGTGTTTTGAGAGCTACACGCTGACATATTGGTAAACAAAATCAATGCCAATAAAATCACTGCAAAAAAACTTTTAAAAATCTTAATCAAATGGTCATATCCTAATGTTTTTAGATACTTATTACACAACTGACGCACAATGAGTAATTTTATGAATTACGAGAAAAATAATCATTATGACTAGTCTTATATTTTGTAATATATACCCATAATTACGAATTATCTACAAATATTATAACATAAACTTTCGCAATTTATAACAAGTTTCTTTACATTATCTAAAATCGCGACAGGTGACTTCACCTTAAAACGAAGCCTCATAATAATAGAAATTTCCACAGATATGCTCTGTATAATACCGATCATCTCCATTGGGTTCTTGCCACTCAAATCCGTTTCCGGAAGGAGCCAACGCACTGGCAGACGACGGTGCGCACCACACAGCAGCCATATCGTTTTCCGAGGTATAATAGAAACCTACATAAGAGGTACCCGAACCTACACCGGCACCACCGCAGGAAAAATCAACAACTGTTTCATCTGCATCTATGTCTTTAATAAAACCTTGATTTTCAAATGCGGAATAATCTCCAGCTTCAATTGCCTTAAGCAGTTCTTCCTCATTCTCGCTCACGAAATCAAAAACCTCGTCTTTATCGGCTCTATCATCTCCTGTTGCGACAAGGAAAAGGAAAAAAGCTTCACCCAAGATATCTGAGCACCCAGACAGTGAAAACAGCATGATTATCGCCAAAAGCAGGGCTAATCCTTTTTTCAGCATATTCTCACTCCCTTCCTAACAGCAGCGCATATTGGTTAGACAATACCTTTGATAAAACGCACAACACGGCAGACAGCACCACACCACACCACACCAGCGGCGAAGACATCACCATCTCGCCTGCGTAGTGGATTATCGCCCAAACATATCCCAACAGCGTAATGGTTAACGTTGCAATGCAAGAGCCGAAAGAGAACATTTTCCTACTTTTATAAACGCGGACAAAAAACCAATTTGCAAGTGACAGCAGGTGTCCGGTTGCAGGAACGATCAACGTAACCGCCCACAATCCATTTGTTTGTCCGGTCGGGGTGCTACCCTCTAAAATTACCCCCAACGTAATGATTGCAAACGAGACAAATAGCATCACCGATTGAAGAAAAGATGCTTTCCAATTGCTGATACGATGCAAATGTACATCTTTCGGTGTATCTTTCTGAGGATGAACTGTTTCACACATTTGGCTATATACTTGTGCACAGCTTTGGCAAATCGCAAGATGCTCAGCAACAAGTTTTGCACTTTCTTCCGAACAACATTCATCTACATATAAAGGCAGCAAATCTTTTATTATATTGCAGTTCATATTATTGACCCAATCCTTCCATAATTTTTTGCTTTGCACGATAGTAAGTAACGCGAGCCCAGCTTTCACTTTTTCCAAACATCCCGCTAATATCTTTTAAAGACAGCCCGCCAAAAACAGAAAGCATAAACACCTCTTTATATGGCTCATTCAGGGTATGCAAGACGGAAAGTGCCCTGCCTGCAAGTTCCTTTTCCTCGAAAAGCTCGGCAATGTCAGGTGTGCTATCCGAAGATATTGGGTGTGAAATCGGCCGATATCTTTTCTGTTCATTAAACCAAGCAAAGTATGTATTTTTTGCAATTTGGCACAGCCATACAGCTACTTTTTCTTCATTTCTCAGAGATGATAAGTTCATATACGCCCGAAAAAATGTTTCCTGAGTTAGTTCCTCTGCTAAGGATACATCCCCGCACATTTTCATCAAAAAACGAAAAATAAACTGATTATGGTCGCGAAACACCATTTCAAAATCCGGCACACCCTCACCACCTTCACTTATTAGATTAGAAAATAGCGTAAACGTTACATTTATTATAAAAAACGACAATCTCAAACCGAGAATTGTCGTTTTTAGTTGAAAATTTCAGTATTTCAACATTATAATATCAGCTTAAAAAAAACAAATGCTGCACGATACATTTATGCCCATGGGTCAGCTGATTTAGGTTGACGTATGCTTACCAGAAGGAACTGATCCCAAAGCAACCAAGTTCCGTCACCTTTACGACGCAGTACAACTTCACGTGCGCTGTCTGCTCCGCCGCTGCGAATATGAAGCTTTTTATAGCCGGGATTTGCATCCGCATACGGACCTTCTTCAAAAGTAAGTGTAAAAGGACGTACGGGAGTATAATCGTTGTCAGGGATAGCGCCTGCGAAATAGGAATAGATCACATACTTTCCGTCACGGAAACGGTCATTTAAAAAGGAAATATCGAATGGACCGAGAGGTCGGGGGCCACGGAGCCAGTTAAGCATTTCGGTACCCGCAGTCTTATCTTCGGCATAAGCGCACAGTGCGCAAATGGTTAAAGCCGCCGTTTGAAAAGGATCTGTAAGTACCGCCTCCTGCATTGACTGTAAATCTGCCAAATTTTTGGGAAGCGAATCGAAAGTAAATGATTTGTTCATATATGTACCTCCTAATATAAATATCTTACTATAACTGTAATATTCACTTAAAGGAATTGTGTCTGCTAAACATAACAGGCTTTTTAAGAACTAAACATAAATAATCTGCTATAAGTTGTAGTATAGTCATTTCTGAACTGAATCATACCCCTAAAACATGTTATTTTGCCGTACTCGGTGTTACAATCTAAAAGATAATCATGTTGGCTCACATTAGTATTGATTCTCATTTTGTAATATATACCCATAATTACGAATTATCTACAGATATTATAACACAAACTTTCGCAATTTACAACAATTTTCTTGTACAACCAATCTGTCATTTTAAAATAAAAAAACTAAACAATAGTATTTTATATCAAAAAAACGGAACAACGATTTTTTCGCTGCTCCGTTTTTGGTGCAGGTGACGGGACTTGGTCTCGCGCGACCTACGCGACGAGGTCTGGCGGCTCTTGACAGTCCACCGGACTGTCAATTCACTCCCGCTTCTCCTTCAAGCCCCGTTTCTCTTGATAAAACAAAAAATCACGGCACACTCTAACGAGTATTCCGTGATTTTGAAAGGGTAGCATAAAATAGCAGTCCGTACTGTATAAGATTGAACTAACGAATTTATAAATAAGAGAATACAAATGCTTTTTTCGTAGCCAAAATTATTCATTATTCATCAGCGTAAGCGATTTCATCGTTCATTATTCATTGAAAATCCTGTCGAATGAATGATGAATATTGAATAATGAAAAATGAACAATACAAAACAAAAATCCCATCGACATTCGTCGACAGGATTTTCGTTTTGGTGCAGGTGACGGGACTTGAACCCACATGAAATCGCTTTCACTAGAACCTGAATCTAGCGCGTCTGCCAATTCCGCCACACCTGCATATTATTTTTGTCGGTTAGATTGACACATAGTCCAACAAACTGACCTAATTATTTTATCATTTTTTTATATGAATGTCAAGATATAATTTGAATAATCTTAAAAATCTTTGTATTTATCGGAGATATAATCGGCTTGACTTTTCGGGTTTTATATGATAATATTTTTATATATTAATATGGTTAAGGAGAGTCACAATGAAATATAACACACTCAAAAGAGCATTGATTCTCTTCTCTGCTCTGCTTGCACTGATTTTAATGTCATCGTGCAATCGAAGCTTTAATGCTTCTATGGGCGGCGAGGCGGCTAATGATGAATACATCGAAAATGATGCTCAAAACGGAGAATACCCGGGTGGTGTGTCCGGGATCATTGTAAACGGCGACGGTAACGGCGGAGTTTCGTACTATCCCGGCGGAATGTCGGGCATTATCATCAACGGAGACGGAAACGGAGACGTTTCATATTTCCCCGGCGGCAGTATTATTTTGGAAAAAAGCGACGGTGATGACAACTTATTCGTTGACGGGGACGGCAATGAGATCATTATAAAAGGAAACTCGGTTATTGTAAACGGTCAAAAGCTTCCCGGAAAATTTGAAATACAATCCGACGAAAACGGAAATATGATGTTGGTTCTTCTTGATCCCCTTTACAGTGAAGAAGTAGTAGAGGAAACAAAACCCGATGTCGAACAGGTTACCCTCCCCAGCGGTGCATTGGCAAACAAGGAAGACGTTACATATCTTGAAGACGGCACTGTAGTAGTACGCTTCTCTCCCAATGATGACGGAATATATGAGCACACCTCATACTTACCCGACGGCTCGATCGTCGATACATATTATCTTGACGAAGAATACAATCAGGTAAACTACTCCGACGCTGTAGAAATACACGCATTCTACAGAGACAAAAACTACACCCCGATAAAAGCTGAATACTACAATCCGAAAACAATGTTCCGTCACACCCTGATCGAGTACGTCTATTCGGAGGTGGAGATAGGCAATCCCGATACACCTAAATATCTTTCGTCCGCTGTACACACCTACTTCCCCGAGGATCCAAACGGTACTATCTCCAAATACGTCGAAGAATTTGATCCTTTTCTCGGCTCAGATAAATGCATTAAGAAATCTTTTTATAGTGACGGAGTAAATCTTAGTGAATACTACAATTATGATTACTCTTTTGACGGCACACTAAAAAAAGAGACCGGATACCTTGCAGACGGCTCAATATTCTGGATCAAGTCCTACAATGACAACGGCACTGATTCATACTTTTTCTCTAAATTCGAAGACGGTACTCAAAGTGAATACTTTTACGACGAAAACGGCGTAATCACTCTTTACAAATACGTTTATACCCACGGCGGAACCAACATCATACACTACAAAAACGGTATTCGCGCTTTAGGCGAGATTGAAATGCCTAACGGCAACTATCAGCAAACCAATTACAACGAAGAGGGCGTCGAAATCAAAGCAACCACCTGGGATCAGAACGGCAACCTTATTCAAGTCGAAACATACGAGTATAACGATCCTCCCGCTTATTCTAAAATCTTCGTCCACAACAAAAACAATGTTCTTATCGGCTATACCGAGTTTTTGAGCAACGATGACGGCTGGGTCTATTCTCTTGAAACATGGTATTACGATAACGGAAACATTCAGTCCATTACAGAAACCAAAGATTCTGTTGAAATACGCTACGAGTACTACGATATAAACGGAAACAGACTCCACTGACACAAAACAAAACGGTAAGTCCCATAAAAGCTTACCGTTTTTTTCTTAAATTAACTCAAAGAAAGGAAACAGCTATATGCCTTTCCCCATTACTGTTATACTCCCTAAAAGAATAATATTTCTGATCGTATTACTACTTATTTCTTTGAGTTTTATTGGCTGCACCGAAGATAAGACAATCGAAACAAGTGCAAAAATCGAAGCTACGGAAGCGAAAACGCAGCCACCGCTCCAAACACCGGAGGAAACCGAGCAAGCCGAACCTCAAATTCAAACCGAAGAAGCTACAACGTCAACAGAAACAGAACAAGAAACAGAAACAGAACAAGAAACAGAAACGAGCGAACCGCCTAAACCTTTTTTTGATCCGTTGGAAAACCCCGATGCAATATACCTTGACGTAAAAAACATAATGCAAATGCCGCTTTTGCCAAACGGGTGCGAGGTAACGTCACTTGCAATAGTTTTGAACTATCTCGGCTATGAAATCGATCATTTTTCGCTTTATTCCGACTATATGCCGCGGAGCGAATACCAGTACGGCAATCCTTGGACGACATATATAGGAGAAGCAACCGACTATGGACTCGGATGCTATGCCCCTTGCATCGTAGAAACTGCCAATATGTACCTAAGTATGGCTGAATCGGACCTCCGCGCAAAAGACGTAAGCTATCAAGACCTCGAAGAATACACAAAATACATTGATGAGGGCAAACCGGTCATAATGTGGGGGATGATCGATATGTTTTACGAAGACACTCTTGCATGGGTGACTTACGTTGACGGGAGTGAAGTCGTGTGGTACGCAAGCTCACATTGTCTTGTTATGATCGGCTATACTGACGACGAGTACATATTCTGCGACCCGCTTGTAGGAATTGTGTCATACAGCAAATACGCTGTGCTCGACTGCTTCACCGCAACATACAGTCAAGCGTGTATAATTGAATAAAAAATGATCCGAGAGGAAGTATTCCGTCTCGGATCTTTTTTTATTTTAGAATCTGCTCAAAATGTTTGCAGTTACAATATCACACCAGAAATGCTGATGCTTCAAAGCCTTGCCCTCAAGTGCGGGATCAAAAGGAATTCTCTTGACAGCAAGCTCGGGAATAGACTGTGTCTTGCCCGAAACGTAGTCAAGCAAAATAGTTCTTACGTTCTTTGCTCTCTGGATCAAAGCGCCGAAACGGATGTCCTGAACCTCAAAGCCGCAAGGTCTGTTATACTTATCCCACATAGCCTTATTATCTGCATAATATTTTTCATATCTCTTGATAAGCTCGGGAATAACCTTGTCAGCAAAATTTTTCAACGCTTCCTTATCATCTGCATCATAGGCTTTCTTCAGGTCAACGCCCAACGATGCCTTTATTTCAAGCACCGAACAAAGCGAAGCAAGAGTCTTGTAGATCTCTTCGTAATCCTTATTTCTCTTACCGAGCTTCTTCATATAAGCTCCCTTTTCGGCATAATGCTCGGCAATTCCCTCGGGAATATGGCAGTCAAACTTACCGTTAAGTATATCCTGATAAAGCATATACTTATAGGGGTTTGCAATATCCTTGCCGTAATCGGTCCTTCCGGGAACGTTGTTTACCTGCTCCATCTCAAGGAAGTCCTTGTAAGATGCACCGGTGCAGGTCTTCATTCTTATCTCGGCATGCTCGTCTGTAGTATTGCCGCTCCAGCAAGCCTCAGCATAAATCTGAAGTGTCGGGAAAGTAGCAAAATGTGCACATGCAGAGCCGTCGTCTCCCCACATCGTTATCCAAGCATCCTTACATCCCTTTGCGATCGCACATTCGGTAGCCGCGCGCGCCGATTCTACAGAGAACGTGTTAAGCGGTACAACGCCGTACCAGCAAACTGCACCGCCGGCAAAGCCTGTTGCATTGTTAACAAAGTCAGCATGGAGATCAAACATCTTGTTGTATCTGTTTCTGTCAATTGAATAATAATCCCAGTAAAGAAGCTTCAAGCCCTCGGGAACAAGCTTTACGATGTTTTCAGGAATGCATTCAAGACTTATTCTGTAATAGCCGCCTGTGGGAGGAATCATTCTGAAGAACATATCGCTCCATATCATAGGCTGAAGTCCTCTGTCCTTGCACTTTTGAACAACGATATCGAGATGTACCCTCATTATTTCCGAGCGAGGTGTATAACCGTTCTTTTGCATATACGTGCCTGAACCAAGCAAGAATGCTTCGTCCATACCGAGGTTGATCCTTCTTGAACGGAAATTCTTTGAACAGGTATCAAGCATATCGTCAATCAGCTTATATACCCTTTCATCTCCGACCAAAAGAATTCCGTCCGCATCACGGAGACCTGCCATCTGTCCGTTAAGGAAAAGGGTGCGAAGGTGGGCAAGCGTCTGGATACAAGGAACGAGCTCGATGCCCATAAGGAACGCGTAGTCGTCGATCTCCTTGATCTCTTCTGCAGTAAACCTGCCTCTCATATAACCGAAATAAGGTTGTTCCTCAATCTCGTAGGTATCTTCTGTATAAAGCATCATAGCGTTGAGACCCATGAGTGAATTAACTCTTATCCACTCCTTCAAGGAGTCAACGGTGAGCATTGCGTTTCTCGAACAGTCGGGCATAGTACCGACGGTATCAAACTTAGGCTTTTCTTCGATGTTGAGCTCTTTCTTCTTTAGATTCTCAACAAGAAGACCTACCGCCCTAATAAGCGAGATCCTCGTGGAGAAACCGATCGTATATCCCTTTACATCCTTTGTAACGGTCAAGCCTTCAGGGATACGCTTGAGCATAACGGGAATGCCGGAAACGTCATCAACTGCATTAAGTCTGGGTAAAACCTCGTTTATTGCCTTCATTTCGGGCGAGGTCTTATCTGTTATAAAATAAAGCTTATTCATAAAAACAGTCCCCCTATTTGTCATATTTCATAACACCTTAGATTGTAACATTTAGAATTATTAAAGTCAACCCTTTTTCCCATTTAAAAAAACAAAAGGCTCCCGTTTTTTTCGGAAGCCATATTTATCAGAATACGTATTCAGCCAATGGATACTGTCTGTCAAGATTGTAGGGGTTGTCAAAATCGATGTCTTTTCTTTGATACCATTTTCCTCTTGTGAAATCGGGAACGTCCATCGGTGCACCGCCCTTTGCGATCGATTGCTCAGAGAGAACGGTCAGACACATAATAGAAGCTGCATCATATACGTCGATAGGTGGACGAGCATTCTTTTTTGCACTCTCAACAAACGCACGAAAAACGTGCCAGTCCATACCGCCGTGTCCCCCTCTCGGAGTATAGTTGTGCCAAAGCGGATGACAATATCTGTTTGCGAACTCATTACCGTTCTTATAAAGGTTATGTCCCTTTGCACTTCCCTCGAACTCGTCGTGCTCTCCTTCCAGAAATACAGCATCACATAAGCCGAAATACGAGCCCTTTGTTCCTCTTACCGTAAATTCTCTCGAATAAAATCTCGGTAACGTGGTATCAAGTGTAAGCTGTATAGTCTCTCCATTTGCACAGGTGATAACGGTCGTGATAACATCGCCTTGCTTGAATTCAAGCATCTGCAAAGGATCATCCGGCTCTTTATGTCTCTTTATATAATCCTTCAGTCCCTTTGCGCAAGATGCAAAAGAAGACAAAGTTACAAATCTGTTTCCGTTGTTAATGTCCAGAATCTTCATCATCGGACCCACATCATGGCTGGGATAAGTATCACAATTTCTGTTAATATAGTTGCCAAGTCTGTAGTGTTTCTTCTCTTTTCCGTCAGTGATCTCAGAACGCAGATCGTGTGAATATGAGCCCGAACAGTGAACGACCTCGCCGAAAACACCCTCGCGGAACATTCTGAGAGCCATCAGCTCACGCTGACCGTAGCAGCAGTTTTCGAGAAACATCAGCTGACTGCCTGTTCTTTCGTGCGCCTCGATCAGTCTCCAGCAATCGTTCATCGCATAGACACCGCCGACCTCAAGCCCGACGTAAATCCCCTTCTCCATCGCCTCAATAGCAATATCAATATGAGTTGACCAGGACGAAAGAATCACTACAGCGTCAATATCCTGCTCTAAAAGCTCTTTATAGTTGGTGGTGCAAAAAGGCTTTGGAATATTCTTTCCGACAAGCTTTTCTGCAATCGTATTGACTCTTTCCTCAAAGAAATCGCAAATGGCGGCAATCTCAACATCCATATCCACCATATCTGCAAAAGTATCGGAGCAAACACCGCTTCCTCTTCCGCCAAGACCGATAAATCCGACCTTGATCTTTTCTTTATTGCTCATAATTACACCTCTTAAAAGTATTCGCGTCATCATCACGCTGAAACCATACTACACTAAAAACAGGGTAAATCAATTGTTAATCCAATACTTTCTGGACAAAACATCGCTAAGAATCAAAAAAAGTTACATTACAACAAATTCAAAACACATAATCACAAATAGTTTGAAATATAGTCATCGGCGGTGATAGCGCAATACCCCACACTAACAAAACTGTCTTTTACCATCAGCGAAGACCGATGTATTCCCTCAAAGATCATTCCGCACTTTTCCATAACCTTTCGGCTGAATTCGTTTCCGACTATGTACCTTGCTTCTATTCTGTGCAAGTTCAAAGTATGAAAACCGAAATCGATTACCTTCTTTACAGCCTCCGAAGCATATCCCTTATGCCAGAATGCGGGATTTATAACATATCCGATCTCCGCAGAATTATTATCATAATCTAATTTTGCAAAACCGCAGGTGCCGATCATTTTTCCCGATTCCTTGTGTTCCAGTGCCCAGTCAAAAAAATCGCCCGCTCTGTATCTGCTTTGGATATATTTCAGATAATCTCTTGTATACTGCTCATCGGGATGCGAGCGCCACAAAAGATATTTAGTTACTTCATCCGACTTTGAATACTCGTACATATCCTCAAAATCGGCTACCTTCAGCTTGCGCAATATAAGTCTATCCGTCTCGATCGACGGTATTCTTTTAAAAGTTCTGTATACCGTATCCTTCTGCATCATTTTTCCTCCGGTATTTAGTCAATCAGTATTATAATACTTTTACAGATGTTTTTCAAGATATTTACAATATTTTACCTTTTCGGGATTGATTTTAAAACAAAATGTGTTATAATATATTAAATTATCATTATTTGGAGGCAGTTATGCTTAAAGGAAAATTCGCCTTTTTGGGCACCGGTAATATGGCAGGTGCGATAATAAGAAGTATGCAGGGAAACTACACTCCCGACAACATAGTGCTTTTTGACAAGGACACAACAAAATACGATCCCTACAGAAACGAAGCTTTTATTCTTGCAGAAACTGCTCCAAAAGCCGTTGAACTTGCAGATTTTATTTTTTTGTCTGTAAAGCCGCAAAACTTCACCGATCTTCTCACCGAGATCAAGGAATCGGGTGTCTCTCTTGAAAACAAGACGTTTATATCTATTGCCGCCGGAATAACCACAGAATTTGTTTGCCAAAAGCTCGGACAAAATGTGGCTGTCATCCGCACGATGCCAAACACGCCTCTCCTTGTAGGTAAAGGTGTAACAGCGCTTTCAAAAAATGAGTTTGTAAACGAAAAGGTTTTCAAAAATATTTGTGCCGTTTTCGCATCCTCGGGCAGCGCATTTACCCTTCCCGAAGAAAAAATGAACGATATTATTGCAGTCACCTCAAGCTCTCCCGCATACGTTTTTCTCTTTATAAAGAGCATTTACGATGCGGCACTTGAAATGGGCTTTGAAAACAAAGACATGCTTGAAGTAATATGTAAGACCGTCATAGGTTCTACGGAATTACTCCTGAAAACAGGCAAGACTCCCGACGAGCTCATCACTATGGTCAAGTCCCCCAAGGGTACGACCGAGCAAGCGCTCAATGTTTTTGAGGAAAATAAATTTTCCGACATAGTCAAAGAAGCAATGCTCAAATGCTCTGAAAGAGCCGAGGAACTCTCTAAAGGAATGTAATTTTTATTTCGCCGCCGTCATATATTTTAACGGTGGTGGTTATAAATGTTTTCACAGGAAAGATTACATTATTTTTATCTTTACATATCTTGTTCTGCAATATTTTTTATGCTTGGCCTTGCAGTATGCTACCTGCTTCCGCAAGACTCAAGTATATATATTTCGATACAAAACAAGGTTACAGATACGGTGTACGGTTGCAGCAGCTTCTCAATTTCATCTGTCATAGCCTCATTTACCCAAGAAACAAAGTTTGTTCTTTTTGCATTTATCGCGACATTTTGTATTCATCGTCATTCCATCTTCTTTGTCTTGAATGCATATAAGGGCATATCGTCGGGCATTTGCACCTCTTGCTTTTTAAGAATTGTAAAAAACGGTATAATAAATGCAAGATTTGAGGTTTTCGGCTGCTTTATATTCACCGCATTGTCCGTAGCCTCGGTTTGTCTGTTATGTCTCTACTGTGCACATTCGATCATTTACTCAAAAAAACTGATGTATCCCGTAAAGCTTAAATCAACCCTAAAAAGAAAGGATACAATAGCCTACATATTCGACACTCTTGCTTTCAGCGGGGCTGTCTTGATCATTATTCTATTAAAACACGGAAATCTGTTAGTCACGGTTTCCTCGAAAGGAATGTAAAAATTGTCAGAAAAAAAGAAAAAGCGTTTTTCGCTGTTTAGGTACTCACTTAACGGTAAGGGCGTCCCGAAAGACGTAAACGAACCGAGAAATTTTAAATTCTTTTTTAAGCTGCTCGGAAGAAACCTGAACAGACTTCTATCGGTCAACCTTATGTTGATGCTAACAAACCTTCCGGTCTTCTTTGCTCTTTATGCGGTGAGCCACAACCTTGATACTGTATCATATTCTCCCGTATCTTCTCTTTTTGGCCCCATCTACGGTGCATTAAAGATCGGCGGAGACGCCTCGCCTGTTTCGAGTGCTCTCTACGGTGCACACTGCGTACAGCACGAGATTTTTGTAACCTCTACAGCTACTACCGTATTCTATATAATCGGACTGCTTACCATTTTCACCTTCGGATTATCGATGGTGGGCACTACCTATATCATAAGAAATATGGTCAAGGGCGATCCAATATTCTTTATGCAAGATTACAAGCACGCAATAAAGAGAAACTGGAAGCAGGGTCTTATATTCGGTATAATCGATATCGGCCTTCTCTTTCTCATATTATATGATATTCTTTTCTTTGCCGCAAACACCCACGACTACGTATCCTATCTTATGTACTATATAGCTTTGGCTTTCGGTATCATCTATTTTGTTATGAGATATTACATCTACGTTATGATGGTTACTTTCAAGCTCAGCCTGTATAAGCTTATCAAAAATTCGTTTATTTTTGCATTGATCGGCTTTAAGCGCAATCTTCTCGGTACTATCGGAATCGTTTTCTTATTCTTGTTCAGTTATTCGCTTTTGATGATATTCCCTCCGCTCGGAGCATTACTCCCGTTTATTTTGACGATTTCTGTGGGACAGTTTATTGCTATCTACACCTCATGGCCGAAGATCTATCAGATTATGATCGAGCCTTACAAGGAAGAAGAGCCCGAACCCGAAGAAAAACCTATTTTCCAGGACAGAGGATAGATATGTTCATATATAAAAAAACCTCCGCATTTTATGCGTGATGTCCTTAACGGACAAATCACGCATCGAGATAAATCCCTAACGGGATTTTCGATATGTTGCTAGCGCAACTCGATATGCCTACGGCTCGATATGTTTGCTCCGCAAACGAGGGATTTATCTCATATCGAATT